>CALXXD010000001.1 GCA_944392595.1 uncultured Alphaproteobacteria bacterium
GAACAGAAAAAAGAAGAGTTAATGATATGTGCGTGTGCATTGAAGGATACGAAGCTGTTGGCACATATTGCTATAAAGCATGCGGGAAAAATCAGACAAGAAATACAAATAATACTTGCGTTTGCGAGAGTGGATATACCATGAAAGACGGCAATTGCGTATCAAACGATTCCGAAACAACCGGCTCCGACGATTCTGGAACAACTGAATCCGACAATTCCGAAACAACCAATGAACAAACGGAATAATAAGTTACTCGTGACTCGTTACTCGTGATAAACCACCCTTCGCCGAGGCTTCGGGTGGCAAGCCACCCCGCCCCACACTGGGTCCCGCGAAAATGCAATTTTCGTGGATGTTTATTTGTGGGGGCGGGGGGGGTCGCGCCCCGCGCGACGGGATGACAGCGATGATGTTGCTCGTTACTCGTGACAGACCACCCCGCCGACTGCGTCGGCACCCCTCCGCAGAGGGGAACTTGTTATGTTCCCGTCGCGGGCTAAATTCCCCTCCATTGGAGGGGTGGCGGCTTGCCGACGGGGTGGTAAGAGACTGCGGAATGCAGATGTTATACTCTTACTCTCTTGTGTGTTATCTTATGCGGGCGCGGCGTTTCAGAAATTCTATCTTTGCCATGATTTTATTGTAATCAATATCCCAGTGCGAAATTTTCCCGCCCAGAAAACTTAAAGCCATACCGATTTGAGCACTGTTATAATTATTCAGCACATATCCCAAATCATTCCAAGAATTATACAATACGGTCCGCATAATTTTTGATACGTATTTCGGCGCATCCCACCGTGCGCGATTTATATCGATTGAGCCCATATCAATAATGGTGTTATTAACAACGTTTTCAGGATTCGTATCACCCAAAACATAGGCGTCCGTTTCTTGGAATCTTTTTTGTGGTACAGAAATTTTATTTGATGCGCCGTCTGTATATGGATAAATCATATATGTTTCGCCGCGTTGATTGCTGATGCCGGCCACGGATATATTACGGAATTTTGCCTTGCCCGTATATCGCGCGCCCCCAAGTAAAAACGAGTTTTGTAATTCTGTATCGTGCATATTGCTGTGCATCATGCCGTTATTCACATCGCAGTGATATATTTTCCAAACGTATTTTTTATCGCCTGGGATTTGCATAGTATATGTTTTGGAAAACGCGCCCGCGGCCAAGTATTTTATCTGGATTGTTTGACCGATGATATTTTCCAGTTTTTTCGCCAAATTGTCCAACAGTGGTCGTTTTGCGATGTCTGATTCAGGACTGTACATTTCAATCGCTGCGTTTCGCAGCACATCGTGCAGTTTTTGTGTTGCCGCGCCACGGTCAGCCGCCGGGATGCGTTTCAGCCAAGAATACGGAAATGCGCCCGGATTTTTATAACCTGCATTGACTATGGCGTGCATTTCAGATGCGCTTACGGGACGTGATTTTAACCATCTGGTACAAGATTTAGATACAGGATTATCCGTCGGTATCGGGCGGATTATTTTTAACAAATCATCAACATTAATGTTTTTCAGTTCATTAAATTTTTTGCCCACATTTGGGTATTTTGCAAAAATGTTATTTACGTAATTAATGTTGGCGTCAAATTCATTGATGTATTTGATAAACTTTTTACGACCTGCGACATTCAGTTTGGTTGCGTCGCACAAACTCCATTCCAGTGCATTATGCAAAATGTCGATATATTTTTCAGGAACGTTTGGGTGGGCGGCTTTATACGCATTTGCGACCGCATTAAATTTACGTCGTAACAATTCGCGTCTGCATTGCAGAACCGCATAGGCCAGACCGCTGCCAACAATTTGATATTTGTTGTCGTCACGATTGATGGAAAGATGTACGTCTGGCTGCTCGTTCAGTCCGTCTTTATCAAAACGCAGTTTTTGAACGCTTGATACATGCGCTGCACCAATTTGATGTATTTTTGATTCAAAATAAGGTCTGTTTTTAATTGTGGTAATTGGGATTTTTTGCCATTCGCCGCGGCTGTTTTGGCGAATAACCACGCGCAAATTTGGCATATCTGCACCAACGTATTGCGCGATCTCATACACGCCATCGGGAACACGTAAAACACCGTCGGCATCCAAATCCGACGCACTTATGCTTAACAGACTGCCATCATCAATAATCATGCCCGAATTATAACGCACAAAAATACATTTTGTCAAATTTTTACAGGATTTTATCATGCTCGGGTGATTTTTATCTTTTCACTGTGAAATTTTTATGATAAAATTACACGCAAGAGAGAATATGAAACGCGTACCTGCATTTTTAGTATCCGTGCTGGCGTTGGTGACGTGCGCTGTGATTGCGGCGCCTGTGCCATCGACTGTGGGCAATAATCTTACCGCGTATAATAATAACATGGGGGCGGTTAATAATGCCCAGTGGAACACATATACAAACCCCCGTTCGAACAGTGCTTTGACCGGTGGTGGGACTACGCCGACGGCGGATTTTGGCAATTGTAACGCGCTGATTTTGCGTTGTGCGCAACCAAAGTGCGCAAATGGTGGTTGTTCGACGATGGATATTGCGCGCCCGATTGTGACGGGATGTGTCCAGTCAAACGAAACATGCAGCAAATATGGCACGGATTTAATCGAATTTATATCTGCGCAATTGGTGTCTGATGCAAACGCTGCGGCCCAGGTTGCCCAAGCAAACGCTCAAATTGCCGCGGCCAATGCGGCCGCCCAGCAAAGCAACCAACAAATGCAGCAAATGCAGCAGCAAATGCAACAAATGCAACAACAGATGCAGCAACAAAGTGCTGATACCGCCGCCCAGATTCAGGCCGCTTTGGCCCAGCAACAGGCCGCGACCGAGCAAGCAATTGCCAACGCTACATCTGCAAATACAGCCGCATTAAACAGCATGTCCAGCCAGATACAAACCGCAACGGCCACGACGACGTCTGCGCCCGCAACAAACACGGCGGCGTCAACATCTGGTTCATCGTTGACCGCGGCCCAACAATCTGCGGCGTTGGCCGGTATATCGGCGGATTTGTTGGCGCGTGAACAAATTTCTGGCCAAATTTTGACCAAGGTTGAAAATGCAGAAAATGCGCTAAAACGTGCCCAGGCCGCAATGAATACCGCGTTTGAATATGCGGGGTGCGATTCCACGGGCAGTAATTGCACCGGCCCAAAACGTGTTTCTGTATTTAAAGACAAGGCAATGGAATTTTTCGACCCATACAATGATGTGTTGGATGAATTGTATGACGGGTTAATTTTGGCACAATCGGTTGGTGTTGATATCACAGATATTTATATGATGTTGAACGGCACATGCAATGCGTGGGGCCAATACCTGTGTGCCGAAGGCCAGGTTATGCACTATACATCTAAAAATTGTCAAAATGGAAAATCTGTTCCGGTTGAATCCGGCGGTGGCACGGTGTTTGGTGGCGCAGATTGCAAACCGGGCCAGGTTGTGCCCATGTCCGACGGTGGGTGCCAATTAATAAAAATGTTAACCAGTGATGAAGAGGTTCAACGTAATTGGTTATACCCCGAAACGGGCACCGGTGGTGTTCAGGTTCGTGTTGGTTGTGCGTCCGAGGCCCTGGATAATTCATTCCTGTTCCGTAACCGTAAAAAGCAGGCGGATATAGACATTGAAACACTGCAACGCATAATTGAACAGGACGCCCCCACATATTATGGCAGTAATATATGGTCAAATTCGCAAACGACCCCAGAAAATGATGGTATTATATATTGTGCGGTTGGTGCCGAAACATATAACGATTTACGCACATTGGCCGGATTAAGGGAATTACCAGACAGGGTGTGTGTTGATAAAACGGAAATGGCAGATATAGCAACAAGCGGGGTGCCAATTTCAAGTACGATTGGTGAATCCACATATGGTGCCCAGGAAAGATGCCGTCCTGTACAGGGTACAGAATACAAGAAATGTTTATGCACTGATTCTACGTCTGACAGATTCGCTGAGTGGGACGATGCGGCCGGTGTGTGTAAATGCCTGAATGGTGACGATTTGTCATTTGATTATAATACATTGCAATGCGTTAAGGATTCTGAAAACACCGCCAGATCACCAAGCAATCGAACAAACGTATCTGGATTTAGGTATTCTGGTTTTGAGTGTGTGCAAACGGGTGGTACAACAGACTTTTTAAACGGTTTGTGTAAATGTGGTAATGATATATACAATCCATTTTACCAACGGTGCAATAACAATAACATTCAATATACTTTTAAAATATGAAATCAAAATGTGGCATTTTAACAGTTATTTTATTCGGCACAGCAATTCTGTCCAATGATGTTTTTGCTGCGTCCAGTAACGGTTGTGATAACGCGGACAATAATTATATCACACCTGAATTGGCATTATGCAGTACGCATGTTTACAATATTGGCAAAACAACAAATCAGGACAGTGCATCTGTTAAACAGGCCATGCGTGACGTTGTTGCGTTAAAATCCACCATAATGATGCAACAGATGTATAAACAGTATCAATACCTGGACGCCACATTAAGCAGACTAAAAACCCAATTGGAGCGCGAAATTTTAACATCCAAGCTCGAGGCCGCCGGCGCAACTTCGTCATCTTCTGGTTCGTCTGGGGGGGCAATTTCCGGCAATAACGGCGTTGTTGGTGCGGAAAATTGTATGACGGCTGGATTGACCGAAGATGTTATGAATTGTTTATCACGTAATTTGGAACGCATAGCGTCTGCGATTAATGGTTCGGATATTGGCGCGGCAAAACGTCAAATTGAAACAGATTTAATGGCGTTACAGATGTATGATAAGTTAGAGAAGACGGACAAATGCCACGTCACTGAAAATAATAAACAGGTAACCAAACAATTGTCTGCATCGCTGTGTAAGACAACCCAGAGGTGTCAAAACGCGGCAAAAACGAATAACAGACAAACTATGACAGAATGTGTGAATTTAATGCGTGTTTGTATAACCCAGAATATCGAACAATTACAAAATCAAAACCGCGGTATGTACAGTCCGTACATGCGTTAAGTTTTGTTGTTTGCAAATTTTCGTAAAATGTAAATAAAAAAACGCCCCGAATGGGGCGTTTGTTAAAACCGATACATAAATCCAATTTTTACCATCGGATAAAATGTCAGTTTGTTCAACTCTTCCTGGGCTTCGGCCAATGCTTGGTTTTTTGCACTTTCCAATTCGTCGACATCAACATCTTGCCACGCGTTTCCTTCCCGTACCTGTAATCCGGTGGGCGGGATGTCCAATGCGATACTGGGCGCGCGATTGGTAAATACTACACCGGCATCAAAATAAATTTTGAATCCGGCAAATAAACCCAAATCAAACCCAGTCCCCAGGTATGGACCATGATAACTCCAATCCAGGCCGGCGGTTGCGTTCATTTCGCCACCTTTGTATTGGTAATCTTTACCGTCCAAACTGAATGAAAAATCACCAATTTCTTCGCCGGTTAATTTTGCAGAAATATCCATATTGCCGAAATAATAACCGCCGCTTATGCGCCATCCGCCCAAGAACCAAGTATCCCCAAACGGATAAAAATCAATCAAAGCGGCAACATGATATGCGTCAATTGCGCCGTCTGTTATCATCATTCCGTCGCCCAATTCCATCCCGTCGCCCATTACGGCATCTATACCGGAATCAATCAGAGAATTTATCGGCGCAGTTGTTGCAAAATCCAACCGTACCCCAAACCGTTTCCACCAAAAAGAATCAAAGTTTTTATTGGCATATCCAACAAAGCCGTTCAGACCACTGGTGGCGGAAACGCCAACACCAATTTGCAGCCCGTGCGGAAATTTTATATCCGGATTCGTTGTATCAGTATTCAATGCGACCGGTTCAGCATCCGCAACTTCAACAATTTCGGCATCGGTTGTTGAAATTTTTTCTTCGGCCAGTTCTGCATCAGTTGCGAATGCAGGCGTAACCAGCACCGACAATATTGCGATAACAGACAGTTTTTTCATGTGTCCCCCTTTGGTTTTCAAAATTATACCAAATTATGGAATACATTCATAATAAAAACTGAATAAATTTATATACAAAAACGCTTTATTTTGTGATATTATTCAAAATATGAAAACCAGAATCTTTATTTTTTCGTCTTTGCTGTGTTTATGCGGGACGAATATTGCGACTGCGTCCGAATGTATCGGGCCTGGTTGCTATGAAATTACCCCCGCGCCGGCGGCGGAATCGTTGGTGTTAAATGCGGGACCTGTGATGTCTGCGCCGGCCGATATGCGCGCGCAAATGCCTGGGTATATTTATCCTGCGCCAGAACCCATGCGTTCGGTAAAGTTGTTGTCGATAAAGCCTGTGCCGGATGATAATCGCGAACCTGTTTGGGACGGAACGGTTGGCAATTACGATCCGCGCGGATACGACAAAACGGTCGATTGGCGCGATGGCGTGCCGATTTGGGATGATTCTGTATCCAGTTACAAGTATAAAGATTACACAGATTGGTTTCTGCAACCGATGCCGGAATTATATATACGCAATCCAGATACCCCATACGAACCTGTGGCGACTGTGGTTGCGGAAAATCCCGTTAATCCAGACGAAATAAACGTTGTTGATTTGTATAAACAAAATATGGCTGATGCGGCCGCCACGCGCGCACGCGTCGAAGAATTATTGTCGCCGAAAAAGCCATCTGGGAATTTGTGGGCGGATAACGATACGGGCGTTTTAAGCATAACAAATGAACAAAATACCACGATTGTGGATAATGCGCCGTGCCAGAATATAGCATTGCCCGCGCCGCGCCCTGAATATGTTGCCCAAGATTTAACAGAATTGGTGACCGTGACATTTGGCCGTGCAGATGGTTGTCCGTTTGACAGCGATACAGAATGCGAAATTTGGCGCAGAAAGCCCATTATTCGCGAAACTGTTTCCCCGCGCAGTCCGCGTATTCGCGCCGATAAGTTGGCTGGTTTCTTGGCCGCGGCCCAGTGTGATGAGGATATTACAGCCAATCATCCTTTGGCTGCGCCATTGCTGGAACGGTATAAAATGCTGATGGGGTCTGCGAATGCGTGCTGTACGGATGGAATGGCGTATGCATTAAAGCGCGCGGGTGCATCAGACGGGCTGGTGTATAAATTTATGTCTGATGACGCGAATTTCTATGGTTTTGGGGCGCGCTGTTTAATGATGACAGACAGCGAATTGGATAAAAAATATCCCAATACGGCCACCGCGGCCGTTGCGGCGGACGTTCGCAATGGTTGCCTGTGCCGTGGGCGTCAGTGGTTTTACGCCATGCTTGCCCCGTTCCAGCAGGCATACGCCGCGTTCCCAGAATTCCGGGATTACAAGTTTAATTATACATACGTCGATGGCCTGCAACGTGAAATAACTGTGTCGGTCAATAACGACGTACAAAATGTATTAAAACAATTGGCGTTATGCCCATAACAAACGCCCCGCTGGGGCGTTTTTTTATGTGATAAATTCTGTTTTTGTTGAAATTTTTATGCAAAAGGCTTGACTTTTGATAAAAAAATGATACTTTTGTAGAAAACTTTGAACAAAACGAACAAGAACAATAACAAGAGAAAGAGATATGAGCAACATTGCAATCTTTCAAACCGGCGGCAAACAATATCGCGTGAAAACGGGTGACATTGTAAAGGTTGAACGCCTGAATGCCGACGGCACGGTCGAATTTGACCAGGTTTTAATGCTGGACGACAAAATCGGCACACCGTTTATCGACGGCGCGCGCGTAGTGGCCCAGGTTGTAGAACAAAAACGCGGTGACAAAGTTTTGGTGTTCAAGAAAAAACGCCGTCAAAACTATCGTCGTACTCGCGGCCATCGCCAGTATATCACTGTGTTAAAAATTACGGAAATCAAGGGATAATCCCCGGATATAAGGAGTTTAATTATGGCACATAAGAAAGCAGGTTCGGCAACCACCAATGGACGCGATTCCGCGGGACGTCGTTTGGGCGTAAAAAAATCCGGTGGCAGCCGTGTTATCGCCGGCAACATCATTATTCGCCAACGTGGAACGGCGGTTCATCCCGGCCTGAACGTCGGTATGGGCAAAGACCACACACTGTTCGCGAAAATTGCGGGCGTTGTGAAATTCAAACGTGGTCTGGGCGATCGGAAAACAGTTTCCGTCATACCAGAAGACGAAGCGAAATAAAAAACGGGGCATCGCCCCGTTTTTTAGTTACTGGGTTACTCGTGACTCGTATCCCCACCCCCCGTCGCGCGGGGCGCGCCACCCCCCGCCCCCACAAATAACCACCCACGCAAACTTTGTTTGCGCGGGGCCCGGTGTGGGGCGGTGGGCATTGGCGTGTTCTCGTCACGGGGATATGTTGCCCACGATATGGGCGATGGATAACAGACCACCCCGGCCCAAACACCCACGAAAATTGCATTTTCGCGGGGCCCGGTATCGTGCCACCCCTCCATAGAGGGGAACCTAGACCGTACCGTCGCGGAAAAAAGTTCCCCTCTGCGGAGGGGTGCCCGATACCGCGCCCTGCGCGCGGGGGTGGTACGAGTAACTAGTAACGAGTCACGAGTAACTAAAACGCCCCGGTGGGGCGTTTTTTTTATTCACCTGTACCTGGTTCTGGCTCGGGTTCTGGTTCTTGGACCAGGACACACGTGTTGCCCTGCAATTCATATCCGGTTCTGCATGCCGTTGGTGTGCAATCACCCCAAGACGATCCATTCCAAGTCTGTTCGGCCGCGGATGCATTTGTAACGTTACAATCACGTGTATTTGGCGTGCATTTGTTGGATTCAACATGTTCGTCAGCACCACATTTTACACACGTGCCATTTTGAACAATTGAATTTTTTTCTTCGCAAGACTGCAACACGCACGGGCCCCATTTTTCATTAGAATAGGTTGAAGTGCCTGTACCGATAACTTTTCCATCTGCCGTGAAACTACACGTCTTTGTATTTGGTACGCACATACCATCCTCGTTATGCGTTCCAGTCGGACATTCAGGAGAACCCCATTCGTTACGATTGCCGGTATCACCCGCGCGCCATGAACGGACGCCTTCGATATCGATGGATTGCAGACATGCTTCGCGCATTGCAATCGAAGATCCAGACACTGCACCCGACGCATAGCCGCCATCCAAGATTTCAGACAGTGTGACGATATTACGGCAAGTATTCGTATCGATGTCGGTCGAATTATTGCACTGGCCATCGGAATCTTCTTTGTCGATAACAGCCTGTAATATATTGTTCGGTGCGCCGCAAATCATTTCTTCATAGCAATGCGGTACGTTGGACACCTGGGAACAATATGTTTTGATGCGGCTGGTGCTCCAATTCGTTTGAGACGATTCCTGGGTTGTATAACAATCGTACAATTCAGACAAACA
Source organism: uncultured Alphaproteobacteria bacterium (assembly GCA_944392595.1). Classification (GTDB taxonomy): domain Bacteria; phylum Pseudomonadota; class Alphaproteobacteria; order Rs-D84; family Rs-D84; genus Enterousia. Next base: position 9,426 of record CALXXD010000001.1, read on the forward strand.
TTCGTTGAAATTGCTGCGTGCAGATGCATAGTCTGCCGCGATTGTATCTTGTTCTTCCTGGTAAAATTCCAAACGCTTTTGTTGCAGGGCCTGCTGTGCGGCAACCTTTTGATAACCGATGTTCTGGGCGGTTTCACTTAATTGTTCGCCATACGCATCACAGTCTGCATTCGCATCCAGCGCATATTGCTGCATAATGCTGCGACGTGCATCCGCCACCGGCCCACGCAAATCGGCATACGGGTCACCCGATGCAGATGTATATCCAAAACAGGTCGCAGAATTCGACGAACTGTTTTCCTGGGGCGTAATGAATTCCAGACTATATTCGTCTGTATTATTTACAGTAATATAACTGTTGTAATTATACGGACAGTATGTGCGCCCATTTCCGCACTTGCGCTTATTGGCGGGTGTGCCGCAGGCCTCGTATATACCGTTAAAGCAAGAATCCAACACACGGTTACATACATTGTTATGTGCGTATTCGAACAATTCATATCCCCATGTTTCGGCCAAACGATCCGTCAATTTTTCGGAGTCTGATAAATAACCGCTGACGCCCGCCAAATTGCCGACGATGTTTGTTAATTCGTCAAACGCGTTTATCACTGCATCATCATCAGTCACCAAAAGTGTCAGTGTTTCATTTTTGGCATCGGCCCAAGATTGCAATTGCGCCAAAATGTCACTGCCTGTACCATCCAGGTTACCTATGTCAAATCCGAAATTATTACCGCTTTCTTCGCAATAACTTGGCGGTGTTGAACGACTGCACGAACCATCGAATATGGCATGTTCGGTACACCAATCACCAAATTCATCATCGGTTGCGGTGCCGTCTTTACTGGCCTCTTTCCACGATACGCAGTTCATAACCTTTTCAGCATCGGTTAATTGGAACGCCTGGCTTACATCTTTACCCTTGCTGGCGATTAACAATGCCAATTCACCGGACACAGTTATCAATTCTTCATTTGCCTTTTCCAGGGCGGCTTCGGCCTCGGCAAAGGCGCGAACACGACCTGCACACGCGCAACGACGCTGGGCTGCGTTACGTGCCGTGCAAATTTCGTCCATACATGCATAATATGATTCTTTGCAGTTATTATATGCCTCGGCAGAAATCAGGCCGGTTGAACTGTCGATAATATTCGAATAATTGCCGGTGTATAAAGCACTGGACAAATATGTGTATGTGTTGCTTGTTTTACTGCCGCGGATGGCACTGCCCTGTAATGATACACGGGATGGCGTTGTGGTTGTCGCACGCGAACGTACCGTACGCGACGTATTATTTGCCGCCACGCGGGAAACTGTATTCGTTGCCGTGCCACGCGATACCACGTTACGCGCGGTTGTTCCACGCGATGCAGACGTGGTTGGCGTGACACGCGACGCGGTTGCCGTCGCACGCCCAGACGCCGTCGGATTCGCACGCGATGTACCGGCCGTTGTACGCGATGCAGTTGTTGTCGCCACACGTGACGTGGTTGGCGTGGCAACCGTTCCACGCGATGTGGTCGTGCGCGACGCCACCCCACGTGAATTTACAACTGTATTACTTGTTGTGCCGCGCGATACAACGTTCGTTGAATTTCCACGCGACGTCACCGGCCGCGCCGATGCAGACCGCACATTCGTTCCATTACGCGGTGATTGAACGTTTGCCGTTGGCACAGTATAGGCGGGCGCAATCGGATCAGCCAACACCGCGCGCATCGACACCAATGTCGAACACACGAAAAATGCGCCGGCCAGCAAAAACACTGTCCCCATCGCATTTTTGAAATTTTCTGCGAAATTATGGCGTTTCATTAAACTCTCCCTGTAATCCGGAAAAGCCCGGAAAACCCGATGTTTGGTGGCGTGACAGGCATGGATTCACCCACCCATTTTATGTAATTATAGCATTTTTGCCGTGGTCTGTAAATAAGAAAACAGAGCGTTTACTGGTTACTCGTTACTCGTGACCACACCGCTGTCATTGCGAAGGAGCGCGAAACGTTGAAAACGTTGTCGTACGACTGTGGCAATCCAGTCATAATATGTCTGCGGGCATTCGCCCGCAGTGCTTTTTTATTTACTGGATCGCCACGCTTCGCTCGCGATGACAATGGGGAGTAAGTAGATAATTACGCAGTCTCTTACCACCCCGGCGGCAAGCCGCCACCCCTCCAATGGAGGGGAACTTGGTGCGTTCCCGTCGCGGTCTAAGTTACCCTTTACGACGGATGGGGGTGCTGACTCTCATACCGTTGCGGTCTAAGTTCCCCTCTGCGGAGGGGTGCCGCGAAGCGGCGGGGTGGTTTATCACCCGAAACTTCGGCGAAGGGCGAAAGACGAGTCACGAGTAACTTCCTTGTCATTGCGAAGGAGCGCGAAACGTTGAAAACGTTGTCGTACGACTGTGGCAATCCAGTCATAATATGTCTGCGGGCATTCGCCCGCAGTGCTTTTTTATTTACTGGATCGCCACGCTTCGCTCGCGATGACAATGGGGAGTAAGTAGATAATTACGCAGTCTCTTACCACCCCGGCGGCAAGCCGCCACCCCTCCAATGGAGGGGAACTTGGTGCGTTCCCGTCGCGGTCTAAGTTACCCTTTACGACGGATGGGGGTGCTGACTCTCATACCGTTGCGGTCTAAGTTCCCCTCTGCGGAGGGGTGCCGCGAAGCGGCGGGGTGGTTTATCACCCGAAACTTCGGCGAAGGGCGAAAGACGAGTCACGAGTAACTTCCTTGTCATTGCGAAGGAGCGCGAAACGTTGAAAACATTGGCGTACGACTGTGGCAATCAAGTCTTAATATGTCTGCGGGCGAATGCCCGCAGTGCTTTTTTATTTACTGGATCGCCACGCTTCGCTCGCGATGACAATGGGAAGTAAGTAGATAATTACGCAGTCTATTGCCACCCCACCCCCCGTCGCGCGGGGCGCGACACCCCCCGCCCCCACAGGGTGCGGTGGGCATTGGGGTGTTCCCATTGCAGGGTAAGTTACCCTATACGAAAGGACGAAATACGAGTAACGAGTTACGAGTAACAAGTAACAAAAACGCCCCGATGGGGCGTTTTTTTATTTGTCGCGTGGGAATTTGACCGCCGCCTGGGCCGCCGCAAGGCGTGCAATTGGCACGCGGAACGGACTGCACGATACGGAATCAAATCCAATGCGATGGAAATATTCAACCGATGCGGGGTCGCCACCATGTTCGCCGCAAACGCCCAAGTGAATATTTGCGCCCTTGGTTTTGCGGGCTTTGGCAACCGCGTCTTCGATTAAGATTCCAACGCCCTGTTGATCGACGGACGCAAATGGATCTGCGACATAGATACCACGCGCGCGGTATTCGTCCAAAATCTTGCCTGTGTCGTCACGCGACATACCCAATGTTGTTTGTGTCAAATCGTTTGTGCCGAATTCAAAGAATTCACAACTTTCTGCGATTTGATCCGCCAACACGGCCGCGCGTGGCAATTCAATCATCGAACCGACACTGTATTCAACACTGTCGCCTGTTTCAGCAAACAATGATGCAGCCGTTGCGTCGATTACTGATTTAACAATATCAACCTCTTTCTTGGAACCGACCAATGGAACCTCGATTTCAGGGAATACACGGATACCTGCGTTTTTGCATTCAATCGCAGCCGACAAAATCGCGCGCGTTTGCATTTCGCAGATTTCTGGGTATGTAATCGCCAAACGGCAACCACGATGTCCCAGCATCGGATTTTGTTCGTGTAAAGCCTCGGCACGAGCCTTGACAAATTCAACCGATTTTCCAATGTGTGCGGCCAATTCGCCAATTTCAGCGTCTGTGTGCGGCAAGAATTCATGTAACGGCGGGTCAATCAAGCGGATTGTAACCGGCAGACCGTCCATAATCTTGAACAATTCCACAAAGTCAGCCTTTTGATACGGCAACAATTTCGCCAGCGCAGCACGACGACCGTCTTCGTCATCGGCCAAAATCATCTCTCTCATATCCTGGATACGTGCCGGATCAAAGAACATGTGTTCCGTACGCGCCAGTCCGATACCTTCGGCACCAAAATCGCGCGCCTGTTTGGCATCTTTTGGGGTTTCGGCGTTGGCTTTGACTTTCAATGTTTTGATTTCATCAACCCACTGCATCAACGTGCCAAAATTGCCGGTCAATTCAACCGATACGGTTGGAACCTGGCCCAGAATAATTTCGCCACGTGCGCCATCGATGGAAACCCAATCGCCTTCATTAACAACAACGCCAGACGTTGTTTTCATTGTTTTGGAATCATAGTCAATCTTGATATCCGGCGAACCAGACACGCATGGTGTGCCCATACCACGTGCAACCACCGCCGCGTGCGATGTCATACCACCACGCGCAGTGATAACACCCTGGGCCGCGTTCATACCTGCGATGTCTTCGGGTGATGTTTCAACGCGGATTAACATAACTTTTTTGCCTTCTTTGGCCCAGCGTTCTGCATCGTCTGCGCTGAACACAGCCTGGCCAACGGCGGCACCTGGGGATGCCGGCAAACCGGTTGCGATAACGTTCTTTTCTGCCTTGGGATCCAACATAGGATGCAACAAGTGATCCAACTGATCCGCACCAACGCGCAGGATGGCCTCTTCTTTGGTCAGCAAGCCTTCATTCACCATTTCAACCGCCATGCGAACCGCAGCCGCAGCAGTACGTTTGCCGTTACGGCACTGTAACATCCACAGTTTGCCATGTTCGATGGTGAATTCCATGTCCTGCATATCTTTGTAATGCTTTTCCAATTTTTCGCGAACATCGCACAGTTCTTTATAAACGTCGGGCATGGCTTCTTCCAGTGACAGACGACCGGAATCGTCGCGGCTCATCGGTTGTGGGGTACGAATACCGGCAACAACGTCTTCGCCCTGGGCGTTAATCAGATATTCGCCGTAATATTTATTTTCACCGGTGGCCGGGTCGCGGCTGAAACACACACCAGTTGCGGAATCATCGCCAGAATTGCCAAACACCATGGCCTGGACATTAACAGCGGTACCCCAATCGCCCGGGATGTTGTTCAATTTACGATATGTGATGGCTTTCTTGCTCATCCAACTGCCGAATACGGCGCCGATACCTAATTTCAGTTGTTCCCATGGATCTTGTGGGAATACTTTGCCGATTTTCACACCGATTTCTTTGAATTTTTCAACCAATTCTTTCAAATCGTCGGCGGTCAGTTCTGTATCGACTTTGTAACCTTTGTCTTCCTTCATGCGTTCCAGTGTGTGTTCGAACAAATCAATGTCCGCCCCCAAAACAACGTCACTGAACATCATAATAAAACGACGATATGAATCATACGCAAAACGTTCGTTACCGGAATGTTTCGCCAATGCTTTGACTGTTTCGTCATTTAATCCCAAATTCAAAACAGTATCCATCATGCCCGGCATGGAAACACGCGCACCTGAACGCACAGAAACCAATAATGGGTTTTCCATATCTGCAAATTTTTTGCCCATAATGTTTTCAATGTGGGCGATACCATCGCGAACCTGGTCCATTAAATCATCTGGATATTTTTGATTGTTGTCGTAATAGTATGTGCAAACCTCGGTCGTGACGGTAAAACCAGCCGGCACAGGCAGCCCAACCAAATTCATTTCAGCCAAATTGGCACCTTTGCCCCCCAACAGATTACGCATGTCTGCGCGACCCTCGGCAGCACCGTTGCCAAATTTATAAACCCATTTTGTACTCATTATGGTTTCTCCTTGCTAGATTATTAAAACGCGCACAGATTTTGCGGGATATGGTGCCGAATTGCAAGAAAAAAAGCACTGCATTTTTTATTTTTTTAACTTTACAAATGCGAATTTCGCGGGTATTTTGGTCAATATGACAAATTTGAAAGACTTGGCGTTTGTAGCCGAATTAAATAATCATCTGAAATCGGGCGGCGTGATTGCGTTCCCAACAGATACAGTATGGGGCCTGGGGGCGTTGCCGACACGCGCGGGCGCGGATGCGCTGTTTGAAATTAAACGTCGGCCTGCGAACAAGCATTTAATCATTATGTCCGACAGTTTTGAACACATTAAACCATACATGGCGGAATATCCCGCGCGTGCGTTTGAGTTGGCACAGAAATATTGGCCGGGCGCACTGACCATTGGTGTGCCAGTGGCGGGGACTGATTCCATGGTGTTTGGTGGGGTGCGCGTACCGAATTACAAGCCATTTATGGAATTATGTGGCGTGATTGACGGGCATTGTTTGGCAACAACGTCGGCAAATATATCAGGCCAGCCAACACTGACATCCGCCGATGAAATCAGAAAAACATTTCCAAATATTATTGTTATTGATAATGCAACCGCCCCAATGGGCGGCGCACCCAGCACAGTCGCCATATTGGACGGCGACGATATAAACATCGTCCGCAATGGCGCGGTGGTGATTGAATAAAAAACAACCGCCACGTGGGCGGTTTTTTATTTCAAATTTATACTCAAATCGCTTTCATCTATTCCCAGATAATCAAACCAAATTTTAATGGCACCAAGCAAAGAATCCGCCGATTTGTTTACACGAAAATATATATTTTCATAGGGATACAATAATTGTTCCCAAAATCGTTCGCCATGCTGACCGATGTTTTCTTCTTTCTTGGATACAATATCTTTGAACCTTCCATCATTTCCATGCGCAAATGCTTTACGCATTTTTATCTTGTATTGGTCATTTGCGTATAAAGTTTCTATAACTCTGGCATATAAATCTTTCCAAGATTTTACCTCTATATCTGTATCCAATAATGAAAAATTAAAACTTTGCGGTTTACGATTTGTAATAATTTCTTTCAAAGAATCATTATCAAGTGCCACTGTTTCAATATCGCGCGCATTTGCATATGAATGCATTGGTTTATATACAGGCCAAAGTTTCAAAATATCTGAGGATAATTTTTTACCACGTTCAATGATTTCATGCTCTGTCCAGGTGTCTATGTCGCGCATATAATGATTCAGGTATAAAGCAGAATCATTGAATCCGTTTTTCATAAGTTTTTTTTGCTGAAATGAACGATTACTGAATTCCGAATTATACCCCGTAAGTGTCAAATTTCCTATTGTATTCAAATACGTCTTGTGTATATTTTCCCAATTTTCTCCCAAATCGTGTCGCCACTCATTCGTTAGTGTCTGGGGCATAATGTGTTCCAACGTCAATCTTATTGGGTCCACGTTTTCTTTGGGGTTATAAAACTGTTCTATTTTTAGCAAAATGTATTTACATGTCGCTTGATTACTTGTATAAACGTCATTCCTACGCAATGCGTCTATGAATTCGCCATCATCTGGGAACCTTTGTGGTGATGAATCTGAATATATCAAGAACTTAAATACGTCTGCATACGATGCATTACAATCTGATTTCAATATAGAATCTATTTTTTTATTCATCAGAATCGATTTGTTTGCACCAGCAGTTGTTAATCGACAAAGTTTTCTGCGTATAAAATAACTCTCTATAACTTTCATTATTTCCATGACATCTTGCGCGCCCAATTTTTGATGTGAATATTTCATAAACACATCCAACAATAATGGAATTACAGCACCAAACTCTATTCCATCCCGTAAATCTGTAAGCTTGTCATTTATCTCTTTATTATCTGTCTGTTTGGTTTTTATTTGAAAATAAATTTCTGAATAATCATGCAGTTCTTTTAATATATCTTCTGGTTTATCGGTTGGTCGTTTATATTCCTTGAAACTTTTATATACATCTGGCAACGCACTTTTTTTGTTGGTTTTGCATGCCAAAAAATTCCAAATATAAGTAGTTGTATCATTAGAACTGGTGCCTGCGTTTTCTTCTATTGGTTCCCAATAACGCGAATACAATCTTTCTTGTTCTTCATAATCCAAACCAATTAAAATAAAATTTCTTATTTTATCGGCATCACTTAAATCTAACCCCTTGGAGTTCAGTGATTCAAATACTAACTGGGGGTTGTCATCATTATCGCCCAAGCCAATATCAACAATCTCTAACTGCTGAACTGCCTTATATATATCGCCAATATTTTCTGGTGTTAATTGTGATTTGAAAAAATTATAGTTGATAATTATGTTATTCTTGTCATATTTGCTTGTGTTTGAACCATCTATCAAGGACTGATACGCTTCCATATCACCGCGAATAAGTTTTAATTTAATTTTGTTTTTATTCTTGTAATCCAAACACAGGCTCATTATCTCGTCAACGAGCGGAATGTTGTATGAATTATCAGCATCTTTATTCTTTTGAATAACATCATTAAATTCTTTTGCCTTATTGCCTATGGCCAATAATAATAATGAAACCGTTGTCAATCTTTGTTGACCGTCTATGACAATCAAATCATCAGTATTTTTATCACGAACACTGACAATAGAACCAAAAAAGTGTGGCTTGTTATTGCCTTGTTTTATTATATATTCCAAATCATCCCATAATGTCTGACATTGTTCTTTCTTTTTCCAATTATAATTTCTTTGATAAACCGGTATCATAAAACGTTTATCTTTGCCGTGCATAAACTCGGTGATTTTTTTTGATTGTGCGCGCATTGCAAACTCCTGTTATTTTTAATAAAAAACCACCGATTTTTATATTTCAGGTGGTTGGAGTTTGAACACTATATTCGTTGAAAAATAGCGTGTGTTATTCAATATATTCCACACACTCCAACCAGAAAGTTGGAGTTTTTCGTCATCACTTGGACGCAACGAATTTTGGGTGTTCAAGCCCATCGATACATATTCATACCGACGTGTGATATGCTATCATACTTCGTTTTATCTTGCAAAAGAATTTTTAAGAATCCATGCCTGGTGCGGGGCGGATGCATGGGTGATATACTGGGGCGCATGGAACAAAAAAATAACTTTCGTTCTGTTGGGGCAATTGTTTTGGGGATGCATGATGCGTTGGTTTCGCTGACTGGACTGATTGCAGGTTTGGCCGTCGCCATGGCAGACCGATATGTGATTATCCTGACCGCGGTTATCGCGTCCATCACGGCCAGTCTGTCCATGGGCGCGTCAAATTACCTGGCTGTGCGCGCAGGCGACAACGATGGGGGACATGCTTTCAAATACGCGCTTTATACAGGCGTGGCGTATATGGCGACATGCGCGGTGTTGATAGTCCCGTTTTTTGTATTTGAAAATCGCGCGGTGGAAATAGTACTGATGTTCGCAATCGCAGTGGCCGAGATTTTTGGATTTAATTATTACCTGGGGCGGATGCGGCGGCGGCCATATATGCGGAATTTTTTGGAAATGTTGGGCGTATGTATGGGCGTGTCAATTGTTGCATTCTTAATAGGCCTGTGTGCAAACAAGTGTTTTGGGATATAGGTTGCTAGTTACTCGTAACTACCTTGTCATTGCGAAGGAGTGCGATCAACGTTGAAAACGTTGTCGTACGACTGTGGCAATCCAGTGCAATATGTCTGCGGGCAAACGCCCGCAGTGCCTTTTTTATTTACTGGATCGCCACGCTTCGCTCGCGATGACAAAGGGGAGTAAGTACCTAATCCTGCACTCTCTAACCACCCCGCCCTGCGGGCACCCCTCCAATGGAGGGGAACTTGGTACGTTCCCGTCGCGGAATAAAGTTCCCCTCTGCGGCAGAATATGGCTGCTAGCTCTCGCCTTGTTGCGGAATAAAGTTCCTCATCTAGCGGAGGGGTGGTCTATCACGAGTAACCGCGGGGTGTGTTATTTAACCCTGTTTATACATCCTTCGTGGAACAGACGCCAAAACACAGTGCCACCCAATTCCTTTGGGCAATTTTCCGGGATACATTTGTGGCGCAATTTCGGATTTGCCGCGCACATACGCGCAGGCACGCGGTTATGCAATTTATCTATGCACGCGCGATATTCATCAACCGCCACATCAAAATCATAAAATGTACGTTGCCAAATCTCGCTGTTGCCCAATGGGGAAAATTTTTCCATCCCCACAGTAAAAGTTTTTTCATCTGTCGGTTTGAACGTATTTGTGGCGCGATCATACATTTCTTTCGGTCGAAACAAATATACTTCACCATTTTCATCAAAATATTTTGCAAAAATTTTCATATTGCCGTCCTTTTACCCAACCAGAATAGCAATTCCCATAAATATAGCAATAAAAAACCGCCACAAGGGCGGTTTAGTCGTTTTGTTTTATAAAATAATTTTGCAATTTTTCCCAAAAAGAGAGTGTGTTTTTCCCTTTTAAAAAATCTTGCTTTTTTTATCACCACTTCCACAAATATACAAATCACGTAGTTTCTTATAAGTATTCACTTTTGCAAATTCTTGTGGAGCTAAAATTGCGGTAATAGTGTGGGGTATAATTTCCCCGCCAAAACGAAACTTGATTATATTACCAACTTGAATCTCTGATTTAATATATTTTAACTCTTTTAAACCTGGGTCAAAGGCACGCAATTTACCGTTTTCATCATATACTGCGATGATTTGATGTCCGCTTATGATACGTTCTTTTTTACCGTCTTTACGGTCTTGCTCCGCACCGTTTAAATCGGCTATGCGTGCGGTGGTCAGAACAACATGTTTTAAACCAGCCTCCGTCATAAGTTTAGAAAAAACTTTTGCTTTTCCAGTGCATCCAGCAACAGCACGCGGAATCTTTTGATTTATAATATCATCGGCCGATAAAGAAAAATGCCAATCTATACCACCGACATTATGTTGCTGCATATATTCGCTACGATTGTTGGGGCCAATTGCCTTATCAAACATAGCGTGCATTTTATCCAGTAAAGATTGAATTTGATCGTCTTGTGTCATAATGACAGATTATACCACAAAAATCGCAAAAAGCAAACCCACGCTGGGTGGCGGGGGATTATATTACAATTTAACTTCTATGATTTGGCCATTTATAGAATAATAAACCGGCACACCCGCACGACGGGCTTTTTCTTGAGCCTTGCGAGCACCGCGATTGGCCAAGCGTAATATTTTTGCCGATAATTCATAATCGCTTTTTTTCATTTTTTGGTTTCCTTGTTAAACTTATTATAGGTACTCTCGTCCATGATGTCAATAAATTCACCGCGACCTTGGGCGATTGGTTCAAAATTGTTTTCACCATTATAGTATAATTCCCAATGCGATGCCCGCAATGCCGTTGGCCAAAAATTAGACATGCTGCGTTCATATCTGCGCCGAACATCTGTTTCGGGCACATCATGACCGCCAACCGCCACCCGTTGTTTTATACGCAGCAAATTTTGTTCCACAGAATCCAAGAAAATATAAATGAATATTATTTCATACTTTAACCGCTTGGCTCGTTCCATAACACCGAAATGATACACGCCGGATATCGTTGATTCCAAAACCACAGTCTGCCCTGTCGCCAATAGCTCGTCCAATTTTGTCAGCAAAATACGCCCAGATTTTATTCCAAACTTGTCCGAACGTTTTTTTGCAATCTCGTCCGCATTCAAAAAGGCAATTTTATCCTCTTTTACAAGTTCCTTTGCCAAGGTTGTTTTACCACTGCCATTTGGACCTGCAATAATGTATAATTTCTTTATCATAATGGTAAATTATATCACAAAAAATCGTAAAAATAAAACCCCGCTGGGTGGCGGGGGATTATCGCGTGTTTTGAATCAAATTACGAACGCGATTTTGTTCAGGTATTATGTGTCGTGTGTAAATTTTCCAAAATAAATTCTGGGCGCGGTTAAATAAATTGGGGTTATTATCGCGCTTGATAACCACTGTGCGGTTTTGCCCGGATATAACAAACCCAGATTCTGATTCAGGACTTGGGATATGCCCCAACATCATATTGCCCACAAAAATCTGATACATATCGGAAACGTGCAATATAACGACTTGATTGGTGGCGGTACGCAAAGTGCGCGCCAAATCCACATCATGCACCAGTAATACTTTTTTCGCACTGTGCAACGTGTCCGAAATCCTGGTCAGCACCATTGTCGCGGTAAATTCATCATCTGTCATATTATCGGTGTGATGATTTTTTGTAATCTTGTCAGAAAATTTCTGAATCCGCGCACGGGTACGCATACGACGCGTATATATTTTATCAACACGACTGATTAACCTGTCGGTGGCGGCGGAAATATCGTCCGTCATTTTAACGGGCTGGTCAAAGAAAGATAAATCCACCGGCAATCCATATTTACGCGTAATAACCAGGTCGTTTATATAAATCTTGTCATTGCGTACAATGGCATTGGCGGCATCGCGAGACCCATACCGAATTGCTTGCAAAATATCAGCCACGTTTGACATTATTATTTAACCTTTTGATTCATTAACACACGGACACAGCGAATAACCTTTTGATCAGTATATAATTGGTATGCGGTATCGGCCGCAATGTTGGACGCCGCATCAAACAAAGTCATATACATCCCGTTGCAAATCCAACCTGTTTCACCAACGTTAAATTTCACGTTATACCATGCAACACGGTTTTTGCGACGATCTGCATCCGCAATCGGCGTGCGACGCACCTGGGATTCAAAATTATACGGCACCGAACTGTTCGCGGCGGTTTGGACACATATCTCGCGCAGTTCCAACGGACGGCCGTTGATCGTCTGATTTGCCCAGAATTGTTTTGCATGTTCAAAATAATATGAAATCATACTTAATTTAGTTTGCGGATAACCGTAATAATAACGATTTCCACGCGCATCGTCGGAATGAACGCCATTTGAATTTATAATCACTTTCTGTTGCCTTGCACTGGGTACCATGATGTAAAAAACTCCTGTATTTTGGGTTAAAAAAACCGCCCGTGGGCGGTTAAACTCGGTTTTTATGTCGATAACTGGATTTATTCTGGCGACGACCTACTCTTCCGTGGCTTAAGCCAAAGTACCATCGGCGATACGGGGTTTCCCTGTCTGGTTCGGGATGGAACAGAGGGTGACTCCCGCTCTATAATCACCAGAATAAATCCAGCGAACAATCGTAAATTCAATCAACCTTGCTTTGAACTTACTCTTCAAGCATACGTTTGACTTCATAAAAAGTCAAACAAAAAGATAAAAAGTCAATGGTTCAATTAGTACGGTTCGGCTAAACCCCTCACAGGGCTTACACCCACCGCCTATCAATGTCCTGGTCTAGAACTGAACTCATGGGGATATCTTATCTTGCGACCAGCTTCCCGCTTAGATGCTTTCAGCGGTTATCTGTTCCGAACATAGCTACCCTGCAGTGCCGCTGGCGCGACAACAGGTACACCAGAGGTTCGTTCGACCCGGTCCTCTCGTACTAAGGTCAAGTTCGCTCAAATATCCAACGCCCACAGTAGATAGGGACCTAACTGTCTCACGACGTTATTAACCCAACTCACGTACCGCTTTAAATGGCGAACAGCCATACCCTTGGGACCTGCTCCAGCCCCAGGATGCGATGAGTCGACATCGAGGTGCCAAACACTACCGTCGCTATGGACGCTTGGGTAGCATCAGCCTGTTATCCCTAGAGTAGCTTTTATCCGTGTGCGATGGCCCTTCCATGCGGAGCCACCGGGTCACTATGACCGACTTTCGTCTCTGCTCGGGGTGTCCCCCTTGCAGTCAGGCTTGCTTTTGCCATTGCACTCACCGGTTGATTTCCGACCAACCTGAGCAAACCTTCGCGCGCCTCCGGTACGATTTGGGAGGCGACCACCCCAGTCAAACTGCCCATCACGCACTGTCCCCCGCCCTGGTTCAAGAACGCGGGTTAGACACTAAAACACACCAGGGTGGTATTTCACCAACCGCTCCATGTGAACCAAAATCCACACTTCAAAGCGTCCCACCTATCCTACGCAAATGAGTCCTAGTGCCAGTACGAAACTGCAGTAAAGCTTCATAGGGTCTCTCCGTCTAGCTGCGGGTACCCGGCATTTTCACCGAGAATTCAATTTCGCTGAGTCTATGTTGGAGACAGTGTGGAGATCGTTACGCCATTCATGCGGGTCGGAACTTACCCGACAAGGAATTTCGCTACCTTAGGACCGTTAGAGTTACGGCCGCCGTTTACTGGGGCTTCACATCAATGCTTGCACACCTCTGCTTAACCTTCCAGCACTGGGCAGGCGTCAGTCCCTATACATCATCTTATACGATTTAGCAGAGACCTGGGTTTTAAGTAAACAGTCGCCCCCACCTGGTTTGTGTCACCTGATTAAAGTTGCCTTGAAACAGGTCATCCTTATCCCGAAGTTACGGATGCATTTTGCCTAGTTCCTTCAACATAGTTCTCTCAACCGCCTTAGTCTACTCGACTCGAGCACCTGTGTTGGTTCTGGGTACGATCTATACGCGTGGGCTATTTCCTGGAACTGCTTCACTGCACGACCAATCCAATAAGGCCAAACAATTTACGCAATTCGTCACTCTCACGCAGGTCACGGAATATTAACCGTGTTCCCATCGACTACGCCTTTCGGCCTCGCCTTAGGGGTCGACTCACCCTACCCTGATTAACATTGGATAGGAACCCTTGCTCTTACGGCGTCAAGGTTTCTCACCTTGATTAGCTGCTACTCATGCCAACATTCGCGCTTCTGATACCTCCACCGTGGCTCACACCTTCGGCTTCACAGGCTTACAGAATGCTCCGCTACCGCACGTCTTACGACGCACCCGCAACTTCGGTAGATGATTTTAGCCCCGTTACATTTTCGTTGCCGAAACTCTAATAGACCAGTGAGCTATTACGCTTTCTTTAAACGATGGCTGCTTCCAAGCCAACATCCTGGTTGTTTTGGAATCTCGACTCACTTTCCCACTTAATCATCATTTTGGGACCTTAGTTGGCGGTCTGGGCTGTTGCCCTCTCGTCCACCGACCTTAGCACCGATGGACTGTTTCCCAGGCTATAATTTGTTGGTATTCAGAGTTTGATATGGGTTGGTAAGATTTTACTCCCCCTAGCCATTTCAGTGCTTTACCCCCAACAACGAACACCTGAGACACTACCTCTATAGTTTTCGCGGAGAACCAGCTATAACGGGGTTCGATTGGCTTTTCACCCCTAGACACAGGTCATCGCCCAATGTTGCCATATTGGTGCGTTCGGCCCTCCAGCGATTGTTACACCGCCTTCAGCCTGCCCATACCTAGATCACCCCGCTTCGGGTCTATTACTGCATACTCAATTCGCCCTATTCAGACTCGGTTTCCCTTCGCTTACACCTAACGGCTTAGGCTTGCATGCAATAATAACTCGTTGGCTCATTATACAAAAGGTACGCCATCACCGGAAAACCGGCTCTGACAGCTTGTAGGTATTCAGTTTCAGTGTCTATTTCACTCCCCCTTCGGGGTTCTTTTCACCTTTCCCTCACGGTACTTGTTCACTATCGGTCAATCAGGAGTATTTAGCCTTGGAGGAAGGTCCCCCCATATTCGAACCGAATTTCACGTGTACGGCTCTACTCTTGGATTCGGAATCTGGCTTTCGCATACAGGGCTATCACCTATTATTGCTGTGTTTTCCACCACATTTTGCTAACCAAAATCTAAACCACTGGGCTGGTCCCCGTTCGCTCGCCACTACTAAGGGAATCGCTGTTGCTTTCTGTTCCTGCGGGTACTGAGATGTTTCACTTCTCCGCGTTTGCCTCTTTGACCTATGTATTCAGTCAAAGATAATCCATTCGGATTGGGTTTCCCCATTCGGAAATTCCGGGGTCAAAGCATATTGACGGCTCACCCGGACTTATCGCAGTCTTTCACGTCCTTCATCGCCTCTGATTGCCAAGGCATCCACTAAACACCCTTTGTTACTTTTTATCTTATGCTTGAAGAGAAAGTCCCCAAACACACAAATAACAAATTTAATGAGTTTTTAAGCATTAGTTGATTCTTGTCTTCTATTGAATTATCACTTTCGTGATTACTCTTCAGAAAGATTTTTGAGATTACGATGTTCAACAAATCAAAATCTTATATTGCTATAAAATTCTAACTTGCGACATAAAAACCGATTAACAATGTATTGCTATAAAAGCAGATTCCGAGGATATTACGTTTGGAATATCTGGAATCAAAGATATTTCGTATCTTTGATTCCAACCTCATCAAAACTTCATGGTGGGTCAGGAAGAACTCGAATCTTCGACCTCCGCTGTATCAGAGCGGCATTCTAACCAACTGAACTACTGACCCAAGATTTATCCGGTGTACGAAATTATCCGTTATCAAATAGTTCCGCTGATACCAGAATCGTTTCAAAAAGAGATGTTCAGACAGTCGTATTTGGATGACCGTTTTCGTGGAAACGGTATTCTCTATAAAGGAGGTGATCCAGCCGCACCTTCCGGTACTGCTACCTTGTTATGACTTAACCCCAATCACCAACCCCACCGTAGGCGGCGTCCCCTTGCGTCAGACTACCGACTTTGGGTGAAATCGACTCTCATGGTTTGACAGGCGGTGTGTACAAGACCCGGGAACGTATTCACCGCTGCATTCTGATCAGCGATTACTAGCGATTCCAACTTCATGCCCTCGAGTTGCAGAGGACAATCCGAACTGAGATGGCTTTTCAGGATTGGCTTTGCCTTGCAGCATTGCTACCCATTGTTGCCACCATTGTAGTACGTTTGTGGCCCGACCCGTAAGAACCATGATGACTTGACGTCATCCACACCTTCCTCCCGCTTGACGCGGGCAGTCCCCTAAGAGTTCCCGGCATTACCCGCTGGCAACATAGGGCGTGGGTTGCGCTCGTTGCAGGACTTAACCTAACATCTCACGACACGAGCTGACGACAGCCATGCAGCATCTGTCTTTGGTCCAACCGAATTGAAGACAACCATCTCTGGAAGTCGCGACCAAGATGTCAAGGGTCGGTAAGGTTTCTCGCGTAGCATCGAATTAAACAACATACTCCACCGCTTGTGCGGGTCCCCGTCAATTCCTTTAAGTTTTAATCTTGCGATCGTAGTCCCCAGGCGGCATGCTTAACGCGTTAGCTTCGTCACTGATATCCCGAAGGAAACCAACAACAAGCATGCATCGTTTAGGGCGTGGACTACCAGAGTATCTAATTCTGTTTGCTACCCACGCTTTCGTCCCTCAGTGTCAGCAATGATCCAGAAGACTGCCTTCGCCATTGGTGTTCTATCTGATATCTACGGATTTCACCCCTACACCAGATATTCCATCTTCCTCTATCACGCTCCAGCCTGCCAGTATCAAAGGCAGTTCCGGGGTTGGGCCCCGGGATTTCACCCCTGACTTAACAAACCACCTACGGACGCTTTACGCCCAGTAAATCCGAACAACGCTTGCACCCTTCGTATTACCGCGGCTGCTGGCACGAAGTTAGCCGGTGCTTTTTCTGTCGTTACTGTCATCATCTTCGCGACTAAAAGAACTTTACAACCCGAAGGCCTTCTTCATTCACGCGGCATGGCTGGGTCAGAGTTGCCTCCATTGCCCAATATTCTTAGCTGCTGCCTCCCGTAGGAGTCTGGACCGTGTCTCAGTTCCAGCGTGGCTGATCGTCCTCTCAGACCAGCTATGGATCATTGCCTTGGTAGGCCATTACCCCACCAACAAGCTAATCCAACGCGGGCACATCCATCACCGATAAATCTTTCCCGTTTCCGGCGTATGCGGTATTAGCGTTCGTTTCCAAACGTTATTCCCCAGTAATGGGCAGTTTCCCACGCGTTACTCACTCGTGCGCCACTGGATCCACAGGGCAAGCCCTGCTTCACCCGTTCGACTTGCATGCCTAAGACCTGCCGCCAGCGTTCGTTCTGAGCCAGGATCAAACTCTCAAGTTTTAAAAAACCTGTTAGTAAGCCCTGTGCATAAACAAACCTGACATTATAATCAGTTCGTCTTTACATAACAATAAATTCGCAAGACAAGTTTTAACGAGGTTTATACATAAACCTACTACCTGTCCAGGATATGCACATTGACTTAGTCAAAGTTTGGATATTTCCAAATTCAACTGTCTGCACATCCCTTCTTGAATTTTGATGAGCTGCTTTTATTAACAATGTTTGCGTGTTAAGCGGAACCCGATTTCATTTGGTTGTTCCGTTAACCGCAGAATTTCAGGGGTTGAGATTTGTTTTTGAACTGTTCCCAACTTGAAAGCCCGCATAGTATGCGCACATTTAACGAAAAAGTCAAGCAATTTGTTGAAAATAATTTTGAAAAAATCATAAAAATCTTTTTTATCCAGGAAAAAATGCCAGATTTCCGGCGTTTTATCCCAAATCAGATTTTTTATTTTTTTCTTTTTTTTGCCAATTCGCATCGCCAACACGATTCGAAAACCGGCAAAAACCTGATTCGTTTGGACGTTTTTTATCCAATCAAATCCGATTCGTTGATTTATTTTTAACAAAAATGCTGAAATGTGCGCCGTTGGTTGGGATTGCCCAACTCGGCGGGTCAATCACATATATAGCACACATTTTTCGTTTGTCAAGCACCGGATGACGAGTGGGCGTGGGAGTTACTGGTTACTCGTAACTCGTTACTCGTGTTTCACCCTTCGCCAGGGCTTCGGGTGGCAAGCCCCACCCCCCGTCGCGCGGAGCGCGCCACCCCCCGCCCGGGATCCACCCACGTAAACTTTGTTTGCGCGGGGCCCGGTGTGGGGCGGTGGGCATTGGTCGTTCTCGTCACGGGGGTGTGTTGCCCACGATATGGGCGGTGGGTAACAGACCACCCCGCCCAAACCACCCACGAAAAATTGCATTTTCGTGGGGCCCGGTATCGCGGCACCCCTCCGCAGAGGGGAACTTTATTCCGCAACGATACGAGCCAAGTTCCCCTCCGTTGGAGGGGTGGCGGCTTGCCACCGGGGTGGTAAGAGAGTGCGGATTTATCCACTTACTCTCTTGTCATTCCCGCGCAGGCGGGAATAGGGCTTGGATTGTTATTAGTTATTTAATTTGGGAAGTTTATTCAGTGTTGTATTTTCATCCACCCGCAATCCGCGGCACAATTTAATAGACCCTATTCCCCCCTTATCCACCCCACAAATACATTCGTATTTGCGGGGGCCCGGGTGCGGGAATGACAAGAGTTGTGTGTGCTTGGGCACTTAGTCCCCTTTGTCATCGCGAGGGAGTGAAACGACCGTGGCGATCCAGTAAATAAAAAAGCATTGCGGGCATTCGCCCGCAGACATATTGCACTGGATTGCCACAGTCGTACGACAACGTTTTCAACGTTTCGCGCTCCTTCGCAATGACAGTGGAGTTACTGGTTACTAGTTACTCGTAACTCGTATCCCCACCCCCCGTCGCGCGGAGCGCGACACCCCCCGCCGGAGGCGGTGGGCATTGGCGTGCTCTCGTCACGGGGATATCTTGCCCACGATATGGGCGATCTGTCACGAGTAACTAGTAACGAGTTACGAGTAACTAAAAAAACGGGGCGGGGCCCCGTTTTTTTTACTGTAATGTTATGCTTAATATATCACCATACTGTCCGGCTTCTTCTGCGCCGATGTAACACTTGATATGGCTGCCGACCTTGTTCATAAATTCTTCATAGGCGTCTTTTTCTGCTGCATCCAGGTTAGACTGCTGGATATCGCGTGTGGCTTTATTCACCAACAATCCACCCGCAGTACCCAATACAACCGTGCCAAGCGCAGACCACACAGGTGTCAGGTCTTTCTTTTCTTTTTCTTCGCCATCAACCGCATTCAGAGCAACCTGCAAATCATCCAGTGCGGTAATTGCAGACTTCTTGGATGATTCAAGTGCCTTTTCAACATTTGTATTGTTGTAACCTTTCAAACCAGCGCATTTAGTACTACAGTAGGTATTACCTTTTATTCTGGTTGTGCCATACTCTATATTGCACTGACACTCTTGGATATCTTCCGTAGAATCGATATGATCCTGCATGTCTCTGGTAAAGCTCTTTACTGCCCTTGATGCTGTATCTATAAATGCAATATTTGCATTTGACTTTTTAGCATTGCTTTCTAAAGAACCCATATACACGTCGATGCTATCGATATCTGCCTCGTCAATATCTTCTACATCTTGCCCCAAATAGCCTTTTATTCTGGTAATGAACGTGGCGACATCTTTTGCGTCAAACGGTTCTGCTTCTTTCTTGTTATTCAGGCCGGTTAATTTACCGAACACTGAACCATCTGCGATGCCGGCACCCAAGTATGCACCACCCAGGCCGCCACCAACGGTGCCCAACAATGTTGTCCAGAATTCCGTTCTGCCCTGGCGTGCACGCATATCGGCGGTTGCGTCGTCCGCAACACTTTGGGCGATATCTTCCAAATCGTCGGCTGGTATCCAACTGCCGCAGGTGAATGAATCACCAACCGCAAAGTACGCATTTGTCCAAGACGCGTCACGCATGGCTTCCTGGATATCCACATCGTCGGATTGGACGGTCACGCGCATTGCACAGAATGAACCATACAATTCGTTACTGGGGTCAAAATTATTGCGCGACAAACCATTTACGTTGTAATCGTTTGGCACACGATTATTTCTTAATTTCGCCCACATAAATGTGCTGCCTGTGTCATGGCCAGACATAATGCCGCCATTGTTCTGGGCCAAGCACATATTCTGTTCCTGGGTTAATTTGCTGTTGTATATGGCCTGGGCTTCTTTTTCCAAATCATATACCAATTCGCTGAACAGATTTTCCGCCGCCAGATTTTGTTGGTAAGCACTGCTGGATATATATATAGGTTCGTCATATATCGTACCATCGGCCGCCACAGTGTCACACACACCCTGGGCACCATTATCGGCACGGCACAGCGCGTTACCATTTGCATCAGTCGCACGAACCTGGGTTCCATCTTCGACTGTCCCCAATTTAACAGACGAGCCCGCATCCAACCAGCCTTGGCGTACGCTGGACGTGCCTTCACCCCAAGAAGATGTTAAGTTGCCGGGTTGAGAGCTGTTTAACTTTGCAATCTCGATATCCAGGTGTTCTTGGCACGCATCGGCGTTCTTGACCGTATCCAGACACAATCCCAATACAATCGTGTAATCCAACACACCGCCGACTTTGTTCATGCTGTTATCGAATGACGCAGTACCAGTTTGCGTTAATGACGAATAAATATCCGTACGATTGCGATAGCAATTTGTATATTCGTCACCGCACATGGATTTCACGCAACTTTTCGCGACATTTTCACAACGTGTGCGCAATTGAGCAATTGCGGCGTCGCTGTAACTGGTGGAAAGCGATGCATTCAGCGATGCAACCACACCAATCGGATCGTCGGAATTTGCACCATATACTGTGCCGGTGCTGCTGAATCCACCACTGGTAAGCCGCGGGAACAAAACATCGAATGCGCCGGTTTGGTTATAAGTATATACGTATCCACCAACATCGTCTGGGTTGGCCGCCGCATATTGACAATTCAGGTCTGTATTAACAATAGCCTCGCACCCTGTTTTGATTTGGTCATAGGTTGCGCCGCCATTAATTGAATTATTGCCGTCTTGACTGAACACCAAAGCATAGCAAGACGCGCCGGAACCGCCACCACAAACACGCATCACACAGGATGAAATCGTATCAGAGCAAGACGATTTTGCCGCAGAATCAAATTGCTGCATAGCATCGCTTATCTTGGCACGCATGGATGAATTCATACGGGCAGCATAGGCGTCGTCAAAAATCATTTCTTGGTTATCTGGGTCAGCCAACTGGGACGACGACGGCATTGCACCATTGCCCAAGAATGTCGCATAACAATATTTATTTGCACCAATTGTATCCAAACACGCATTTCTGATGTAACCTTGGGTCTCGGAATTGCTGAATGTATCGGACAATTCCAATAAATCGTTTGCTGATAAATTCAAATCGCCCGAATTAATTGCGTCCGCCAGATATGCAACGTATCTGGATGAACCACTGATACATTTATATGGATTGGCCGCACATGCGTTCAAGATACACTGATCCGCAACCTTGTAACATGTGGAAACGGCATTCACCGCCGCCAAGGCCGCGCCTTCGTCAATCATAACGCCAACACGGCTGTCCGATGTGGGGTTATTTGCGTTCATAGCAGAACCGAACAGTTCAATTTTGCCCTCGGCCGCGCAACGCGCCAATGTGGAATCGCAATAAACACGCTGTTTTCTGAATTCATTGGTTGTTGTGCATAATTCAAATTCAGCACCGCAAACATTATCACGCTGCAAACATGTTGTATAACGACGCACACAGTCACCGGTGCTGTACATATTCGCAATTGCGGCACCAGTAATCATTTGCCCCATAACACTGCCCGCGGTGGGGTATGTGTATTCTGTAACCTCGCCATGTTCGTTCTGAGTTTTGATATTGGACAAAGCGGTCGTCGAAGAAGTACCGAACAAATCATTTATGCCCGATGCAGTACATTGCGCCAATACACTTAAACATTTTGGCATTTGCGCATGGAATAAAACGTTGTTTGTGCATTCTTCGAAATTCGGCCCGCACGCATCAGATGAACTGATACAATCCGTATATGCATCGATACATTCGGCATTATCCAACAAACTGGACGATGTTGTGGTTGTGCCAACCACACTGGTCGTGCCGGTTAAATACGATGTCATTGTCGGCAAACGACGCGACGCAGTCGTCGCGGGATTCACAACGCCCGGACGCGCAGTCAATGCATAGGCCGCAGGCACAACACTGCAAACAGCCAGAAATCCAACGATTTTGTTCAGAATTTTCATTCGACTCACTCCATACTTATTGCTTTAAGTATAACATAAAATCATATTCTGACAAAGGAAAAATGTATGATTTTTTATGAAATTTGAAACAGTTTATCCAATTTCGTCCAATATGGATTTTAATTCATACATATCGGCGGGTAATTTTGCCTTGAAATGCAAATTTTCGCCCGTGACCGGATGCGTAAAATCCAAAATTTCTGCATGCAGCATTTGCCCATCGTGATTTTTCAAAAATTCCAGTAAATCAGCATCCCGGACGGTCGCCAACCGATTTGATGTGCGTCCGTATAACGGGTCACACAGCACTGGAAAACCATGCGCAGATAAATGCACACGTATCTGATGTGTGCGGCCGGTCATCAGGGTGCATCTGAATTCAGAAACCCCCGCACGCGGCCACACGGTTGATACATTTACAATCGTATGCGCGGGCTTGCCACCCGATTTAACCAAACTCATTTTTTGCCGATTTCGCGAAGACCGCGCCAAATTTCCCGTTATATCCGCACCGTCCCAATTCGGAACACCCCATACAAAGGCAATATATTTACGTGTTAAATCGTGGGATGAAAATATTTTTACCAATCCGCGAAATGCCGCGTCTGATTTCGCGAACACCATAACGCCACTGGTATCTTTGTCCAAACGATGAACAACGCCCGGCCGTGTTACCCCGCCCAAAGACGACAGATGTGTATGCGCCAATATATTTTGAACCAATGTCCCCGTTTTATTGCCTGCCGACGGATACATCACCACGCCACGCGGTTTGTTGATTACAATAATGTCGTCGTCTTCGAATAAAATATCCAAATCAAAATCGCGGGATATATTATCCGCGGCAACATCCGACGTTTTTTCAGGTATAACCACAGATACCACATCGCCCACGCGCAGGCGCGCCCCCAATTTGGTCGGCGCGTTATTTAATGTAATTTCCATACGCTGGATTTCAGAACGCGAAAATTCAGGCATCTGGTTGGATAAAAATTTATCCAGGCGCAAATTTGCGTCTGTATCGGTCACGGAAAATTTACGAATATCGGTCATGATTATCTATATTCGTCCCAATCGGGGCCCTTTTCACAATCAGCCAAATCAATTGTTAATTCACGGCCGTTTGATTCAACCGGGCATGTCAAGATACCTGTACTTTGTTCGTCATCTGCATCGCGCGTGGCGTTAAGCCACGTGAATTTTATTTCTGTCGGCGCATACAGGCACGCAAGGCGCAATTCGCCACTGTGCGTGTTGCGCGGACCAATCCATACACGTACGCCTTCGCCCAGGCCATAGCATGGAAACCCATCCAAATAATACAGCACCAATCCACGCCCCACCAAATTCGATGATGGAATGAATTCACCGCGATATTCAGAATAACGCAAACCTGTTAAAGCCTGCCAATCTGTGCTGGTGGAAAAAATACTGATGCGCGGGGCGGGCGCGGGCGTATTCCCAGATCCTGAATCAGCCGCGAACGCCATATTTATCGTTACCGCACATAATGCAAATATCATCAGTATGCGTTTCATTTAATCCCCCTGGGTTTCCAATTCCACAGATATTTTATCAACGTTATCAATCGGTACGGACAATGTATGCCGAAAATTCGCCGACGCACCCGCATCCAATAATGTCGCAGGCGGTAAAAAACGTTGGCGTGCGACAATGTTGCCGGCCGCATCATACGAAATCACAACCAACCCCGGCACGCCATAAATCTGGGACGAACGATTAACCACACGGCCATCAACAACAAATTGCGATGTGCCGTTTTCTTCGTCTGATTCAATGGATATATCGTCCAATTGAGCCACCAATGGATGATTCTGGATTTCAGTCACGCGATGCTGATACATAACCGCAAACGCAAACACCGCCGCCGCCAACAACGCACACAGTGCCGCAATGAATACCAAAATCGGGCTGCGACGTGTCTGGCGCGGGATGGTCCATGTATGCCCGCATACCGCACATTTCACAGGCCCCGTCGGCGCGGCGTCCAACGAATATTCTGTTTTACAAAAATCACATACTGTCTTCATACCCCGTTTATACCACAATTTATTCCAAATTCAACATTCGATATTTTGCACGCACCACGGATTGAATTTCCAAAATAGCGTTCATGTAATCAGATACTGTCGCATTTTTATTCGCAACCACTGCGCCAAATATACGCCCCGCGTCCGTATCAGATGCGTTTTCGTTATACACCGCCAATTCCGCCATATCCGTCAATTCACGCAATGACACGTCAAAAAAGTTCGCAACATTGGCATTCAAATCCCAAAAATACGACGGGTTGGTGGAATCTTCGATTCTGTCGCTGACATATAAACTGGGGGTAATAGATCCCGCAAATCCAACAGTCACAAACATGGCGGTTATCGTGCCTGCCGTCATATCCAGCGATCTGTTTATATCCAATATCGCGGGACCGGTTGAATTTGAATTAACCGACAGACCAGACAAAGTCATATTCGATACCCATAAATCCCCAGTTGTTACACTGGTAAATTTTCCTGTGTCGGCCAAATTAAAATTTTTCATAACCTCGATTGTTCTGGAATCAGACGACAATATGCCCGACACGGTCGCACTTTTAACCGTCAGCGCATCGTCCAATGTGGTGCGATTTTGAAATATCACATCGTCCGCAATCGTTGCACCCGCAATCAAAGTGTCCGACAACTGAACCGTTGATGCGTCGAAAAACGTGGCGTTTGTTATATCATGACCGCCCAAATTAAGTCCTGATAACATCATCGCATCGGACGCGTTGTCCGTTGGAACACGATACAAATATAATGCATTATCACGATTAACGGATGTTGTTTCAACTATGCCGTCTGTGACGTTTATTCCCAAATCAATTGTGTCTGCGCGCCATGCGCCAAATGTTCCATACGCGCGATTGCCCTGGATAAATCCCATATTATCACCACCCAGCGCCACAATTTCACGCGTGCGCATGGGCGTGATTTCATCAGACGAAAAAACTATTATCCCCTGTAACGTGGCGCGATCTTCGATATCATTTGATTTCAAAATGCGCAATTGGTATTTATCGCCGGCCGCCGCCAAATCAGGCGACAATCCATATTCCGCCAAATCTGATATATTCACGCGCGTTATATTGCGACCAACTGTGTTTAATAATTTTTCACGATTATCAAAAATATATCTTTCCAGTGTCTCGTTTATATCCGACATCTCATGCGTGATGGCGATATTTTCAGCGCGCTGGACAACACTTTGTTGATACCGAAAAATAAACGGCATAATGATGGCGGCCAAAGCGACACTCATTAATAATTCGACCAACATAGAACCACGTTGATTGAATTTTTCGTCTGTAAAGATTTTCGTTCCAAATCGTTTCATTGTTGTGTTTCCACAGGCATCGCATTTTGCCAATCAGCCGACATAATAACCCCAAATTCCCCCGCATCAACCGATGGCGGTACATCCGCCCTTTGCAGGTTTAATTCCGAAAATCGCGGTGGCGTGTATGATGGAAAAGTCCAATTGCCGATACGAATGGGGATTTCTGATGACATTAATAATTCGCCCGATACAGTCAAACCAAAATTTTCATAGAAAATAATTTCTTCGGTCGAAATATAAGACGTTAAAACAGTGTGCGCGTTTATACCTGTAAAACCGCTGATTGTGCGGGTTGAATCTGTTTTTAATGTTAAATTATTTCCAACATTGACAGAATATAATACATCCGCGCGATCCGCAATTATACGACCAGATGTCGAATATCCGCGCCCATTCATTGTATCTGCGTAAATATTTCGAAAGCCCGACACATCGCCAGTAACACGCATTTTTTCAAATGCAGCCGCCTCGCCATCCAAATTCGCACCCGATGAAAAATACAATGTTTGCGCAGTCAAATACGGCGTTTCAATAAATGGTGCAGACATATTTCTGATTTCTGCGGACGTGGCATTAATACCGCCAACATCATATACACGATTATTATTCATATCCAAATCACGCATCATCGTGTTCAGATTTTCCTCGCCCATTTCTGTGCGATGCAGATATTTTGATTTATCTTCGCCATCTGCGTCACGCGAAATGCGATATATTAAATCACCGGGTTTGAAATCAGGCGCCGCCACCGCAAACATCCGACCATACGCAATGCCATCGTTACCAACAACTGCGGCATCAACACCAATGTGGCGCGCAATCTGGGCAACACGCAAATCAGTATCATTCAAATCAAACGCCAAATATACATCGGTTATGGTTGCGCCATTTACCGTATATTTATCAATAAATCCAGACGTTGGCATATCGGATATTTCATCCAATTCTTCGTCTGATAATCTGATTTGCGCCACATCAGGCCAAGCATCTTGATTTAATCGCACAAAATTCATAACAGGCCCGCGCAATTCAATAATCTTGTTCGCGGTTGCAATATCGCGCAATGTGTTATTGGTATCTGAAATCTGGCTGTATAAAAAAGGTGCAGCCATGGCAACAATCGCCAACGCCAATAATACTTCCAACATACTGGCGCCGGATTCAGAATGCATAAAAAACTTTGTTTTACATGCAACCACTGCGGCCCTCCAACAAACATTGCTTTATATCAATTCTTTTTTCCAAACGCTGCCAAAATACATATTGGCATATTATGTATTGAGATAAAGATTTTGCGTTATAACGAACGATGTTGTTGAATCCGTTAATTATGTCGCGGCAATTTAATACCTTGTCACCATCATCCGACGGTCGATTTATGATTTTGAACCCGTCATTGTTTATCGTTTCCAATAATACGTCCGGCAACACAGATGTCCCAGCCGGTCGAATATCAAATATAACCTGGCCTGTTTCGCCATTATTTAACGCATCGGATGTTTGGTCGCGCATTGTGATATTCGACGCGATAACAGTCCCCGCATTAATACCACTGCGCGTTGAAACACTGTCGTCATCATCTGGGTCAAGATAAACATCTTGCCCGCGGGACGCATCAATATAAGATTGCACATCCAAACGTTCGACACTGAAATTAATATTTTCGCTGATTAGGTCACCACCGACATTCCATTCCAGTGGGCCAGTAAAACTGTTACGGCCGGCGGTCATGGCGAAATCATATACAGATACTGTATTCGATGTAAAATTGCCCGTATCACCAAACATAGATACTGTGCGCGCAGAAATATCACCAACATACAACGACCCACGCGTGACAGACAAAGCCGCTTCGCCCAGATTACTTTGAAACACGGCCAAATCCGCCCCCATCGCATCAATTGTACTGCGTACGCGACGCCCGTCTTCAACCCCATACAAAGACAAAGTTTTAAACTGTGCAGTGTCAAAATCTGCATTGTTTGCGAATATATCACCGCCATTTCTGAATGAAAAATCACCCATATCCAAATCAGTTAAAAACGCGTTGCCGTCCAAATCATACTCGTTTCTGCGCACAACGTCTGAATATTCAGAATCCAGCGCAAGCCCAACCAAAATCTCATCACCCGACACTGTCGCATAAAATCCAATCCGACGCGCCAGTTCGGCCAACTGGACCATTGATAAATCACCACCTGATAATCTTAAATGCGCGCTGACCGCGACGGGTGTTTTATTGACGACCAACGATATATCTTGCCCCAATGCAGTACGCGGAACAAAACCCAATGGCAAACCATACGATTCCAGCACATCAGAAAACGCATCCCCAGACACAACCGTTGTATTATAAGGCAAACTGTTCGCGTTCGTGCGAATAAAAATACGCGCGGCGGTTTGCGCTGTTTCTATTTTTTGTGTTGTGGCATACATTTGGGAATCCATATCGCGCGCAGCCAACCGCCCCGCAAAAAACGGGATAAATGAAAATATCAGCGTCAAAGCCAATAACGCCTGTAATAAAAAATTTCCATATTGATGTTGGTGTGGCAATTCAGGATTCCCCCTCCTACACCACGAAATGATAGCAATTGAAAAAAGATATTGCAATCGATTTTAAGATACGTTAATATCCGTTACGTGTAAGCGCAACAGTTAAAATTGTTGCAGAATATTTCCTGTATAAAAATAACAAAATAAAAAAAACGAATATGCAAAACAAAAAAAATCAATCGTCTGTTGGGCTGATGATTCAGCGTTGCCACAAGTGGCGTCAAAAAAGAAAACAATATATGGATCAGGCACGGCAAACATCCGATGAAATCGAACGCGAACGCTTGATGCAGGCGGCCGAACATTACGGACGTATCGTTAATGCAGAACAGGGTAAAATTGATTCAACACGTACCCCTGGTGAAAAAGCAATTGTTGCCGATGAAGCAAACGACGCGACTGACACAACCGATGTCAATGATACCGCGGACGAAGACGAAGTCGCATTGCCCGATTTTATTACGGCCGATAAATAATTTTTATGTGCGGACACGCACTTTAATCCTTGAATTTTTACTGTGTTTTGCTATGCTTGCCCCAAAAGGAAGTTTGACACATGGACAGCAATTACACAGTTTTGGCGCGGAAATATCGCAGTCAGGATTTCAAATCTTTAATCGGCCAAGATGTTTTGGTTAAAACTTTGACCACTGCAATCAACACAGGCCGCATTGCGCACGCATATATTTTTACTGGAATTCGCGGGACTGGGAAAACCAGTACTGCGCGTATTTTGGCCAAGGCTTTGAATTGTTTATCATCCGATGGGCCAACCGCAAATCCATGCGGTGTGTGCGAAAATTGTCGCGCAATTGCCGCGGGACAACATATCGACGTTATGGAAATCGACGCCGCTTCACACACGGGTGTTGATAATATGCGCGATATATTGGACGCCGCGCAATATCGCCCAACAAATGGCCGGTACAAGGTTTATATCATCGACGAAGTTCATATGTTATCCACCAGCGCATTTAATGCGTTGCTGAAAACGTTGGAAGAACCACCAGAACACGTTATATTCATTTTGGCAACAACTGAAATTCGTAAAGTGCCCGTCACAATATTGTCACGTTGC
Organism: uncultured Alphaproteobacteria bacterium; assembly: GCA_944392595.1. Classification (GTDB taxonomy): domain Bacteria; phylum Pseudomonadota; class Alphaproteobacteria; order Rs-D84; family Rs-D84; genus Enterousia. The sequence continues at coordinate 39,212 of CALXXD010000001.1, forward strand.
CAACGCTTTGATTTGGTGCGCGTGCCGGTCGAAACATTAAAAAAACATTTTGCATGGATTGCATCCCAGGAAAACATCGAATTATCCGATGGCGCGAACGAGTTGCTGGCCCGTGCGGCCGACGGTTCTGTGCGCGATGGGTTATCTTTGTTGGACCAAGCAATCGCGCAAACGGGCGGACATGTTGATGAAAAATCCGTTTTGGAAATGTTAAAGCGTGCCGACCGCGGTGTTGTTGTTGGATTTATGGAAACTTTGCTGTCTGGTGATGTATCGACCGCGTTGGCAAAATCGGACGAGATTTATAATAATGGTGCTGATTTATCAATGTTACTGACCGATATGATGGAATGGACGCATTGGGCAACACGTATGCATCCTGCGATTCGTGCGGGCAATATTGATACTGTGCCATACACCGCGGACCAGCGCGAACAAATTCAAAAAATAAATTCGCGCGTGTCGTTAAATACCCTGTCCCGTATATGGCAGGTTATGGTCGCCGCAGTACCTGAAATGCAGGCGTCCGCCAATCAAAAGCAATGTTTTGATATGTTAATTGTGCGACTGATGCATATTGCAGAAATGCCGTCTGTGCCGGAAATATTGGAAAAACAAAAATCAACCACACCCCAAACCGCGCCCCAAAAAACGCCCGAGCCCACCGTTGCGCAAAAATTATCAATCACAAGCGCAAATGATTTGGCAAATGCGTTGCAATCGTCCAAGGAAATTTTACTTTACTCTTATTACACAAGTAACCTGGAGGTTACAGAAATATCCGACGGCGTGATAAAATATTTTGACCGGCGTGGGGATGCAGACTTTGCGCATAAATTGGCAACGTGGCTGGAAAATAAAACGGGGCACGCATGGCAATTACAGCGCGAAACAGAATCGCCGCACAAGCAAACCGTTACGGAACAAAAGAAAGAAGAACTGGAATCAGACCCGTTGGTCGCAAGTGCAATGGATTTGTTTGCCGATGCGGAAATCGTTGGCGTTAAATAAACAGGGGGATATAAAATGATTACTGAACGCGGTGCATCCATGATTGAAATTATCGGCGTGTTGGCAATTGCTGGATTGATGAGTGCGGCCGCCATTGGCATGTACAATACGATTCGCAATAACCAGGCGCGCAAAATCGCATCCACGCAAATGGACGAAATTGTGCGTAATACAAAAATGCTGATGGATATGCAGGGCGATTACAGTGGCGTGTCGGTTGGTTATTTAATATCTGCGGGCGCGTTGGATAATGCAAATCCACCAATTGGTGGTGACGCGTGGTCTGTTACGCCGAACTTTGACGGGACGGGGTTTGCCATTAATTTGACTGAATTAAGCAGCGGCGAATGCGAATATTTTGCGACCACACGTCCCGATTGGGCAACACGTGTTGTGATTAATGGTTCTGATTATACGGGCAAAAATCCAAATTGTTTTTCGTCTGATATTAACCAGATTTCTTTCTTTGTGGAATAATGGGGTCAAATGAAAATCAGTAAGTATATTTTTTTACCATTACTGATTTGTTGCGCGGGATGTATGCAATATCACAGTCCTGCGCGTAATACTTGGTCACAATATCTGCGCGGGGCAAGTTTTACAGATATGACCGAAACCGCACGCATCGCAAAACGCCCCGTATTTTTGGGTGCAGGCGGAAAATTAATCTGTCAAATTGACACGCCCGCCACATTGGATTATGGCGACAAAGTGCAAAATGACAATGCGGTCAGCGTTAATTATATGGCAAATCTGGAATATGAATTGTATGACGCTTTGCGCAAACCTGGGATTTCTGTACAGCGGGCGGGGACTGATGTTGTTGTGATTTTGGTGCGCGATGCAATTATGGAATTAAATGTTGGCGACATTTCCGCGGACGGCGCAGATACATTAAAAACTATTTCCAAAATATTAAAAAAATACGATGCCACTTTCCTGGAAATTGCGGGATATACAGATGCAATGGCAACATCGGCGGCGGACGCGCTGTCGTTTGATATGGCGCAACGTGTGGCTGTATATTTGTCACAAAGCGGGATAAATACCGCCCGTATGTTCATTGTCGGTCGCGGTGCGTCGCGCCCAATCGCCGCCCAGGACGATATTGGACGTCTGACCAACCGACGCGTGGAAATTCGGTTGGTGCCGGCACGATAAAAGATAGAATAACTTTCTGTTTTACTTTCATGATTTTGCTGTTATACTGCAACCATAACAATACAAACAAAGGATGGAAATTATGGCAAATAAAACTGTGGCCAATCCGGCTGTCAAAAAATATATGAAAACGGGCATCATTGCTGCAATCGTGATTGTTGTTGCTGCTTTGGGTATCTGGGGCATCAGCGCAATGCGCGGCGAAAAAACTGTATCCACCGAAGAAGCATTACAGGTTGTTACAACCGATGCTGCGAACGCGGCTGATTTGCGTATCGCTGTTATCCGTATGGATGCAATTCAAACAGATGCCGCCGTTCTGAAAGATTTGGCCAACCAGCGCGTAAAATACGAAGACGAACTGCGCGACGAATTGGAATCCAGACAGAAAGAATTAGAGGCTGAAAAGAAAGAAATCGAAGAATCCCAAGACGTTTTGTCGCGTGATGCGCTGCAACGTCGTATCGTTGATTATCAAAATCGTGTGACTGAACTGCAACGCGATTTGACAGAACGCGCACAAAGCGTAGAAGTTTCTTTCCAAAAGGCACTGAACGAAGTCCAAGAAAAGCACTTGAACCCGATTATCGAAGGCATCATTGCGAAAAAAGATTTGTCATTGGTAATCGATGGCCGTTTTACACGCATTGGTAAAAATGCCGCGAATTTGGACATTACAAATGAAGTGATTTCTGCGTTGGATAAAAAAGTGTCCAAAGTAAAAATGGAAACACCCCAGGGTTTTTAATATAAAACCCAAAATCAGCACCGCCCGACTGGGCGGTGTTTTTATGCTTTTATTTTCAAAAAAAACGGATATAATCGCGGTATGTTAAACAAAATTAAGTCTTGGTTTTTGCCGGCGGCCACACAAACAACAGCCGGCGCGTTGGCCGAAAAATTCGGCTTGGAATTACGTGGAAATGCGGATACACCCGTGCGCGGCGTTGCACCAATTGCGGATGCACGCCCCGGCCAGTTGGCGTTTTATTCGACCGAACAAAACAGTGCTGCGTTCAAGATTTTGCCAATATCGGTGTTGGAAAATACGCGCGCGTCTGTTATTTTGGTTCAACCTGAACAGGCATCGCATGCACCACGCGGCGCAACATTGTTAATAACGGACACACCACGTGGTAATATTGTGAAAATACTGGGTGAAATTTATCGCGAGCCACCACGCTTTGGCATCAGTCGCCGTGCAACAATCGAACGCGGTGTGTTTTTCCGTCGGCGTGCAAGCGTCTATGTCGGACAATACGCAACCATTGAACGCGGCGCGGTTATCGAAGAAAACGTCAAAATATACCCTGGTGCGTACATCGGGCGCAATGTCACAATCGGCGCAAATACGATTATTCAAACCGGCGCGCATATTGAAAATGCCACCATCGGCGCAGATTGCGTTATAAACCCAGGCGCAGTTATCGGTAAAGACGGATTTGGTTACACCCGGCAAGATGGCCATAACGTATTTATCCCACATGTCGGGCGCGTTGTGATTGGTAATCGTGTGTCAATTGGTGCAAATACGTGCATTGACCGTGGCGCTATGACCGACACGCGCATTGGCGACGGGACCAAGATAGACAACCTGTGTCAAATTGCACACGGTGTTGTTGTGGGGGCTGAATGTTTCTTGGCGTCTGGTGTTGGATTGGCGGGCGGCGTTGTTGTTGGCGACCGCGCACTGTTGGCCGGCCAGGTCGGAATTGCGAACGGCGTGCATATCGGCAACGATGCCGAGGTTGGCGCCCACAGCGGTGTTTTCAGAAATGTTCCCGACGGCGCACGTCACATGGGGTATCCTGCGGGTCCGGGAATCGAATTTATGCGCCACTATGCATGGTTGCGCAAAAATGCAAATAATAAAACAGGAGAGTAAAAAATGGTTGATGCAAAAGGTATTGAAAAAGTCATTCCACATCGTGGCGCAATGCGATTGGTTGATGAAATTCGCGAATACAACGAAACCAGTGGTGTTGGAATTAAATACGTTCGCGACGATGAGTTTTGGTGTGCGGGACATTTCCCGGGCAATCCGATTATGCCGGGCGTTTTGACTATCGAAGCACTGGCCCAAACGGCGTGCTTTATCGCGTTGGCGCGCATGGGTGTTAATGACGGCAAAACGTTGGGATATTTTACAACGATGGAAAAAATCAAGTTTTCCCACTTTGTAAAACCAGGCGACGTTTTGGAATTACATGTTGAATTAATAATGTCCAAAATGCGCCTGTATAAATTCCACGGCATTGCGATGGTAAGTGGTAAAAAAGTATCCGAGGCCACATTTACCGCAATCATGGATTCACACAACCCGTTGGAAAAAAACATATAAAAAAATCCCGCAGATGCGGGATTTTTTTGTTTTATTTTTTTACTGCAATTCCATCATCAAATTTTGAATTCTGGTCATGCTGTCATTATCAACCAGCGCGGCCGCGATGGTATATGCAGAATTCAAATCGCTGCGTGCAGAATTAACATCACCCAATGCCAAATTCAATGCAGCGGACTTTTCGAAATATCCCATTGCATCACTGGACAGGCTTTCACGTGCTTCATTTGTTGTTGCACCCTGGATCTGTTCAGAAATAATGCGAATCGCAGACGCATAATCATTTATCGCGTCGGCATAACTGCCCAGTTGGGTGTAAGCCTCGGCCCGGTCGGCATAAACAGTTGGATTAACCGTGCCTTCGGGACGCGCCAAAGAATTGGTAAAGTCCGCAACCGCGCCCTGCCAATTTTTCAGCCACAAATTTAACTGACCACGTTTGGCATACAAATCGCGCATCTGTAACAACGAACTGGGTTTCGCAGTTTGTGCCGCCAATGCGTTGTTAATGTCTGATAATGCGGTATTGTAATCTTCCAGACGAATATTCAGCAACGCACGGTCATAATATGCAACCGCATTAACCGTATCCATTTCAATTGCTGTATTAAAATCGGCCAACGCATTTCTGAAATCAGATGTTTGCATATAAGCCTCGCCCCGCAGGACATACATGTCGGTTGTTGCGTTACCCGCGTCAATCGCAGTTGTTAAATCTGCAATCGCACCGGCAACATCACCAGACACCAATTTATCGCGTGCGGCGGCGTAATAATCAGATTGCTGTAATAATGGTTCTTCCACGATTTCAACGTTTTCAGTCGTTGCAGCGGGCGTATCAACACATGTGCCATGGCTGCGCCCCAGGATATAAAACGTTGCCGCGATAAAGAATAAAATTATGAACCAATAAACATAAATCGACAACGACCAAGTGTTTGACTTTGTCGTGGCCGCGCGTGGTGCAGTACGCGTCGCGTTGCGCGATGCCTTTGGGTTTGTAACTTTTTTGGTGGTATTTTTTTTCATACAAATCTCCCTTCCTGTTCTTAATTGGATTTTAGAGAGTTTTTAACAGCGCGTCAATTGTTTTCTGTTCTATTTTTCGTATTTTTCCCACGGACAGATTTCCCAAACGCACCGGCCCAAACGATACGCGATGCAGGCCAATCACGGGGCATCCGCACGCACGTAAAACTATACGGATTTCATTTTTTTTGCCTTCGGTAACTGTCACGCGCAAAATATTTTTTTCCATTACTTCGATTTTCATCGGACGATATTTTATTCCATCAACCGTCACCCCACCACGCGCACGATTCAATCCTTTTTCATCCATGCGCGATACATGCGCGATATAAGTCCGCGCAATGTTCGACGACGGCAAAGTCAATTTTCGCGCCAACGCGCCATCGTTCGTCATTAACAACAGCCCCGATGTTTTATAATCCAAACGACCGATGTATTTCAGATTTTTGTATTGTGCATCCAAAACGTCATATATTGTTTTTCTGTGCGCCGGGTCGTGCGTTGTTGTCATTGTGTTTATTGGTTTATGAAATGCGTACAGTTGTGTATCTTCACGCGCATGCAGCACCGCCCCATCCACAGCAATTTCATCACCGGCCGATACAAATGTGACGGGCGTGTCAATTTTTATTCCATTTACAGTCACACGCCCAGACGCAATTAAATCTTCGGCCGCACGACGCGATGCGAATCCAGTGTCTGCGATAAATTTGGCAATTCGTGTTGTCATTTTAACACCCGACTGATTGCAATTGCGGCCGCCAATTCCGCGCGCAATATTGTTTTGCCCAGCGATATACCAATCGCGCCGGCCGCATCAAATGCCGCGAATTCAGCGTCTGAAAATCCGCCTTCGGGTCCGACGAACACATATTTCGCGCCACGTGCATCATTGGGCAAATTTGCGCCATACGCCGCACGTTCGTCTGCGAATACAACACGTGATAAATCGATTTCTGAAAAATTTTTTATCGGTAAAATTTTCGGCACACTGTTGCGGTTGGATTGTTCGGCGGCCTCGGTTACTATTTTTTCCATACGCGACCAATTTATGTGTTGCGCAACCGTACGCGCAGTTATCACAGGTTGAAACGCCATCGCCCCCATTTGCGTCGCCATATTCAGCAAATCGTCGGTTCGCTTAATCGGCGAAAACAGCAATGTAATATCGCTTGATGGGTCAGCATGCAGGGTTTTATCACCGATAATAATAAATTTATCATCATCGGTCAGTTGCGCCACGAATTCCGCCCCACCGCCAAACGCCAAAAAATCGCGCCGGCGCATCACACGCCCAACATAGTGCGCAACGTCACGTGGCGCGGGGATTGTTAAACCCTGGCTGATTTCATCGCCCAAAAATACGCGCGGGATATTTTTCATAAAGTTTTTTCAATTCTGATTTATAATCTTTTAATTTTCTGATATAATCATAACACAATGGTCGAAAAGTTCAAGATTTTATCCGCCGGTGGCAAAGGCAAAGGACTGAATATATTCAAATCGTCCGCGTATAAAGAAAGCCTGCGCACGCCAATGGCGTCGTTGTTTTGGTCACTGCGATGGGCGGTGGGGATTTGGTTGGTATGCGCAATCGCGTTTGGATTATCGTTTTGGATTGAACATATTTGGCGATACGGTTGGTCGCCCGCCACGGTGCAATGGACCACGCTGTATTTTCAAAATATGCTGACCAGTGGTGGGATGTCCATTTTGGCCGAGGTTCCGGCCTGGTTCATGCGCAGTTTGTTGCGGACTGATATTATGTGCATAACGCCGCTGTTGCCGATTATCGCATATTATTTTATGGCGGACAGTACTTTGATAAAAGAATTCAACCCATACGGCAACGATAAATTTGATGATAAATCGTCCAACAAAGCATCCAAAGAAGACATCGAAAAAATGGGGCTGTTAAAGGGCTTTATGATGGTGTTGGGATATTTCAAGAAAAAACCACTGATGATGAACGAATGTTTGTCCGCACTGTGCGTTGCGCCCCCGGGGACTGGTAAATCCCAAGGTGTTGTGTTTCCGACAATTTTTGAGTGCAATACCGTGTCGATGATTATTAACGACCCAAAACCTGAATTGTATCAACAATCGTCCGCATATCGTGCGACAATCGGACCTGTGTTTATCATGAACTGGGCGGGTCAGGATGACCCAGAACGCGGCATATATTATCCATCGTGGAATCCGCTGTCGCCCGAACACGTGCCATCCAACCAAGAACAACGCGATTTGTATATCGATTCTATGTGCAATGTGTTGATTTCGGATAAAGAGGCTTCATCCGCTGACCCGCACTGGACAATATCTGGGCGCGCGGCTTTGTCTGGGTTGATTCAATTTATGGTGTCCAAGGTTGAACGTGCCAAGGCCGACGATTATTTTTATTCACGCATAACGTCTGGGGCTTTTGATGCCGAAGATGCGGCCGTGTTGGGGGATTATTATCTGTCTATGATGAGTGACCCGAACGCATACGCCGCATACGCAATGTTACAGCGCAATGAATTAAACGCCATGAATTATGTACATGTCGGTACGTGGGATAAAATCCCAGACGCATGGCGCGGACGTGAAGCGTCTTTGTCCATGATTTTGGACTGGATTAACAGCAGTCAAATTTCCCAGGCGCAACAAATCGACGAACGTCGGCGGGCGGGCGATCAAATGGCTGCTTTGGCCGACCCGATGTATGATTTGTTTATGGGGGCGGTGGATGAAGCACGTCAATATGCGTATGCTCACCGCGCCATTTTGGAATTAACACAATTGGCAAACACACCCGATAAAGAACGTGGTTCAATCTTATCCACCGTGATGGAGGGATTGTCCATATTCCGTAATGCCGCCGTGCGTAATCGCACAAGTCATTCTGATTTCCACTTTGCGGATTTGCGCGGAATGACCGATCCACGCGATGGCAAAGTAAAGCCGGTTACGGTATATCTGTCGATTAACATGGTTGATGCCCAGGCGTTAAATCCAATTACGGGAATATTTATCGAACTGATGACTAATTTCTTGCTGTCCAATCCGCCGGAATCCAAGAACGGCAATGTACGCATGGGGCCATGTCCTGTGTTGTTTGTGTTGGACGAAATGCCCAAAATGCAGAAGTTACAGGCCGTGATCCAGGGACCCGATTTGGGGCGTGGGCAAAAGATTTCATACCTGATTATTGGCCAGGATATTCACCAGATTCAGGAAAAATACGGTGCAGATGCCGCTGCCACGATTATTTCCACAACCGCCGCAAAAATTGTTATGCGTCAAAATGATCCTGATACCGCACAGCGATTTTCCGATATGATGGGCAAAAAAATAAAAATTAAAACCGTCAAAGGCCCCGATGGGAAAGAAGTCGAAGAAAAATCCGAAGAACCACTGTTCAGCCCGATGGACATTATGAAATTGGATCACAAAAAACAATTGGTTATATTCCAGGGTTGGTACCACCGCCCAATCGAGGCTGATAAACAATTTGCGTTTGAAGACCCGCGGTTATCCAAATTTATGGCCATGGGGGCGTGCAGCCCATTGCCTGAATTTTTAATCCCGTCGCACCATGCGGCGTTGGGGTACAGTGGCAACCCACGGATATATATCCCCCAAACACAAGAAACCAAGGAATTAGAGCCTGTGAAAAAATAGTCATAAAAAATCGCCCATGCGGGCGATTTTTATTTACGCAGACCGAGTTTTTTAATCAGTTCTTCGTATTCGGTCACATTGCGACGTTTGATGTACGCCAACAATTTCTTGCGACGATTTACCATCTGGGTCAGACCGCGACGCGAATGCAAATCTTTGTGATTATTTTTCATGTGTTCGGTCAAATTGCGAATGCGTTCAGTTAAAACCGCAACCTGGGACGCAGCAGAACCGCCGTTATCCTGATCGGTTGTTTTGTACGCTTTGATTATTTCGCTTTTCTTTTCTTTTGTAATGGACATTGTTATTTTCCTTTATTTAATTGTTCGTTTTGGGCGCAGTGTGTTGGACGCAACGTATCCAATTCCGATAAATTCAGAACCGCAATATACGCGACGCAATCCGTCCGCACCCGATGTCACGATAAACCCGCCGTTTTTGTACAATTCGGCCGATTTACCGTCCAGATTCTGAACCGGAATGTCCCCCAGTCCAAAATCAACCGATTTCAGGTATTCCCCAAAATCCCCACCATTATTAACCAGTTTTTCCAAAAAATCAAGTTTTACAGCGTCTTTTATTGTAAAACCAATGCTTTCTGTGCGGCGAATCATGGTGACAGTGGCGACAGAATTACACTTTTTTGCAATATCACGTGCGATTGCGCGAACGTATGTGCCGCGCCCGCAACGTGTGCGAAAAGTCCATTCATCGCCATTTGTATCCAATAATTCCAACGTTTCAATATGCACGCATCGCGCCGGCAAATCCACAGCCCCGCCCCGTCGCGCCACGTCGTATGCACGGTGGCCGTCAATATGCACGGCACTGTACGCGGGCGGCGTTTGCATGACATCGCCCGTCAGGGTCGGTAATATACCCGTAACCACATCGCGCGATGGAATAACGTCTGAACGCACCAAAGTGCGACCATACGCATCCAAAGTATCTGTTTCAAATCCGAATTTTAATGAAAAAGTATATTCTTTGATTGTGGGACGAATTTCTTCGACAAATGGAATCATCTTGGTCGCATTCCCCAGCGCAACAGGCAGCACCCCAGACGCCATTTCATCCAATGTACCAATGTGCCCAAACGTACGCGCGCCAAACATACGCGCCACTATCCCCGCCGCGCGGCGTGAAAACATCCCAGACGGCTTGTCCAAAATAATCCATCCGTCGTGCATCATTACCGCACCCGTACAGATAATCTTTCACGCGACATACGTGATAAAAATTTGTTTAATTCAGAACGCGATTCTTCACATTTTGGCCATAATTGCCGCAAATTATATAAATCTATGACCGCATCAGCCATACCATGATGAAATGGCATCCATTGCCAAACACGCGGAACATCAACACCATCAGCATCAGACACAGACGCATCCATCGGCACGTTAATAAATATTCGCTTTCCATCAAATCGTATATCGCGCGCAAATAAAAATTTTGGTCCCCATTTAACAGACGATCTGAAATCGTATCCGTTAATTGTGAAATCATATTTGGTTCCCAAACGAAATTCTGGTAAAACGCCGCTGTAACCATGGATTACAGACGGCGCAGAAAAATCATATCGGGATAAATATTTTTTCAAATCTTTGGCATTGTGGCATTCATGATAACTGTCATAAAAACTGCTGCGCCACGGCGTATTAAAAACAAACATTGGATGTAAAGAATTTTTCATTTTTACCCCTTTTTATATTTCATCCAAACAAATTTAATTGAACCTTGTTCGATTTAGGCTGCTGGACGCGCACTTGTTGCGATGTTGGCGTGTTTTGTGGCGGCGTATTCTGCGATGATTGCATTGGCGCGCCACGCGATTCCAATTCAGCCAAGACGGTTTCCGCCCGCGCCACAACAGACGCCGGCATGCCCGCCATCTTTGCCACCCCAATTCCATACGAACGATTGGCAACGCCTGCGATTATTTTGTGCATAAATATGATTTCATTGTTATGTTCGCGCACGTCAATTGTTAAACATGTTACATTCTGTAACTGACCCGCGTTTTCCCCAACCAGTGCGGTTAATTCATGGTAATGCGTCGCGAATAATGTGCGCGCGTGCAACGCATCGACGTATTCCAATACAGCCTGGGCTATGGCCATACCATCGTATGTTGATGTGCCGCGACCGATTTCATCGAAAATTATAAAAGACTGCTTTGTGGCGCGATTTAATATGTTTGCGGTCTCGGTCATTTCAACCATAAATGTCGATTGCCCCGCCGCCAAATTATCAGACGCACCAACACGGCTGAATAACTGGTCGCATACGCCAATTGTCGCGGACACAGCCGGCACAAACGACCCCAATTGGGCCAACACCACCAACAGCGCGTTTTGACGCAAATATGTCGATTTACCCGCCATATTCGGCCCCGTTAATAAAGCGACTGATTTCGCATTCAGATTACAATCGTTTTTAACAAAACTGTCGCCGCGGGCACGCAGGACGTAATCTATGACCGGGTGACGGCCGCCCGCCACATCGAATGCCGTGTCGTCTGAGACATTTGGGCGCACCCAAGAATACTTATCGGCCACGTCCGCCAAAGCATACCATACGTCCAATTCAGCCAATAATTCCGCAATCTGTAAAATATCATCCGCAACTGCACGAATTTTCTCGATTAAACGCGATATAATTTCAGCCTCGATAGCGGCGGATTTTTCTGCGGATGCGCGAACATCGTTATCCAAATCGATTAACCGCGCTGTGGTAAAACGCATATTGCCCGCCATTGTTTGACGATGAATAAATCCTGACTCGGGCGCCATCAGTGCATCTGCGCGGGCGGATGGAACCTCGATAAAATAGCCCAAAATATTATTGTATTTTATTTTCAGATTATGAACGCCGGTTGCCGTGGCATATTCAGACTGCATGCCTGCGATTGTTTCCTGGGCGCCGTGCGCCAATTTGCGCATATTGTCCAACCCCGCATCAAAGCCCGTGCGAATTACACCACCATCACGGAAAAACGTGGGCAATTCATCGTTTAATGCAGAATTTAACTCGGTCGCCAAATCGCCATGAGTGTTTATATCTTCAAATCGCGCCGCCAGTTCGGCATCCAAACGTGTGGCCTGGATTTTCGCGTTTGGTAATTCAATCAAAAAATCCGTTATGTGACGCATATCACGCGGCGTGCCACGTCCCGACAACAGGCGCGATAAACTGCGCCCCACATCCGGCACAACCGACAACATATCCGCCACAGCCGCGCGAACATCGTTATTTAACACCAAATGCCCAATATGAGTTTGCCGGCAACGAATTTCGTTTGTGTCTGCGGATAAAGTACGCAAGAACGCACGTAATTTTCGCGCACCAGCCGCCGTTTTCGTATTATCCAAAACATCCACCAGGCACACACCACCGTCGTTAATTGGCGCGTCTATTTCCAAACTTTTCCATGTTGCAGAATCTATTAACAATTGGCGGCCTGATTTATACAAATACGGCGCACGAAAAGTTATCGCCGCGCCACGTTGTGTATTAAACAAATATCCAGCCAATAATTTAATCGCACTGTCGTAATTCGAAGTCGTTACATCATTTGGCGCAACCGCACCCGCAAATACAGACGTTACGATTTTTTCTATGTCCGCGCGCATATACAGTTTTTCATACACCGGCGTTGTTTTGAACATATCGCGCAACTGCATCACGATTTCATTTTCAGCCGTGGCGTCGGGGTAAATAACCTCGGCCGGGCAAATACGCACCATATCGTCGATTATGTCCGATGTGCGACCCACAAAAAACTCGCCCGTTGAAATATCACAACCTGCGATTTCAAACTGATTTTTTTCAACCGGGACAATCGCAATTAAAAAATTAGAATTTTTCGGCGTTAATAAATTTTCATCCGTCAATGTGCCGGGGGTTAAAACACGAACAACGCGCCTGTCGATAAATTTGTGACCACGTGCCTTGGCCTGGGCGGGCGTTTCCATTTGTTCGACCAATGCGACACGATACCCCGCACGCACCAGACGACCGAAATAATTATCCGCCGCATGCCACGGAATCCCGCACATAGGAATATTTTCACCATCACCATCTGTGCCACGCTGGGTTAAAACCAGTCCCAATGCCGCGCTGATTGTTTTGGCATCTTCAAAGAAAGCCTCGTAAAAATCGCCCAAACGAAACATCAACAATGCGTCGGGATTTTCAGCCCGCATATCGACGTATTGCTGCATAACTGGGGTTAATTTACTTTTTTCCGCCACGATAAATCCATTATGCTTGCGCCGGGGTAACCTTTAACGTTTCGATTTTTAATTCGGCTTCTTTTAACAATTGTTCGCAGTACGCTTTCAGTTTAATGCCCTGCTCGTACGCGGCAACAGAATCCGCCAGCGGTAATTCGCCCGATTCCATTTTTTTTACCAATTCAGTTAATTGTTTGTATGCTTCTTCAAAAGACAATTTTTTTTCGTCCATAAAAACACCCTTTTGTCACACGACAAACATACAAAAACCTTTGCAAAAACGCAATTAAAATTTTACAGAGTTAAACGTAATCCAACCGCAATAAACGGCGTTTTTGTGGTAAGCCCGCCCGACATCCAAATATCCACATTTTCGCTGTATTTATATCGGAAAGAAGCAATCGCCGTATGATCCATATAATCATCCACGTCGCGATTCCATACGCCTGTGTCGGAAAATATGTATGTTAATGATATGCTGTAATTCAAAATATCGTAACTGACGCCGGTGCCAACCGCCAATCCGTCAGATATTGGGCCAACGGGATTTTCATCATAAATCAGTCGTGCTGTTGTGCCGAACATCCAACTGTTGTATTGAATGTTTATACCGCCCGATACCTGGGCGCGCCAATCTGCATAAACGCGCGGGGTATATGCGTCCGTACGATATCCATCGGGGCGCGACATAAATGATGCGCCAAACGTATATGCAGTTTTAACCTTGCCCGATGGTTGGCGGATTTTTACCGCGCCGTCAATTGCGTAATCATAATGATCGGTCAGACCCGCAACCGACAATCCATATTGTGCCATACCAATCGGCATGGTTGCGTAATTTAACCGCAGCGCACCACGCCCGGTTGTTAATGTTGTATCCGAAATAACAGGGCCGTTTGGTGTGATTTTTTTATAAAACAGCGGTTTATCATTTACGCGCAACCCGCCAACATCCGGCAATCCAACCCCCAGTTTTCGCGCAATTGAATCTGTAAAACCGAATTCAAAACGTCCCACATCCCTGTTTTGCCAATATGTAAATCCTTCGCGCAGAAATTTATCTTCATCCACGGCGGCGGCATCGATTGCATACACAAATCCCAATTTGTTCGAATCGTTTGCCCGCCAATCCACTTCGCCACGCACGCGCCAATCGCCAACAAAATCAGGGTTATCAAAATCGTAATCCAACGCGCCACCAGTTGCATATCCAGATAATTTGAATCCGAAATCGCCCGCATTATATTCCAACGCATGCGACGCCGCCCCAGAAAACAACACAATAATGCCCGCGGCAAAAATATTTTTGCAAATGTATTTCATAACTTAATCCTGGGTTTCTTTTAATATCGCATCGCGCAGTTTGTTGTATGCGCGTTCTTCTATTTGTCGTACGCGTTCGCGTGATATACCGTATTTTTGGGACAAAGATTCCAATGTTACAACCGGGTCAGACAACCGACGTGCGCGTAAAATTTCGCGATCACGCGCGGGCAATTCGTCCAAATGTTTTTTTAATAATTCGTATCCACGGCGACGAAACTCGACTTGCTCCATATCCGATTCGATATTATTTTTTTCGTCCGGCATATTGGATAAAACATCGCGCGAATCTTCGTCCGAATGCACGGGCGTATTTAATGATACATCACGTGCAGACATACGCATAGACATACGTTTAACATCGTTTTCAGGCACATTTAAATAATCCGCGATTTGTTTTGCCTGGTCATCGGATAAATTTCCATCCATTATCCCCAGCGCACGCCGCGCCCGATTTAACCCAAAAAACACACGCTTTTGATTTGCAGATGTGCCAATTTTCACAATCGACCAATTTTGTAAAATGGTTTCATATATTTCTGCGCGAATCCAAAACATCGCATAGGTAGAAAATCGAAAACCCTTATCCGGGTCGAATTTTTGTAAAGCCTGCATCAGGCCCATGTTACCACTGGCAATCAAATCGGCAAATGGCACACCGTAATTTTTGAAATCATACGCAACCGACACAACCATGCGCAAATGACTGGCCACCAGTTTTTCGGCCGCATCTGAATCGTGATTTTCAGTCCATTTTTTTGCGTATTCATATTCTTGTTCGGCCGACAAAATCGGGAATTTTTGTATATTTTGTATGTATTGAGACAGACTGGTTTCGTCGTTTGAACCACGTACCGCAACCAGACTGGGATTTTGTACAACCGGCAAAGCGTTCTTGATTTGCTTTTTCATATCTTTTATAGTATAGCAACAAAATAAGATTTATCAAGCCACCATAATACAGGAGTGTTATCACCATGGCATCTATATTGGAAAGAAATAATAAAGTCGCAAAGACCCAGAAAAAAACACGTGCAGATTACGCCGAAGACGCCCTGTACCGCGAGGTATGGGAGGAAGTTAATAACGAAAAAACAACCGCTTTTATTAAAAAATATTCGCGCTATATTATCGCCGGCGCGTTGGCAATTTTAATCGTTGCGACGGCTGTGGTGATTGGCGTTCGGACACATCGCGCACATAAATTGGCAATCGCAGAAAATTATGAATTGGCCATACAAAACGTTGATGCAAATATGCTGAATGCAGTCGCAGAAAGCGCGGGTGGCGCAACGGCCGACCTGGCGTTGTTCCAAGCGTATTTGTTGGATGGAAATATTGAACATCTGGAAAAATTGGCAAATGATGGCCATGCGCGCGATTTTCGCGATTTGGCACGCTTGCACATTGTGGGGCTGCGTGGCGATGATATGACCGCCACCGCGATGGAAGATTATTTGCATCCGTTGGACACAAAAAATTCGCCTTATTATTACACATCGCGTTTGATGGTCGCACAAAAATATCTGGCGGATGGGGATCGGGAAAACGCAAATAAATGGCTGGATGTGATCATTAATGATGCGGACGCGCCGGCCATGATTTCGGCATCTGCCCAGGCATTAAGATAAAAAATGAGACACGCGTACAGATTTTTCATCGCTGCATTATGTGCCGTAGTGTTGTCGGGATGTGCGGAACACGACCCGATTTTGCCGGGTGTGCGCACGCCTGTATTTAATACAAATGACATTCGCGTGATGGACGCAACTGTTGAAAATCTGCCGGATACAATTGATTCGACCGACGCGCCTGAATGCCCATACACCCAAGATTCATCCAATGTAATCTGGGATGGGGACAGAAAAATTTTCAGCGGATTTCCAACGAATAATTCTGTACAAAGCAATCAATCGCCAATCTGTGCAAATGGATATGTGTATGCGGGTTTAACCACGGGCGAGGTTGTAAAAATCGCGCCAAAATCACGCAAAATAATCTGGATTGCCGATGTGTTCCGTCACAGCAATATGACCGGCGGTGCGTCAATTGTTGATATTATTGCGCCACTGGTTATACATAAAGGTGCGCTGTATGTCGGCGGATTGGGTGATGCATTTTGTCGTATTAATACATCGTCTGGGGATAAAAAGTGGTGTGTTAATATCGGGGTTGCCGTACCATTTATTGTGATGGATAACGTCGCGTTTGTGGTGGCAACGGATAATAACCTGTATGCGATTCGCACAACCGACGGCGCGGTATATTGGCGGACACCGGTAAAGAACCAGGTCGCACCAATATACAGCAACAAAATCATATCTGTTGGGGATATGAAAATAAACGCCGAAAATGGCGAAATTATTTCAGATTAATTATAATTTATGACTGTGTTTGGATAGATGGGCCCTGGATAAACCATGCGAACCCCAATAAATTTGATGAAATTGATGCTATACGGAACTGATTTTGGCTTTTGGCATAAATAACCGTCATGCCATAATGCCCAGAATGCGTCGATTCAGGTGTCATATTGGTCACCAAAACGCCGTACGTGGAATTTTGCATTGCAACCGGGATTGTCACCGTTACCAATTCAAGATCTTGGGATGCGGGCGCGATACCACCCTGCTCTACCCAGCCTGATTTGTACAGTCGATACCATGTATAATTATTTGCAGCCGTTGGCAATTGAGTTTTTACCACGACATCTGGTTCATCGTCTTCGTCAAATTGCAATGTGCTTTCAGATATTTCAGAAATTGTCTGCTCGAACTCGGAATTCGTTACATAATTTTCATGCGTATGGGTTACTGGCGCAAAATTTGCAGCATTTGGAACTTCGTTAAGTTTGGCATATTCTGTTAAATCCGGCAAATCAGATTTACGCGCCAATTCACTTAAATCCCCGATTTCTGTGATTTGGGCTTGGACAGAATCCAAAAATTGCATGCCGTTTTCAATATTTGCTGCGTGTCCGTCAATATCATAGATGTCACGCAGATATTCCATCAAAAAATTAAAATCTGCATTCAAACTGGCTGTGCTGATTGGCAAAGTTGGTTGATAATCAACCGTGCGCGTCAGTTCGATTTTACGCCAGATACTGATAACCGCCCCAATGTTTGGCGTATCGGTTAATACAATGCGGCCACCTGCGTATCTGCCGTCCATTGTGGAATCCGGTGTTGGCACGATGGTATAATGCCCCGAATCCAACAATTGGGAATTTACAGAAATTTTTATATCTGCGTCTTGGAAATAAGGAAATGTAAATGGGTATTCATGCGTAGATCCGTCACCCGTGTATGTTATTTTATACATCAAAAAATCCTTTTGTTTTTTATGTAAAAAAAAGTGGCAAAAGCCACGACTGTTAAAAAAATCGGGCGCACGGATGTGTGCGCCCAATTCCAATATGTTTGTGACCCGATTATATCACAAAACGCGATAAAAATCAAGCCAACAGTTACAGCATGCACGATAAAGTCGCGCTGGTATTTTTCAACATAAACCATCCAATACGGTAATCTGTCGCATAAACCGTGATTAAAAATAACGCAAATATCGCAATTACAATTAATACGTTACTGCGTTTGCCGCGCATGCAATACAGCGCAATGTTATAAAACAAGAACAATACATACGCATCTACAATCAAACTGATTATCCACATTGATATGCAATTAAACGCCAAAGCATTCAAAACCAACACAACTGGATAAACAAAAAATACAGACGCCAAACCCTTTATCGCAATTTCCCAATCACGTTCGCCACCGGTAATTTCAGATACCAACATCATCAATCCGCCCAGCACAAACAATAATGCGACCGCCAAAACCGGGACAATGATTAACGCGGTGAATACAGAACCAATCGTGATTGTTGCACCGCCAATTAACCGCAGTAACAATACCAAGCATCCGCCCAAAAGACCGTATATAAACGCCTTTAACATCGCTTCTTCCATATTGCCGTCGGCGACAATTTTGGTAAAATAGCGTTTTGGATTAATTATCAAATCACGGATTTTCTTTAAACCATTTTTGATTTTTTTCATCATTTCATACCCCCATTTGATTATTTATATTTTTGCTTTATAATTAAAAAAAATCAATGGAAAAAGTTATGCCAAAACTGATAATAGCAGGCCGGCCAAATACCGGCAAATCGACTTTGTTTAATGCCCTGACGGGGACACGCGATGCGTTGGTGCATGATCGCCCAGGCGTCACACGCGACACAATATCAGGCAACATGCGTGACCGTGCGTGGGAAATTGTTGATACAGCCGGGCTGGAAAATGCCAAATCCGGGATTGCGGCGGATTCCACCACGATGGCAATGGATGCCATTGCCGGGGCGGACGCTGTGTTGTTCGTGGTTGATGGACGCGTGGGATTAATGCCGGGCGATATGGATTGGGCACGTGCGGTACGTCGTAAAACCCGGGCGCCTGTGATGTTAATCTCGAACAAGGCTGAATCAGGACGCCGTATGGCGGATTTGAATGATTTTTACAAATTGGGTTTTGGCGCACCGCACCCTGTTTCCGCAGAACATAAAATCGGATTTGATGCGATATATGATTTTATCGATAAAATTAATCCAGTTGAGTCAAAAATTACGAATGCAACCGATGCGCCACAAAAACTGAAAATCGCCATTATGGGCCAACCAAACGTCGGAAAATCCACTTTGGTAAATCAGGTATTGGGGCAAAAGCGTCAAATTGTTATTGATGCGCCGGGAATTACACGCGATACTGTAAAAATTCCAACCAATTTTTATGGGCGTAACATCGTGCTTATGGATACGGCCGGGCTGCGCCGCAAGGCGGGCGTGACAGATGACGTGGAAACTTTGTCTGCGTTAAAATCGTTGGATGCGATTGAAAAATCTGATGTTGTGATTTTGGTTGTTGATGCCACGCGTAACATTGAAAACCAGGCGTTGGGAATTGCTGCACGTGTATATGACGCAGGCAAAATTTTATGTGTCGCATTAAACAAATGGGATTTGGTTGCGCCAGAGTTACGCGATGAAAAGTTGCTGAAATTAAAACATCAATTTACAAATTCTTTTCATCAAATAATCAAACCGCTGATATTGGCAATATCCGCCGAAACCGGCAGCGGGGTTAAAAATATGTTCCGTCGGATATACGAACAATGGGATATATCAAATACTGATGCACCAACAAGTTTGATTAATCGCATTGTTGAAAAACTGGTCGCAGATCGGCAACCGCCTATGTCACGGTTAAAGCGTCCGATGAAAATTAAATTCGCACGCCAAACGGGGCGGCATCCGATGAAAATCACGATAAATGTTGGCGGGGCGTCTGACATTCCAGAATCATATACGCGATATCTGCGTCGTGGAATCGCGTCTGCTTTGAAATGGGAACATTTACCAATTGTGATTGAATATAAAAAAGATGAAAATCCGTTTGACGACAAATAAAAATACCGCCAATTGGCGGTATTTTTAATTACAATTGGGCACGAATTTCTTCAACCTCGTAACATTCGACACGGTCGCCTTCTTTCAGGTCATTGTATTTGTCGAATGACATACCGAATTCAACGCCGGCCCCGGATACTTCACGAACTTCATTCTTTTCACGACGCAGTTCGCCAATTTTTCCATCGTAAATAACCACGTTATCACGCAGCAAGCGCACAAATGCGTCTTTTTTAATCACGCCTTCGGTCACACGACAACCCGCAACGCGGACGCCTTTGCCAACCGTAAATAACGCGATAACATCGGCATATCCGATAAAGTTTTCTTTGCGTTCAGGCGCCAATTTACCAGACAAGATTTCTTTGATTTCGTCCGTGATGCGATACACAACACTGTGATAACGAATATCAACGCCGGAATTACGCGCCATATCACGCACGGCTGAATCCGCACGAACATTAAACGCGATTATAACCGCACCCGATGCAGACGCCAAACGGATGTCGCCTTCTGTAATCTGACCGACGCCCGCAGATAAAATTTCGACTGATGCTTTGTCGGTATGAATGTCTTTTAACATATCGGTGATGGCCTCTACACTGCCCTGGACATCGGCGCGCAGAACAATCGGCAATACCAATTTTTTCGTTTCATCGCGTTTGGCAAACAATTCTTGCAACGAAGAACGTTTGACCGCGTTCGCACGATCTTTGGCCTTTTGCGCACGATATGCGGCAACCTCGCGCGTTTGAGCCTCGGTTTCCATAACATGCAATTCATCGCCCGCACGTGCAACCGAATTCAGCCCCAGAACAACAGCCGGCTGGCCGGGTTTGACAGATTTCACACGTTCGCCAGATGAATTAATTAATCCACGCACACGACCATACGTTTCACCAACAACGAATACATCGCCGATGCTTAATGTACCTTGGCGCATTAAAATGGTTGCTGTTGCCCCCAGGCCACGTTCCATTTTCGCCTCGACCACGTATGCGACCGCGGGCATATCTGGATCGGCGCGCAAATCCATGATACCGGCCTGTAATAAAATGGCATCTTCCAATTTATCCAATCCAATATGTTTGGTGGCGGAAATTTCCACGCACTGGACGTCGCCACCCAATTCTTCGACTTGAACCTCTTGCTGTAACAGGTCTGTTTTAACGCGCGTTGGATCGGCATCGGGTAAATCGATTTTATTAATAGCAACGATAAATGGTACTTTCGCGGCACGAATATGGTTAATGGCCTCGATTGTTTGGGGCATAATTGAATCATTTGCCGCGACAACCAAAACAACTATGTCCGCCATCTGGGCACCACGCGCGCGCATAGCAGTAAATGTTTCGTGGCCCGGTGTATCCAAAAACGTAATCATTGCGCCTGAATTTGTTTTGACTTCATACGCAGAAATATGCTGGGTAATACCGCCCGCCTCGCGCGCGGCAACATTTGCATTACGAAACGCATCCAACAAAGACGTTTTTCCGTGATCAACGTGTCCCACCACGGTAACAACCGGCGAACGCGGTTGCATATTTTCTGGATTTGGTTGGCGTTCCAATTGATCTGCGTACGGTTTGACATCAACACGTTTAACACGCGCACCAAACTCGGTTGCGATTAACTCGGCCGTATCCGCATCAATCGTTTGATTTTGTGATGCCATCATACCCATTTCCATCAATTTTTTGATAACATTGCCAACCTTTTCAGCCATGGCGGCCGCCAAATCTTTGACGGTTATCGTATCGCCCAGGGTCACAACATGTTCAACCTTTTGCGGGGCAGAAAACACCGCACGCGCTTTTTCACGGAAACGTTTTAATGACGCTTCGGACCGACGGCGATTTGCACCGCGCAGACCAATTTCGTCATCGTCATCTTCGCCCCCGATTACAATATCGTGCAATGATATTTTGCCCGTTTTTTTGAATTCTTTTTTGCCATTGCCGAATTTAGACGTACGCGTCGCAGTCATATCATCATCGTCATCATGATTTTGACGATTACGTTGCGATTGCACGTGTTGTTTTTTTGCCTGCTGGGCGGGTGCGCGCGTCACAACTTCTTCGGCGGATGCGGTATTGGCGACATTATTTTCACGCGCGGCCAATTGTTCTTTGACCTGCTCGTACTCGCGATTTTCACGTTCTATTTCTGCCTCGCGCGCGGCGGTTGCGGCGGCTTCGGCCGCGGCCTTTTGCCGGCGTTCTTCTTCGCGGGCACGCGCCGCTTCCAACACAGCACGCAATTTTTCATCAGCCGCATTGTGCGACTGGGCGGGCGCGACGGGTTCTTCGCGTAATTCTTTGCTGCCCGGCGCAACAACGCGACGGCGGCGTTCTACGAATACAGAATCACCCTTTTTGCTTTGTACCGCGTCAATAGTAACAGATTTTCCAAGTGTTAATGTCGCCATAAATATACTCCGTTAAAATTATTCGTCACCTTGGGTTATGCCGTATGCCAATTCACGTGCCTTCATAATCACGCGACCGGCCAAACGGGGACTCATGGTATCTTCGCCCAAGATTTCGATTAATTCGTCTGTGTCCAAATCAGCCAAATCGGACAAAGATTTAATTCCTGCGTTACCCAACTGCATTATAATCGGACGTTTGATAAAATCAAAGTTTAACAAATCATCCGACATGCCCAGTTTGTGACCTTCTTCTTTATATTGTTCTTGCTGTTTTTGCAGGTATGCTTTGGCACGATTCTGCAATTCAGTTGCCAATTCTGTATTGAATCCCTGGATTGTTTCCAATTCAGAAATATCCACAAATGCGATTTCTTCGATTGTACGGAAACCTTCGGTCACCAACAGATGCGCCAACATTTCATCAACGTCCAGCGCAGAAATAAATAATTCTGTTTTTTCTTTGACTTCGCGGGCGCGGCGTTCTTGTTCGGTTTGTTCGTTCATAACGTCGATATTCCAACCCGTTAATTGAGACGCCAAACGCACATTTTGACCGCGGCGACCAATGGCCAAAGATTGCTGGTCTTCATTAACCACAACGGCGGCCGTGCGCGTATCTTCATCAACGATGATTTTTGCGACTTTGGCCGGTTGCATCGCATTGACGATGAATACAGCCGGGTCTTCGGAATACAAAATAACGTCGATTTTTTCGCCGTGACATTCGTTAATCACAGGCTGGATACGTGTTCCTTTGATACCGACGGTCATACCAACCGCGTCAATGGATGGATCCTGGGTTTCAACCGCGATTTTAGCGTGACTGCCGGGGGCGCGTGCAACAGATTTAATTTTGATGATGCCTTCGTAAATTTCAGGCACTTCTTGGACAAACAATTTTTCCATAAACATCGGATGGGTACGTGTCAGGAAAATCTGGGGACCGGTATTGGAACGCGCAACATCCATAATCAATGCGCGGACACGATCACCGACCGCCAAACGTTCGCCTGGGATTAATTCGCTGCTTTTGATATAACCTTCGGCTTTGCCATTGATATCAACGAATACGTTGCCAAACTCGATGCGTTTTACAACGCCACTTACGATGTCACCGATATTATCTTTGAATTCTTCGTATTGGCGACCCTTTTCAGCATCGCGAACACGCGCAGTCATAATCTGGCGTGCGGTTTGAAACGCCATACGACCAAATTCAGGTTCAGGCAAAGTATCTTCGACGATGTCGCCAACCTGGGGATTTTTGGCGTATTTTTTTGCCGCATCCACCGTCAGCATTGTATTCGCGTCGTATTCTTCGCCCCGTGATTCTGGGGATTCGATAACCTCGAACAAACGTTTTACGTGAATCGCGCCATTTTTACGGTCAATTTCCGCAGTGATATTAAATTCTTCACCGTATTTATGTTTCGCGATTTTGGCAATAGCAGCCTCGAGCGATTCAATAACGATTTCGCGGTCAATTTGTTTTTCTTGGGCCAAAGAATCAATGGCCAATAACAAATCCTGGCGGGGCATAGAAACAAAAGACATTTTGCTTTTCTCCTTCTGATTTTGTTTTGTATGTCGCTTTTACTCAAAGGGCGGGGTTTTTCAACCCCGCCCCTAAAAAAACTTTTAAGAACATCTGTATTATTTAATCCGAATCGAATAAATGCAAGAAAAATCTGCAATTTTTCATATTTTTAGTTGGAATTTTTCATAAATATAATTTGACGGTGTGTGTTTTGGGCTTTATACTGCGAAATATGAGAATACTGAACAGATATTTTACGCGTCAATTGATCGCGATTTTTATAATGCTGTTGTTGGTTCTGACGGGTTTGGCATGGATGATGCAGATTATGTCCATGATGAAATTCTTGCTGAACTATGGCGTGGAATTAACCAGTTTTTTGGGATTAACCATGTTGATGGTGCCGTTTATTATGTCCATCATAATCCCGTTCGTAACATTTATCGCGGTGATTTTCGTTTATAATAAAATGATTTCAGACAATGAAGTTACAGTTATGGCGGCGTCTGGATTATCACCACGACAAATTGCACGCCCGGCCATCGTATTGGCGGGGGTGCTGACCGCGCTGCATTTGGTGTTAAATTTGTGGATTGTGCCACAGACCCAGTCTATGTTTTATTCAACACAATGGAATTTACGTTACGGTTTGGCGCATATGAAATTACAAGAATCCGCATTCACCCAGATTACGCGCGGGCTGGTGGTGTATGTGGATAAGGTATCGGGGCATGATTTAAGTCAAGTGATGTTATCTGATATGCGTGACGAAAGCGCACCTGTGACCATATTTGCCGAAAAAGGCAAATTAATATCCACGGCGCGGGGGCTGTCGATTGTTATGACAAATGGTTCTTTGCAGGCGGCGGGCGACACGCTGACAACGGGCACGTTTGACAGTTTTGATATGGATTTGAATGTCGCGGACAAAGGTGGTGAATCTTCTTTCCGTGTGCGGCGTGTGCCAACAAATGATTTAATAGATTATGTATTGAACTCCCCAACCAAAGATCAACATAAAATGGTGTTGGCGGAATTAAGCAGTCGGTTTTTGGGGCCTGTTATGAATTTGGTGTTGGCGGTGTTATGTGCGTTAATTTTGTTGCGTTCTTCATTGTTGCGGCGTCGCGCAAGTTTTGCGCCTGCGGTGGCTGTGGCCGCAATGGCGGTGGTAATGTCGATGTATATGTCGCTGTCCAATATGATTGAAAGTGTATCACAATTCGCAATTTTGGCCTTTGGTGTGTTTGCAGTGTTGGGCGTTTTGGTGTTTATATTGTGTAAAAAATGAAGAAATTGATTCCATTTTTAATGTCTGTATTCGCACCGATTGTCGCAAACGCTATGTCGGTTGATACCGATACACCAAAAACAATCACCGCAGATAAAATTGAATACGATGTAAAATCTGAAACCATCAAAACATCTGGCGATACAGAAATCGTAAATCAATCCGGCCAAAGAATGACTTTGACCGATTCGTATCTGTCCAAAAATGGCGAAAATTTATCCGGCAGCGATATAAAACTGTGGCTGGGCGACCATGTATATGTCGAATCTGATAACATAGTCCGCAGCGGTATCGACACAATCGCATACGATGCCACATTTACCGCATGCGATAACTGTGACGCTTTTGGGGACGCATGGACAATCACTACAAAAAAAATTACGCATGATATGGAAAGTCGTATGTTGCGTTTTTACAGCCCTGTGTTGCGAACATACGATATTCCTGTGTTTTGGTTGCCGTTTTTCGAAATGCCCGACCCAGGTATTAAACATAAAAGTGGTTTTTTAATGCCTGATTTTGGTTCAACGAATAATATGGGAACTCAGATTAATATCCCGCTGTACATCAGTTTTTCTGATACCCATGATTTGACCTTTACATCATCGATTTTAACCAAAGAAAATCCTTTATTCCAAATCGAACACAGATTAAATTTGAATCATTCGCAATATCGCACCCAGGGCGCATATACGCACAATCGCGATGGCGAAGATCGTTGGTATATTTTTAACAACGATGTAATTGAATTGGGCGATTATGCACGTGCAACCGTATATTTGGAACGCGCGTCTGATAAAACTTTTCTGCAAAAATACGGATTTTACGAAGATCAACCATATTTGGATTCAGGCGCAACAATTGAATTGTTTGGCGAATCAGGCTATGTCGTTGCGGACGCACACATATTCCAAGAATTGCGTGCCACAACCGGGCAATATTCTGTGCCGTCTGGGAACATTTTGCCAAACGTGCGTGCGACATACCAAACCGCACCTTTGTTCAAAGAAACATACGTAAAATTAAATGCGG
This sequence comes from uncultured Alphaproteobacteria bacterium, assembly GCA_944392595.1. Lineage (GTDB taxonomy): Bacteria > Pseudomonadota > Alphaproteobacteria > Rs-D84 > Rs-D84 > Enterousia. The sequence continues at coordinate 65,738 of CALXXD010000001.1, forward strand.
ACGTATTGGGAATATCGGGCGATGGGACCGCGTCCCAGCGTTTGGTTGGCGATGCGCGAATTGTTTCACCTTGGACTTTGTGGGGCGGCAACAGAATAACCGCAAGCGTATCTGCACGATACGACGTTTATAATTTTTATCACACAGACATTGTTGATGTTGCGGATTTTTCCGGATTAAAAGACAGATTTTTACCCAGCGGATATGTCGAATGGGGATTGCCTTTGTTCCGCCCGTCTGATAATTGGACCCATGTTATCGAGCCACGCGCACGCTTTACCGCAATGCGCCGCACTGGGGAAGACCAATTTACATTTAACAATGATTCAGCCGGTACATTTTTATCCGACACGACTTTGTTTTCTGACAACAGATTTTCTGGGCTGGATTTGTGGGAAAATGGAACGTATGCCGATTATGGTATGCGGTATTCCGCGTTCAATCAATCTGGTCAAATGATTGAAGTGTTCTTGGGGCAGACGTACGATTTTTCAGAACGCGCAGATACCGATCCCAACAGTGGATTTCACAATGGTGCATCTGATTTTGTTGGCCGCATAGAGTATGACAATTCAAAATGGATTGATTTGGCAACACGTTTCAGATTATCCCGCGAAGATTTATCGCCACGTCACGTGGAAACATCGGCCATTATCGGAACATCGCGCAATTTTATTAATATCGGTCACATCTGGTCACAACAATTTATTGATTCCCATACCCAAGACGACAGTATAAATGAATTAATGGCGGGGATTGGTATCCAATTGACTGACCGTTGGTCATTGCGATTTAATGCGCTGTATAATATGACAAATGGGCAATTCCAGCGTCATGGTGGCGGGATATTCTATACGCATCCTTGCTATTATTTGTCGGTGGAATATCGTCGTGATAATGCTGTAAAATACGACTATGTTGGTACGACGTCGTTCCAATTCAGATTCGGCATGAGTATCGATGGCCAACAATATTAAAAAAGGAAAGGATTTTTATATGAAAAAATTACTTGTTGGATTGTTGGGGATAATATTTTGTATGCCTGGGTATGCCGCATCCGTTGTGGCGTCTGTTAATGGCGCGCCCATTACCGATGCAGATGTAACCGCGCGTGTGTCACTGATGAACAAACAAGGCCAAACATCCACAGATAATCGCCGCATTGCGTTGCAAAATATAATCGACGACAGTGTTAAAATTGCATACGCACAAAATTTTGGTGCGGTGCCCGATGATGAAACTGTGGATACAGAATTAAAAAAAATGAACCTGGGCGAAATGTCGGCAACCGAACGCGCAATGGCAGAATCGGCACTGCGCGCTGAAATTGCGTGGCAGATTGTTGTCGCACGCACCGTATTGCCAACCGTCGAAATAACAGATTCTGATATTGCCAATATGCGTAACGAAATCGCACGCGAACAAGGTTTGCCCATTGAAATGACAATCGTACGCTTGGTCAATATTCCCGCGGATGTGGCCGCAAAATTAACCAAGCCAAAATCATGCGATGACGCGATGCAAATGGCGCGCGATTTGGGTGGCGCACCGCAAAAATTCACGGCGGTGCAGTACGAACTGGCGGCGGACATTCGCGACCGCGTTGTGGGATTGGCAAAATTAACATGGTCGCCGGTGGTTGATAGATCTGTGTTACTTGTGTGTGACACGCGCCGCACGGACGAGTATGGAAAACTGGATGACGCAATTGAACAAAACGCAAAATTCAAACAGGCTATGTTCATAGCAGACCAACAATTAAAACAACTGCGCCGCAAAGCCGTTGTTGTTATTAACGATGACAGATACGAATTATGAAACCGATTTTATTTAATTTTACAGATGCCGAATTGGTCGAATATGTTACCCAAATGGGCCAGCCACGATTTCGCGCAAAGCAAATTCGCGATTGGTTAAATCGTGGTGCGCCTGATTTTTTATCTATGAAAAATTTGCCGGACATGTTGCGCCGCGATTTGGACGCGGTCGCCCAGACTTTGCCTGTGCGGGTGGTAAAAAAACTGGAATCGTCCGATGGCCAGACGACTAAATTTTTATTGGAATTGGGGGATGGCGAACAAATCGAATGCGTGTTGATGCGCACAAGTTATGGAAACAGTGTATGCGTCAGTTCCCAGGCTGGATGCGCCATGGGGTGTAAATTCTGCGCCAGCACATTGTTGGGATTAAAGCGCAATTTAACAGTAAATGAAATTTATTCTCAAATTTTGGTCGCCCAGTGGGAACTGCGCAACGACCACACATCGCCCCGCCCCATTCGTCCAAACGGCGATGCAAATAATGGCGACGTGTCCCACATAGTCGTTATGGGCACGGGCGAGCCACTGCAAAACGTTGAAAATGTTATCGGATTTATCGAACGCGCCAATTCAGATATGGGAATCGGTTGGCGAAAAATAACTGTTTCAACATGCGGAATTGTGCCGGGAATTCGCGCGCTGACCGAATGGGGACGGCCGATAAACCTGGCGATTTCACTGCATGCGCCAACCGACGAATTACGCAGTCAAATTATGCCGATTAACAATAAATATCATCTGGACGCGGTGTTGGATGCGGCGTTTGAATTTTCAGGCCTGCATAATAGGCAACTGATGATTGAATATATACTGTTGGCGGTGCGCGGCGAAAATGGCGAACCCGTTTTATTAAACTGCACACCCGAATATGCCGAAAAGTTATCGGATTTGTTGCGCGGCAAAAACTGTATGGTGAATTTAATCCCGTGGAATGCGGTTGATGAACGCGATTTTGTATCACCATCGGGCAACGCAGTTCATCGTTTCCAAGATATTTTAATCAAAAACGTCATCCACACACGCATACGGCGGGAACGTGGCAATGATATAGGCAGCGCATGTGGCCAATTACGTTTGAATAATAAAAAATAAAACCCGCGATGCGGGTTTTATTTTATTTGTTTGGAATAATCTTGATTTCCACACGACGGTTTTGTTGACGACCGGTGGCGGTTGAATTATCCGCAATTGGGTTTGATGCGCCCATTGCCAAAATTTCAAATCGTGTCGATTTGACGCCTTGGCCCTGCAAGTACGCAGCAACCGCATTCGCACGACTTTGAGACAGCATTTGATTATGTGCGTCTGCACCAGTACTGTCGGTAAATCCCATAACCATAACCGTGGAATTATCGTATTTGTTTAATACTTTGGCCACAGAATTTAACGTCGAATAAAAGCCTGCATTTATATCCGCAGAATCTGTTTTGAAAGTAATATTTCCCGGCATAACCAAACGAATATTGTCACCATCACGAATAACACTGACACCGGTTGATGCCAATTCGGCGCGTAATTCGGCCTCTTGCGTGTCCATATAGTATCCAACGCCACCGCCAACCGCCGCGCCGGCCAATCCGCCAACCAATGCGCCCGCGCCGCGGTTATTGGATACCAATGCACCCGTCGCCGCGCCTGTTGCCGCGCCAATCGCAGTGCCCCAAACGGCCTTTGAAGTTTGGGATTGACCCGTGTATGGATTTATTGTTGTACACGCCGCCAATACAGACATTGACGCAATTAAAACCGATATTTTTTTCATATTTTCCCCTTTGTGTGATTTCCAAGTGGAAATTATATAAAATTTTTATCGACGGCGCAATTTATTCGTTTCTTGATGTGGTAAATCATAATTTCCACAATCGTGTTATGTTTTTATTGCGTACGCACATAAACGGAATTATGCCAAATAAATAATACCATGTTTTCGTGCGGTTTTTATCGCGTCGCGCAATAACAACGGGAATAAAGCCAAACAACCGCCAATAAGTACGCCCACGTGTCACAACGCCACGACTTAAATCGTATTGAGCCAAAAAGACATATACATCCGCGCGCGCACGGTTATAATATACGTTCTGTAATTTTCGCGTGCTGTGCGTGGTCAGCAATGAATTCGGTCTGAATTTATACAAATATTTTGCACCTGGAACCAACACCAAGCGGTTTGAATAACAAACAACCCGGTTCATTAACAATAAATCTTCGCAATATTTCATATCGGTTGGAAATGCGAAATGGTTGCGTTCCCAAAACGCGCGTCGAATTAAATATCGCCATGAATATCCCGCTGTATCCACGTGTGTTGCATCCATTTTATCCTGTAACATGCCAAGTACAATTTCTTGGTCGAAAATAACACTGTCATTCGGCCAACGTTCATGAAAGAAAGACGACACGGCAACATCTGAATCAGTGCGCGTTGCGGCATCATATAAACTTTTATAAAAATCAGTATTTATTACATCGTCTGCATCCATAAAGTGAATATATTCGCCTCGCGCGATGGCCAGTGCCGCATTACGCGCGTTTGATGGCCCCATATTTACATCCGCGCGAATCGCCCGCAGATTAAATTTTGGATATTGCTTTGCATATATTGCAACCTCATCGGCGGTTGTGTCCGTGCAACCATCCAGGTAAATAATCGTTTCAATTTCACGTGAATCAAAATTTTGTGTCCGAATTAAATCCAATGTTTGGCGAATGTAACGCGCGCAATTATACACAGGTATAATGACCGAAATCTTCATGATATTAACCCCATTATAAAAATTAACCGCCACAGAAATGGCGGTCGGGCGTTTTCAAAATCATAACACGAATGATCCCGATGCTTTTGGTAAAACCTGTTGTATAACACCAGACGCCCGACCAAAACGTCGGGCATAACGATGCGAAATGCACCATCTGCGAAATGGATTACGATGCAAATCGCACCGCGTGTTAAGGGTTTTGAAAGACCCGAACCCACATCCCTGTGAATTCAAACCAATCATAAACAATAAATAAAAATAAGGCAAGGAATATGAAATAAAAAAGCCACACTTCGCGCAAGGCTTCGTGTGGAAATCTTTGCCGTAGTGCGGTAATGAAAAAGCCACACTTCGTGCAATGTGGCGCATGGAATTTTTTATCACAGCAACAGTAATGAAAAAGCCACACTTCGCGCAAGGCTTCGTGTGGCACTAAAATTTCTTAAGCTCACTGCGTTCGCTAACGAAATTTTGTGGTGGATGTTGAGGGACTCAAACCCCCGACCCTCTCGGTGTAAACGAGATGCTCTAATCAACTGAGCTAAACATCCGAAACAGTGGCTGAATCTTAAATGATTTTTTACCACTTGTCCAGTTTTTTATTACGGCATCGGAACACCGGCGGTGGCTTCACCCATTACGCGGTCGATTAACTCGTCCGCTTTGGATTTGGCATCATTATACGCCAACCCCACCATTTCCGCCACAGCCGCACCACCGCGCGATGCCAATTCATCGCTGATTTGTATCGAATTCATATCGTATTTGCCCGACATATCGATAACAACCGCGCCATTGCCCGCAATGCCCTTGACATGCATTGTTGCCAATTTTTCCTGGGCTGCGGTTACTTTGTCTTGCAGTGCGCTGGCCTGGGCCATCAAAGATTCCATATCCATTTGTATTTCCCCCGTAAAAATATCATGATGCGCCCCGATGGGCGCACCATAATGCGATTATTTTTTGATTTCGGCACCTGTTTTCTGGTCGATACCAACCATAGACATACGTGTTTTACCACGCTTGTCGGCACCCAGATAGCGGACAAATACTTTGTCGCCTTCTTTGATTTTTGTGTCTTCGATTTTTGCGATTCTGTCACCTGTGATTTCAGAAATATGAACCATGGATTCAAAACCGTTCAAAATCTTTACAAACAATCCGAAATCTTTGACCCCAGACACAACGCCCGGATAAATCATGCCGACTTCGGGTTCAGCCACGATATCTTTGATACGTGCGATTGCTGCATCCGCGTTTTCGCGCGTTGTGGCCATGATTTTAACCGTTCCGTCATCTTCCAAGTCAATCTGGGTATCTGTTTCGCGCGTCAAAGCCTGGATAACAGAACCGCCTTTGCCGATAACATCGCGGACTTTTTCAGGATTGATTTTCATGGTATATAACTGGGGCGCGTATTCAGACACGTGATCACGTGGTGCCTTGATAGCCTTTTCAATTTTGCCCAAAATGTGCATACGACCATCGCGCGCCTGGGCCAGTGCATGTTCCATGATTTCAAATGTAATGGATGTGATTTTAATATCCATCTGTAATGCGGTAATACCCTGGTCGGTACCGGTTACTTTGAAATCCATGTCGCCCAAGTGATCTTCATCGCCCAAAATATCGGTCAAGATGGCGTAATCATCGCCTTCTTTTATCAAGCCCATGGCGATACCCGCAACCGGACGAGTCAATGGCACACCGCCATCCATCATCGCCAACGTTGCGCCGCATGTTGTCGCCATCGACGAAGACCCATTCGATTCCAAAATATCGGACACTACGCGGATAACATAGTCGAATTTTTCACGGCTGGGCACCATTGGATGCAACGCACGCCATGCCAGGTTACCGTGTCCAATTTCGCGACGCCCGGGGGATTTTAACCCTTTGCATTCGCCAACCGAATATCCCGGGAAATTATAATTCAATATAAAATCGCGTTCTTCTTCGCCATCCAGGCTTTCAATCGGCAAAGCATCTTTGCCGCCGCCCAATGTCAAAGACACCAACGCCTGGGTTTCGCCACGTGTGAATAACGCAGATCCATGTGCGCGTGGCAATACGCCCAATTCGATTTCAATCGGACGAACTGTCTTTGTATCACGGCCGTCAATACGTGGTTTGCCGGCCAAGATATTGCCACGCATAATACGCGCAGTAATATTTTCAATAATTTCATCCGCCGCGGATTCCAACGTAGATGTGGCCACGGTTGTATCCGGGAACAATTCAGGAATGCGCGCCTTGGCCGCGACATGAATCTGGGCCAATGTATCCAAACGCGTTAATTTTTCCTTGATTTGCAGTGCTGATTCGATTTCAGCCGCGAAAGATTCGAAATCTTTTTCCATCGCGACATATTCAGCCGATTTTTCGGGCACAGCCCAGCGTTCTTTGCCGGCCGCATCCGTCAATTCGTTAATTGCACGGATAACATCCTGTTGCGCATCAAAACCGAATTTAACCGCGCCCAGAACCGTTTTTTCATCCAATTCGCCAATTTCTGATTCAACCATCAACACACCGTCTTTGGTCGCTGCAACAACCAAATCCATTTCAGAATCTTCCACCATACGTTTGGACGGATTCAGGATATATTTCCCATCCGCATAACCAACACGCGCCGCGCCAATCGGGCCTGCGAACGGCACACCAGACAAAGACAACGCCGCAGATGCAGCAATCATCGCCAAAATATCAGGCTGGTTTTTGCGGTCATACGAAAACACTTGGACAACAATTTGAACTTTGTTTTTGAATGTTTCCGGAAACAGCGGACGAATTGGGCGGTCAATCAAACGCGCAGTCAATGTTTCTGCGGTCGATGCCTTGCCCTCGCGCCGGTCACGCGAACCTGGGATACGGCCCGCAGACGCAAATTTTTCCTGGTAATCAACGGTTAATGGGAAAAAGTCTTGGCCTTCGACCGCGGTCTTTTCCGCACAGACCGTCGCCAAAACCATTGTTCCGCCCATTGTTGCCAAAACTGCGCCGTTGGCCTGCTTGGCCATGCGACCTGTTTCCAGACGCAGTGTTTCATCACCATACGGGATTTCAACCGCAACTGGGTTATTCAAGTGAGTTTTTTCACCTTTGTTAAATAAACCAAATAACATATTTTTCTCCATGTTTTTTGTTACTGTTAAACGCGAAGAAAAATCATTCGTTTTTGCATTCTGTAAAAAATGCAAGAATGAATAATTTATCCTTCGCCATCCAGCGCATTATAATTCAAAATCAACCGGATGCAAATCTTTTCGTTAATCAAAAAAACGCCCAATTGGGCGTTTTTTATTTCGCAGGTGCAATTATAATAGATTTCGTGCGTTCATCGGGCTTTGATTTTGATTCCAAAGTCCCACGATCGCCAATAATCTGGACAATATGCGCAAACAATTCAGGCACGGCATCTTTGCCACGCGCCAAAACCCGTTTGTTACCACGTGTCATCACGGCGATTTTTACTTTGTTCCCTTCGTCCAAGAATTCAAAAACTTTTTTCATTTTGATGTTCAAATCGTTTTCTTCGATAAACGGTTTGACCCAAACTTCTTTGATTCCGACGTTTTTCTGATTTTTTCTGGCCTCGGACGCGCGTTTTTTCTGCTCGTACTTGTACTTGCCAAAATCCATTATTTTAACAATCGGCGTTGTGCCATTTGAACTGATTTCAACCAAATCCAGCCCCGAATCCATCGCCATATTCAGCGCATCAGACGTCTGCATAACGCCCAAATTTTGGCCATTTTCATCAATTACCTGGACGGATTTAGCAAAAATCCGATTATTTACGCGCGGGCCCGTATCCCGACGATTATCACGGTTAAATTGCGGTTTAATTGTATGCTCCTTTTGATATATTATGACGCAATTATTATCTATTTATCTGGCGAATTCAACAAATTTTGTACTGTTTGCAATGCGTTCCAAGCGTCCCTTTTGGCGGCCGGTTTTAACATCAAATAATTCGGATGATAAATCGGCATTGCCGTCACACCATTTGCCAACACAGTCGTCATTCCATGCGCACGTGGTAATGTGGCACCAATTATTTCCGTCGCCGCCAATGTGCCCAGTGTCAAAATAAATTTTGGATGCAAAAAATCCATAATCCTGTCCATAAATGGCCGCGCAAGTTTTAATTCATCCGCCGTCGGGGTGCGACCGCCGGGCGTGCGCCAAAATACCATTGGCACAATTGATACCCGTTCGCGCGACATGCCAATCGCCGCCAGCATTTTATCAAATAATTCGCCGGCCGCGCCCGATAAAATACGACCGCATTCATCATCGTCACCAGACGGAATATCTGTCACAACAACCAAACCATTTGGATTTTGCGCAATATGCGGCAAAACCACATTTGTTGCCCCACCCCGCAGCGGATGATTAAATTCAGATATCATTCGCATCAAAGCATCAATGTTCCCCGGCCGCGCCGCCATCGCCACAGCCGTTTCAACGGATACGGCCTGTTGCGGTGCAATTGGTGGCACAATTGCGGTCTGGGTTCGCGATTGCACACCAGATGCCGGCACATCGTCATTCGACACCGTCGCCGCACGTGCGGCCGCCGCCATTGCAGTTGGCATATCGGTCAATTCCCAACGCACGCCCGCCAATAATAAATCACGCAAGTCAAAATCGTTCATTCTGCCTTTTTCCTTGATTTTTCAAACATCTTAAATTACAATAGAACACGAGTAACAGAAACTCAAGGGAGTATTTTCATGAAAATAAAAAACTTTGCTATGTTGGCTGGTGTTGCTGGGTTGTTGGCCGCCTGCGGTGGTTCTGCAATCGTTGAACCGGCTGATTTGAACGATCAACGCGTATATTTTGCGTTCGATTCGTCTGAAATCTCGGACGAGGCACGCGATAACCTGTTGGGTCAGTCGCTGTATATGAAAAATCACGCAGATACAAAAATCCAGATTGCTGGTAACTGCGACGAACGCGGTTCCACAGAATACAATTTGGCATTGGGCGCACGTCGTGCCAACGCAGCCAAGGCTGTCTTGGTTGATGACGGTATCGACGCATCGCGCATTTCCACAATTTCATACGGCAAAGAACGTCCGTTGGTCCAGGGTACTGGCGAAGAAGTTTGGAAATGGAATCGTAATGCCACAACAACAGTTAAATAATTGTTGTTCAAAATATGCAAAAAACACCGGTAAATGCCGGTGTTTTTTGTTATTTTTGCGCCCACAATTCATTTTATAAAAATTGCCGGCTTTTACCGGCTTTTTTTTCACATTTTTTATGCGTTACGATTAACCAATTTATCAACCAATTCATTCATTTGTGTGCGGGTGGCAAATTCAAAAATTATCTGCCCCGCCCCACCCCGCTTTTCGCGCAATTTAACCGGCGCACCAAACGCGTTGCTGATTTTGGTCTCTATTTCACGAACGGTGGCCGCGTCGATTGTTTTTGATGTATGCGCACGCGATGCGGCACGACGTGGCGCGGCGCGCACCATTTTTTCTGTATCTGCAACCGATAAATGTTTTTCCGCGATTGCACGCGCCAATTCGGTCGGATTTTCAGCAACTGCTATCGTGCGCGCGTGCGACGCAGATATATCACCACGCGCCACCATTTGCTTTACATCGGCCGGCAAATCATCCAAACGAATCAAGTTGCGAATATAACTTTCCGATTTGCCTATTAACCGGGCAACATCCGCCAATTCATATCCGCACTTTTCCATTATATTTTTATACGCAGCAGATTCCTCGACAGGGTTCAAATTTTCACGCTGGACGTTTTCAATCAACGCAATTTCCATCGCGTTTTCAGGCGTAATCTGTTTGACCAACGCGGGGATTTCCGTTAATCCCGCCAATTTACTGGCGCGATATCTGCGTTCGCCCGCCACAATTTCATACATATACGGGCGTCCCGTCACGGCACGTAACAAAATCGGCTGTAACACACCGCGTTCGCGAATAGACGCCGTCAAATCCGCCAATTCTGATTCTGTAAATGTTTTGCGCGGCTGGTCTGGATTCGCACCGATTTGTGCCAACGGGATTTGTTTTACGACAACGCGCCCTGCCCCGGTTAATACAGATATATCCGGGATTTTTCCCATCTCGCTTTGTATATCGGCCAAACCGCGCCCCATTCCGAATTTGTTTGCCATTTTATTCACCTTGTTCCAAACGTTCAACAACCTCGGTCGCGACGCGTAAATACGCCTGGGCGCCGGGGGACTTGAAATCATAAAGCAATGCAGGAATGCCGTGACTGGGGGCCTCGGACACGCGAACATTGCGCGGGATAACTGTTTTGAACACCAAATCGCCAAATGTATCACGAACATCTTTTTCAGCCTGATGCGTTTGGCCGTATCTGCGATCGTACATAGTTAATAATATACCCAAAATTTCCAATTCAGGATTCCATTTTTCGCGAATTCCACGGATATTTGCCATTAAATCGGACACCCCCTGTAACGCAAAAAATTCGCACTGTAACGGGATTATAACATTTGTCGCAACCGTCAGCGCATTCAAAGTAAGCGCGCCCAACGCCGGCGGACAATCCAGCAATATATAATCATAATGTTCGTAAATCGGCATCAAAGCATTACGCAATAAATATGCACCGCCATCATTGTCCATTAAATAATTTTCTGCCCCGGCCAAAACCGGTGAAGAAGGCATTAAATGCAGTCCCTTTACTTTGGTTGTTAAAATATTATCCACCGCCCGGCTTTGACCGGTCAAAACGCCATAAACGCTTTGCGGATGCGCCGCACGAACAAAACCCAATCCGGTACTGGCATTACACTGGGAATCCAAATCAATTAACAAAACACGCTTATCAATCGCCGCCAACGAAGTCGCCAGATTGATTGCAGTTGTGGTTTTACCCACCCCGCCCTTTTGATTTGCAAACGCTATTATCTGAACCATATTATTAAATCCATTCCTTTACGGAATAAAAATAGAATAAAACAACCGATTCGGTCAAGATAATAATATTTTGCAAACTAAAAATTCAGTAAAAACAAAATATTGCATCTTATTTCATGTGAAATAGCACACAATAAACATTTACCGGCCAAAACGATACTTTTGTGCGTTTTTGCCGGCAAAATTATAAAAATACGATTTTTAAGTATATTCAATTAATTATACGATATTTCACATGAAATTACCGGCCTTTTTGTATAATTATTATGAACCCGTCGCCGGTCTTTGATGGAATCAATTCGTAATCGAATTTATATTTGCGTTTTGCGACCGAAATCTCGGCCGGTATTTCCCGGCCTTTTAATAAAAAAAGCCGGCAATTTATTTTTGCAACATAATCCAGTATTTTAACCAGCGGCGCAAACGCACGCGCTGTAAAAATATATTTACCATCACGGGGCAGGGCGGCAACATAATTTTCCACACGCCCGTGATAAATCGTAAGGTTATCCAGTTTCAATTCGTCTTTGACGGCGGTTAAAAATGCCACTTTTTTTCCAATCGATTCGATACAAACAACATCCCAACCCAATATAGCCAAAACAACGCCTGGGAATCCCGCACCACTGCCCAAATCAATTATTTGCGCGCCATGTGGCAATACATCCGCCAATTGCGCACAGTCCGCGAAATGACGGGTTTCAATATTGTCCAGCGTGCTGGGGGCGACCAAATTCATACGCCCCGACCAATCGCGCAACATTTCAGCATATCTGACAAATTTTCCTTTATTATTCATAAAGATTATTGTAGCATATTTTTAATATGAAAAAAGCACAAACATTATTTTTATCTGTTGCGGCGGTTGCAATCATCGCAGTGATTGGCGGTGCGTGTTTGTACCACAACCTGACCCGTAACAACAATGATTCACACGTATATCCAACAACACAATATGGCGCATTTTTGGCGGCCCAGCACGCAATTTACGTTAATGATTTTGAACGTGCGGCGGGGTTTGCAAATACACTGATCGATACGGATTATGCGATTGTTCAATCGACAAAGTTTTTGTCTGAATTTTTAAGCGGCCGTATGCCCGATGGCGTAATTATATTGGAAGAAGAAAAAAATACTGCGTCACGTCTGATATATGACGCATATTTGGTGCAAAATGACAAATGGGAAGAAATGTATTCGCGCCACAAACGCGACAAATCTGCATTGGCCGCACCGTTGCGTATATGGTCAGGCGTGGCGACAAATTACATAACAAAAACACTGGAATTTATCCGGGAATTGCCGACCAATGAATCATGGAAAGATTTTGTGTCGGGGCAAATCTATGCCCAAATCGGAAAAATCGATAAAGCGGCTGATTATTTTTCCCGTGTGCGTACAGATTTTTTGAATATCAATGATTATCTGTATTTAATGTCCTTTTACACGGCGCATGATTTAACCGATGCAGCCGACCAGTTGCACGATGATTTCACATCACGGCCGGGCGGGATGTATATGCTGGATTACAACGATGTGCCGGATTGGTCTGTGTTTTCAGGATATAAAAATCAATTGGCGTTCAGTTTGGTGCAAACTGTGTCGCATACCCAGATTATGATGTATTCTGACCTGGCGATTTTATTGCTGCGGTTTGCACAAATTGCATCGCCGGATTTTGGCCAAAACAGTGATGCTGTGAATTATTACCTGGGGCAATATTTTTACAACAACACAGGCGATTATTCCGCGTTTTTCGATAAAATATCGCAAAGCAGTCCTTTTTATCTGTTCGCGGTACTGCGCGATGCTGAACGCGGTGGCGATATAAAAACATTGGAACGCGCAACCGCGCAAAATCCGCTGTTTGTGCCGGCCGTTAATAAATTAATTGCGTATAATATCCAGAATAATAACAAACGCGCGGCGTTGCGTGTTATAAACGCTGCGTTGGATGATGAAAATCTGGATGATTTGGGACGGGCGTTTTTCTTGAAAAGTCGCGCGCATATTTATTATATGTTCGGCGATTATGAAGACGCACAAAATGATTTGCACGATGCGTCGGAAACATTGCCGCTGGATGGTGAAATTTTGGCTTTACAGGCAAAATTATGGGCCGCCCAGGGACGTAATATAGAAGACGCATACGATTATGCCATGACGTTGGTAAAAAAAGACCCAACAGATATTATGGCGTGGGACGTACTGGGGCGCGTTATAATCGTACGCGAAGGGGCACAACCTGCGTTGGATGTCGTGGCGCGCGTGGGTGAAATATCAAATTCTTGTTCGTCTTTGTTTGAACAATTGGGCGATTTGTACGTTGCATTGGGTGATGAAAAATTGGCGCTGGATGCATATCAGCGTGCGATTGACCTGTCTGATGATGGATTGGTGATTGTTAAAAAAATAGAAAAGAAAATAAGGAAATTAAAATGAAGGTCGGTGTAATTGGCGCAGGTGCATGGGGAACGGCACTGGCAATTATTTCTGCACAGGGCGGGGCGGATGTTATTCTTTGGTCTTTTGACGGTGAATATAAACAATTTGATGGCGTTGATATGCCGCAAAATTTGCAGATAACACGTGATATGGCGCAAATGTCGGTGTGCGATGCTTGGTTGGTTGTGACGCCTGCGGCATTTTTCCGGACTACAATGCGAAATGCGGCACAGTATTATAATAACCAGCCTGTCATTATCTGTACCAAAGGCGCAGAAAGCACAACCGGTGATTTTATGTCGGAAATCATCGCATCTGAATTGCCGGCGGCAACCGATGTTGGTGTTTTATCCGGTCCCCAGTTCGCAGCCGAAGTCGCCCGCGGCGTTCCAACTGGTTCAACACTGGCGGGCACACCACGCGCAATCGAGGCGGGCAGGGCGATATTAAACAAATTATATATCAGCCCAACCGATGACATTATTGGCACGCAAATTTGCGGTGTTGGCAAAAATGCAGTTGCATTGATTTGCGGATATGCGTCTGTGACGGCGGCCGGCGAAAATGAACGTGCAATGATATTTACACGTGCCTGGGGCGAAGTTATGGATTTGGGTATCCGCAGTGGCGCAAAAATGCGCACATTCTTGGATTTATGCGGCATAGGCGATTTGGTTTTATCCGCCACATCATCAACCAGCCGCAATTTCGCAGGTGGCGCAGCAATCGCCAACGGAAATCCACCCGCCGGCACGGTCGAGGGCATATTCGCACTGGATGGATTAATTCGTCGCGCAAAAAATCTTGGGGTTGATACACCGTTGTTAATCGAGATGCAGAAAAAAATGGGATTAAAATAATATAAAAAATACCGGCATTTGCCGGTGTTTTTATTGCTTTCTGTTTTTACGAAATTCGTCCAAAGATACCACACGACCGCGGTCTGGAACAATACCCGGTTTTTCATCCAATGGCAATTCCATATCGTTATCCGCCGTCGCAGCCGCCGCACCACGTGGATGAAACGATAACATAAAATCAACGGACGGGTCTTTGAATTCAACCAGCGCAGAAAACGGCACACGGATAAAAAACGGGCGCCCATCAAATGTCAATTGCACACCAAATTCTTTGTCCGATACGTGCAGATTGTTATAAGAATACTGTAACACAATTGTCATTATATCTGGATAACGTATGCGCAAGAAATCCGGCAATACAACACCCGGCGCACGTGTTTTGAACGTGATATAAAAATGCGCGCCATCGCCCAGGCCGTTTATTTGCGCGTGAATCAATGCCTCTTTTACAACTGATTTTAACGCGTTATCCAATAAATTTTGATAATCTATTTTGCTCATTTTTCCAATCCCGGTAACAGTATATTATTTATTTCGCCATCCATGCAAGTAACAAATACTGCATCTGATACATCGGCAAAAACATTCGCATCCAATCCAGTTGCCCAAACCTGGGCATCGGATGCGGCCAAATCGCTGAACAAGCGCGCACGTGCATCTGCATCCAAATGGGCGGCGGCTTCGTCCAATAAAATAATCGGGCGGTTATGTGTTTTTTCGTGAATTAACTTGGCATGCGCCAAGATTAAATCCAGTAATGTCATTTTTTGCTGGCCGGTGCTGGTTAATTCAGCCGGCAAATTTAGTTTTTTATTAAACACGCCAAAATCTGATTTATGCGGACCATCAACCACCATTTTATCGCCAACCAATTCGCGCGCGCCATGCAGATAATTCAAATATTCACGTTCGGCCGTGGCGGCGGTCAGGCCGTCTATTAACATTTTTTCAATTATGCCCGATACTGTGACCGCGCAATTTTGTAAAAAATAATTTAATTGCCCCGCATAGCGTATGCGCGCATCCGCAATGGATACAGCCACACCCGCAATTTGCGCATCCAACGCATCCAGCCACCGCACGTCGCGGCCATTCTTTAACGCAAATGCACGTTCAGACATTAATTTTGAAAATCGCGCCGTACGCCCAGTATGGGGCGCATCAAACCCGGCCGCCAATCGATCAAAAAAAGCCCTGCGTTCGGCCGCCGCGTCAATAAACAATCTGTCTTCGCGCGGGGTTACCCACACCATACGCAACCGTGCCGATAAATCAGATAATGTTGCCGCATCACCATCAATTCGCGCACGACGATTTGTATCAGCGTGTGTAAATGAAACAGATATTTCTGTGTCATCATTTAACACCGCAAATACTGAAAAACCGCCCGAGCCGCCAAAACGCGCCATATCCGGCATTGCGGCACCGCGCATACCACGATCGCCCGACAAGATTGATACGGCTTCCAGTATTGCAGTTTTGCCCGCACCGTTGGGCCCGGTAATTATAATGTTATGCCGACCATGGGTTTGAATCCTGGACGCGGTATGGTTACGAAAATCAGTAAGGGTAATCGTTTCAATCATAGCCCGATAATACACCGAGTGCATAAAAAAAACAACTGGTTGCTTCCAAAAAACAAAACGCCACAAGGGCGTTTTATTTTTTGGAGGCCTGGGTCGGAAAGTTCGCATTTTTGCCGGCATATGCGGCAAAAACCGTTGCTGGCGCAACTTGACTCACCATTCGTATGGATTTTTCGGCGCGCAGGGCGCTTGAAAAATCTGACTCATATGCGAACCGGGCCGGTTCGATGACATCCCATATTTCCAAAAAACAAAACGCCACAAGGGCGTTTTATTTTTTGGAGGCCTGGGTCGGAATCGAACCGGCATACAAGGATTTGCAGTCCTCTGCATAACCACTCTGCCACCAGGCCAATCTGAAAGGTGTGGAACTATACTAAGCAAAAAAAAATTGTAATTCAACATAAAAATTGTACTATATGTGATATAATTGACACGAGAGAGTTTGATTCATGAAAAAAATATTTACAGTTTTGGCGGCGATGCTGCCGATTACCGCCATGGCAGGCGAAGATAATTGTCGTACAATGACAACCGTGCCGGATGGCGAATTAACCCTGCAACAGGTTATTGAACTGGGACTGTGCCGGAATCCTGAAACGGCGGCGGCGTATTTATCGTTGGAATCTGCGCGTTTTAATAAAAATTCCGGGTATTCGCAATATTTACCGTCGGTCAGTGCGTCTGCATCCGCAAGTTTGCCGTATCGTAACAACGAATTTGCAGATTGGTCGTATGGCGCGTCGATTTCTGCATCTTATTTGATATTTGATTTTGGAAAACGTTTGTCTGATATAAACCAGTTAATAGATACTTGGCGTGCAACCGGATTTGATTACAGCGAATCTGTCCAAAATTATGTCTATGGTGTTATTGGGGCGTATTACGCGTTGTTAAACGCCAATGCCGACGTATTTACGGCGCACGCCGTACAGCAAGTGTCACAAACCGCCAAAGATATGGCCGATACAAAATACAAGGCCGGCGTTGTGGCCAAGGCTGACGTATTAAAGGCCAAGGTTACATTGGCCAGCAGCGAATTGGAATTGGAACGCGCCAAAAACAATCGCGAAATTGCCAAGGGCACATTGTTGGCTAAATTGGCTTTCCCGGCCGATCAAGATATAAAAATTGCTGATATGCCCGCTGAATTTGGCAGTGCGGATGAAAACAAAAGTATTGACGAGTTAATCGAAATCGCACGCGAACGGCGGCCTGATTTACTGCGTGCAACCGCGAACAAAGACGCCGCATGGCACCGCAGAAACAGCACGTTTTTATCAAATCTGCCAACAATTTCTGCAAGTGGCAGTTTATCGTGGAACAACACGCCATCCGATGTATATAACGCCGGATCTGACCAATGGAGTGGCAGTATCGGTATCCGTGCATCCATGCCAATATTTACCGGATTTTCCAATTTTTACAGCAGTCGCGCCGCCCAGGCAAATTATGAACGCGCAATCGAACAAGAACGTCAAACCGTGGATAACGCAATGCTGGACGTGTTCAGCGCGTATCAGAATTATAAAACGGCGCAAACTGTGTTAAAGCAAACCGAAACTTTATTGGAATCTGCGCGCGAGACGGAAAATGTTACCGCTGGTATGTACAAGGTTGGTAAAGCAACTATGTTGGATTGGCAGCAGGCTTTGGCAGACTTGGCCGATGCGCACAAGCAAAACAACGCGGCAAAATACGATTTGTTCACAAAACGCGCCGCGTTGGCATTGTCAATAGGCGATATAAAAGATGGCTTAATCAAGGACGAGGGGGAATCAACAGATGAATAAGGAACAAAAACAACCGAAACAACACAGATTTTGGAACTGGGTACGGCGTCGTAAATGGTGGATTATTTTATTCATTGTTGTGGCGGGTGGATTTCTGTATTTTATGGGTGGCGGTGAAAACCAGGGGACTGGATTTGCAACCGCGACAATATCGCGCGGAAACCTGCGCCAGGTTGTGACTGCTACTGGTGAAATTCAACCGCTGAACACCATTAACGTTGGGTCCCAGGTCAGTGGAACCATCGAGGCGATTTATGTCGATTATAATTCCAAAGTGAAAAAGGGCGACAAGTTATTGGAAATCGAACCGTCAGTGTTACAGGCGTCTGTGGATGAAGCGTACGCGTCGCTGGTCAGTGCCAAATCACAACTGAATTACACCAAAAGCGAATATGAACGAAACAAAGAATTGTATGAAAAAGACTATATCGCGCGCGCAGATTTGGAATTGGCACAAACAAACTATGAACAAGCCGAACAGTCCGTTAAACGTATGCAGTCGCAATATGATCGTGCGGTGACTAATTTGGGTTACGCAACGATTACATCCCCCGTTGATGGCACTGTTATTTCGCGCCAGGTCGATGTTGGGCAAACTGTTGCTGCATCGTTCCAGACGCCTGATTTGTTCGAAATCGCCGAAGATTTGTCGAAAATGCAAATTGAAACCGCTGTATCCGAGGCTGATATTGGTATGATTACCGAAGGGTTGCCCGTGACATTTACGGTTGATGCGTATCCAACCCAGACGTTCGAAGGCACTGTACGCCAAGTGCGTTTGTCGCCAACAATTACGTCAAACGTTGTGGTATATACCGTGGTCATTGACGTGGATAATTCTGATTTGCGTCTGAAACCTGGTATGACCGCGTTCGTGACAATTTTAATCTCTGAAAAAATTGACGTATGGAAAGTGCAAAATTCTGCGTTAATACTGCGCAATTTTGACGGAATTGTCGAAAATGCAGGTGATGCGACACCGTCCGACCATTTGGCAATCCAACGCATGATTGATGGCGTGCAGACTGTTTTATTGGTGCCATACGAAAAAGGTTTGGTTACTGCAACCGAGACCGAGATTATTTCCGACCAAATCCAGGATGGCGACAGGATTATATTCGGTCGGTATGGATTGGCATCAACCGGGTCCGCACGAATGGGACCGCCACGGTAATATGAACCCACCGGCAAATGCCGGTGTTTTTTAATTATTTACCATGTAACAACTTTTCAATTTTGTAAAAAAATGATATAATGTGCGGGACAAGCAAGAGAATGTAGTATGAAGAAAAAATCCACAAAATCTGATGATGTAAAAATTATTTCTATGAAGAAAATCTGTAAAAGTTTCCCGGTTGAAATGGGTGGCGAGCAGCAGGTTTTATTCGATATAACATTCGATGTGCATCAGGGTGAATTTGTATCCATTATGGGCCCGTCGGGCAGTGGTAAATCCACATGTATGAACATAATCGGCGCGTTGGATACACCAACCAGTGGCACATACGAACTGTACGGACGTGACGTAACGCATTTGACGTCTGACGAATTGGCCGTTGTTCGTAATGAATATATCGGGTTTGTGTTCCAGCAATTTAATCTTTTGGCTAAACGCAGTGTGTTGGATAATGTGATGTTGCCTTTGATGTATCGCGGTTTGCCGATGGATGAACGTATATCACGTGCGCGCGAGATGTTAAAGCGTGTCGGGTTGGAAAATTTTGAATCTTATTTGCCAACGCAATTGTCGGGTGGGATGAAACAACGTGTTGCCATCGCGCGCGCGTTGGCGGGCAATCCCAAACTGATTCTGGCGGACGAGCCGACTGGTGCGTTGGACAGTAAAATGGGAAATGATATTTTAACATTCTTTAAAAAATTAAACCAAGAAATGGGCATTACAATCGTTATGATTACCCACGAATTTGAAATCGCCCAATATTCGAATCGCTTGATTCACATATATGACGGACGCATAACTTACGATGGACGCGTGCCACGTGACGAACGCGTGTTACAAAAATAATTTCAAAACAGGGGACGCGTAAAATGACTTTTAATGATATTTTCAAAGAATCTTGGCTGTCCATCAGCGGGAACAAAGTTCGTTCTTTTTTAACCGTGTTGGGTATTATTATCGGCGTTATGGCCGTGGTGATAATGGTTGCAGTTGGTGAAACGGTGTCAAAACAAATCAGCGACCAGTTTTCGTCCCTGGGGACTGGGACAATTATGATTCGCGCAGGCGCGGCGCAAAGCGCGGGGGTGCGTACGGGTAATCGACAAACTTTAACTATCCAAGATGCTGAATTCATCGGTCAATTGCCCGATGTCGCCGCATTCAGCCCCATACAAAATGCCGCCGCCCAGGTTATTTATGGTAATCAAAACTGGGCAACGTCCATGGTTGGTGCATATCCTGGTTATGAACAAGTGCAAAATCTGGAAATGAAATACGGCACGTTTTTTAATCAGTCTGCCGTGCGCAATGGTTCAACATACGCCATTATCGGCCCCCAGACGGCCGAAGAATTACAAATGCCTGAAAACCCAGTTGGCGAAATTATCCGCGTGCAAAATATGCCTTTTACCATTATCGGCGTCACAAAAGAACGCGGCGATTCCATAATGGGCAGCCAGGACGATATGATTATTATCCCAATTACCACACTGAAAAAACGTTTGCAGGGCAGCCGTTTTCCAAACTCGGTTAATATGGTTACATTGAAACTGACCGATAATGCAGATAACGCGTTGGCAATTGAACAAATAACCGCACTGTTGCGCGACCGGCATAAATTGGCCGATGACGAAGCCGATGATTTCCAAATTATGGATATGAAGCAAGTGATGGAGGCCATGGATACCGTAACCGGTTATATGACAATGCTGTTAATTGCAATTGCGGCGGTGTCACTGTTGGTGGGGTCGATTGGTATTATGAATATGATGTTGGTGTCGGTTGCGGAACGCACGCGCGAAATCGGCATACGCAAAGCCATTGGCGCACGCGAAAAACATATAATCATCCAGTTCTTGTCCGAAGCGATTTTGATATCGTTTATGGGGTCTATGATTGGATTGGTGTTGGGTGTTGGTCTGTCCCAGGGTGTCGGGCGTTTCATAATGGATTATGAAGTACCGTTCAGTATGTGGCCGGTGATTGTATCTGTTACGGTCGCGTTGGTTGTCGGGTTAGCGTCCGGCGTTATGCCGGCAATGAAGGCCGCAAAATTAAACCCGATTGACAGTTTGCGTTATGAATAAAAAAAAACACCGGCATTTGCCGGTGTTTTTTTTTTAATACATTGTTTGTAATATATGTTTGTTTTTATCCAGACTGGATAACATTTTGCCAGAACCGCATGCAACACACGCCAATGGATTATCAACCAAAAACGCCGGCAATCCAGTTGCTGCACGTATCGCCGCATCCAATCCGCGCAACAAAGAACCACCGCCCGTCATCGCAATGCCTAGATCAGCAATATCGGCCGATAATTCCGGCGGTGTAACTTCCAACGCTTGGCGAACGGTGCTGACTATCTTATTTACAGTTTGGGTTAATGCGGACGCAACCTGGGATTCTGTGATAACCGTCTCACGCGGGGTACCCGACAGCAAATCACGCCCTTTTATTTTCATGGTTAATTCGTTGGCCTTGTCTTTTGGTGAAATGGCCGTGCCAATGCGTTTTTTAATATCTTCGGCCATATTTTCACCAATCAGTAAATTTTTATTCTTGCGCACAAAATCGATGATATCTAAATCCATTTGGTCGCCAGCGGTGCGCACTGCGTTTGAATATACAATCCCGCCCAGCGACAGGACTGCAACCTCGGTCGTGCCGCCACCAATATCCAGCACCATTGAACCGCCGGGTTTTTCCACCGGCAATCCAGCACCAATTGCGGCGGCAGTTGATTCTTCGACAATATAAACCTTGCGTGCGCCGGCGGCATCGGCAGCCTCTTGTATAGCGCGGCGTTCCACCTGGGTCGCGCATGACGGCACGCATATAATAATCAGCGGCGCGGCCAATGGATTTTTACGATGAACTTTGCGGATAAAGTATTTAATCATTTCTTCGGCCACTTCAAAATCCGCAATAACCCCGTCACGCAACGGACGCACCGCAGATATAGTCCCAGGCGTACGGCCCAACATTTGTTTAGCCTCGGTCCCGACGGCCAAAATTTCTTTGCGCCCCAAAAGGCGGTTTTCAGCCACCGCAACCACGGATGGTTCATTCAAAACAATTCCGCGACCCTTGACATAAATCAGCGTGTTTGCCGTGCCCAAATCTATGGCCATATCCGCAGAAAAAAACTTCATCAGCCAATTATACATATTTTCCCCCAAATATTGTGATGTATCGAATTTTTTTTGCACTATAAAACGTGATTATTAAAAAATCAAGCCGCGTGCCACATAATTTTGCGCTTTTTTATTTGATTATGCCGATATTATGGTAATATTACCGTCGTTATGCGAAATACTATTAAAAAACATGAAGATTTTTTGCCGGGCGAAAATGATATAAACGCGCAAAGCGAATTTTTCTATGTGCGTGGAATGCCGACCAAATTCCCAGGCGACGCGCGATATGGAATTACCGCAACAAAGCGCACTTTCAAATTGGCGGTGCATCGCAATCGGGCAAAACGTTTGCTGCGCGATTGGATTCGGCATCACGAAGATTTGTTGTGCGACAACCTGGATTACGTTTTCGTTGCACGCCACGGCATATTAAACGCGACCCGCGATGCGGGGCGTACCGCCATGCGCAAGGCTTTGGCATATATCAAAAAATTAAATGCGACAAAAAAATAACATTTTTCAAAAGATGGCAATCTCGTTGGTGCGAATGTACCAATTGTGCATATCACCATTTATTGGTGGGCGCGCGGCGTGCCGTTTTACCCCAACGTGCAGTGAATATACCGCAATTGCAATCGAAAAATATGGTGTTTGGCGCGGGACAATTATGGGATTGCGGCGGATATTACGCTGTCGGCCAGGCGGTGGATTTGGGTACGATCCCGTCCCTTGACATGCGCGTCGATTGTGCTAGAATTTTAGTTACGTTGAAATTCAGGACAGATTCTGATATAAAAGAAAGTATAGATACATAAAAGGATTAAAAATGTCATTTCGTGCAACCGTTGAGTCTATGTCGAAAATAATGGATGAAATGGGGATTACTGAATTGGATTTGGAACGCCAGTTTTTGTTTGGCGTTTATCGCAAACATATTCACCTGTCTAAACAGCAGGCGGCAGCCGTTGCTATGCCGAATTTTCCGGTGGCGGCTGAATCCAAAAACACAAACAGCGAACCGGCCGGTGGCGAGAATGCCGTTAATGGTTACGCGTTAAAATCGCCAATGGTGGGCGTTGCTTATTTGGCCCCGGAGCCCGGCGCAAAGCCATTTACATCGGTCGGCGCACAAATCAAGGCCGGCGATACGGTCGCTTTAATCGAGGCCATGAAAACATTTAACCCGATTAAATCTGATAAAGATGGCGTGGTAAAAGAAATCTTGGTTTCCGATGGCCAGGCTGTGGAATTCGATCAACCGATTATTGTTATTGAATAATTAAAAAATGTCTCAAATAAAAAAAGTCTTGATTGCCAATCGCGGGGAAATCGCGCTGCGTATTATTCGCGCGTGCCGCGATATGGGTATTCGCACGGTTGCAGTATATTCAACCGTCGATAAAAACGCCATGCATGTACAATTGGCGGACGAATCTGTGTGTATCGGTCCGGGCCCCAGCAAGGATTCTTATCTGAATGAATCTGCGATTTTAACCGCGGCGTTATTGACCAATTCGGACGCAATTCACCCGGGTTACGGATTTTTATCCGAACGCGCAGATTTTGCCCAGAAAGTCGAACAACATGGTTTAATCTGGATTGGGCCATCGGCCGCCATGATTGAAAAAATGGGCGATAAAGTTAATGCAAAACGTACTGCTATCGAATGCGGATTGCCCGTTGTGCCGGGGTCTGATGGCGCGGTTGAAACGTTGGAAGATGCGTATGCGTGGGCCGAAAAAATCGGTTATCCCGTTATGTTAAAGGCCGCCGCAGGTGGCGGTGGGCGCGGTATTCGTCCGGTTATGAATGCCGACCAGATGGCCGAAGCGTTTCAGATGACAAAGAACGAGGCCAAATCTGGATTCGGCGATGATACACTGTATATGGAAAAATTATTGTTGCATCCGCGTCATATTGAATTCCAGGTATTGGGCGATACACATGGCAATGTTGTGATTTTTGGTGAACGCGATTGTTCGCTGCAACGCAAAAATCAAAAAGTTATGGAGGAATGCCCCGCCGCAATTCTGACCCAGAAACAGCGCGACGATATGATTGAAATCTGTAAAAACGCCGCGAAAAAAATGGGATATGTCAATGCGGGTACGTTCGAATTTATGTTCGAAGATGGCAAATTTTATTTCTTGGAAATGAATACGCGTTTGCAGGTTGAACATCCTGTTACTGAAATGGTTTATGGTGTTGATTTGGTGCGCGAACAGATTCGCGTCGCGGCCGGTGAAAAATTGGGATATACGCAATCTAATGTCGTTCCACACGGTCATGCGATTGAATTCCGCATAAATGCCGAAGACCCAGAAAACTTTATCCCAAATCCGGGCAAAATAACGCTGTATGCGCCGTCGGGCGGGATGGGCGTGCGCGTGGATAGTGCCGTTTATACAGGATACACTATTCCGCCGACATACGATTCCATGATTGCAAAATTGATTGTGCATGCGCCGTCGCGGCCGGCGTGCATAATGCGTGCAACACGTGCGTTGGACGAATTTGTTATCGAAGGCGTAAAAACAACGATTCCGTTACAGCAAAAATTATTAAAAAATCGCGATGTAAAAACGCTGAATTTTGATAATCATTGGTTGGAATCTTATTTGAAATCGGAAAAAGAAAAGAAATAAAAAACGCCGGCAATCGCCGGTGTTTTTGTTAAAAATTTTCGTTATATTTATGAACTAAAATTATTGTTATATAAGAGTATTTTTTATACTCTGTATTATATGAAAGAATATCATTTCTGGGTTTATATATTATTTAATGAACGCGCCAAGGCAACCTATATTGGCGTTACAAATAATCTGGAACGCCGTATGATAGAACATAAAATGGGGTTAATTCGCGGATATACAAAAACACATAAAATTGATAAGTTGGCATATTTTGAACATTACAAATACATAGACGACGCTATAAAACGCGAAAAGATATTAAAAAAATGGAATCGCGCTTGGAAATATAGGTTAATAGAAACAATGAATCCCAATTGGGATGATTTGGCCGTCGGGCTGGATGAATATATAAAAAACATGGTCGATGTATAAAATATAATCACGTATTTACTATGTTTGTCATTCCCGCGCAGGCGGGAATAGGGTCTATTAAATTTGTGATGTGGATTACATATAAATAAAAACACAACGCTGAATTATTCCCCTGATTAAATAACTAATAACAACCCAAGCCCTATTCCCGCCTTAACCACCCCACAAATACGTTCGTATTTGCGGGGACCCCGGGCGCGGGAATGACAAGTTAAGGGACTAAGTGACTAGTCACGTATTTCCCCACACACACGCCCCAATCACCCACGCGACACGTCGCCTGGGAATGACAAAGTCAAATGTGTGTTTTAATCGAATAAAGCCGAATAAAAACAATTTAATATTGCAATCTGAAATTTGTTTGGTATAATTTATGCGCTTTGTAAGAGTTTTGGGTGGTTTGTTCAATTGGTAAGCCGCGTACGTTGATATCGTAAAGGTCGCTGGTTTCATGGACAAATCACCAGGAAACGGTTTTGGGTGGTTAGCTCAGTTGGTTAGAGCGTTACGTTGACATCGTAAAGGTCGTTGGTTCGAGTCCAATACCACCCACCACCCTTCGCGAAACGCTTCGGGTGGCAAGCCACCTATTCGCAGGGCTATTTGGTTGTAAGTTGCCCATTCACGGAATGTTTCGGGTGGCGGGTCGCAAGGCATAGTAAAAAAAATAAAGTTATAAAAAATGATGCGAATGTATAAATAATCTTAATCAAAAATTCTGACGGGATTCGGTGGGCGCCCCGTTGGGCGCCCATATTGTTTTAATAAAAGGTATAAACACATGACAACGAATAACAAAAAACAAAAATATTTAATTACATCCGCATTACCGTATGTGAATGGTGAATTACACCTGGGGCATTTGGTGGGATGTTGGTTGCCGTCCGATGTATATGCACGTTTCTGCCGTGCGCGCGGACGCGATGTATTATATGTCTGTGGCGCAGACGAACATGGTACCCCCGCCGCGGTCGGCGCAATAAAAGAAAATATGCCCATTTTGGAATACACCGATAAATATTATGAAAAGCATTTGCGCGCGGTACGTGATTTTGAATTATCATTTGACCTGTATGGCCGCACACATACCCAATTACAAGAAAAATTGGTCCAGGATTTATTTACACGTCTGGACACATTGGGATTAATTGATGAACGTGAAACTTTACAGCCATTTTCGGTCGATGATAATATGTTTTTGGCCGACAGGCAAATCGAGGGCACCTGTCCAAAATGCGGTTATGACGCCGCACGTGGTGACCAATGCGATAAATGTGGCGCAACGTACGAGGCCGAAGAATTATTAAACCCACGCAGCACAATTTCTGGCAGTACAAATATCGAACTGCGCCCGACAAAAAATTTATTCTTTTTGGCGGCCAAGGCGCAAAAACTGTGGGATGATTGGTTAAAGACTCATTCGGATGGATGGTCAAAAACTGCGAAAAGCATCGCGTACGGATGGCAAAAAACAGGTTTGTTGGATTATTCCATTACGCGTGATTTATCATGGGGCGTGCCGGTAAATAAGCCGGGGTATGAAAATAAAGTATTCTATGTATGGTTTGAGGCACCGTGGGGCTATGTTTCTATATCCCAGGCCGTAACCGATGACTGGGCGTCTTGGTGGAAAAATCCAGATTGTCATTATGCGCAATTTATGGGCAAAGATAACGTGAAATTCCACGCCGTTTTATTCCCAGAACAACAATTGGCGTTGGCGGATAATTGGAAAACTGTCGATCAATTAAAGGCCATGAATTTCCTGAATTTTGAAGGCGGCAAGTTTTCCAAATCACAAAATCGCGGTGTGTTTTTGGATGATGCGATTTCAATCGCGCCGGCGGACGCGTGGCGATATGCGCTGATGGCATCTGCGCCCGAGACCGACGATACGAATTTTACTTTTGAACGGTTTGCAGATATTGTAAATAAAGACCTGAACGGTATGTTGGGTAACTTTGTTTCGCGCGTTTGCAAATTAACAAATAAAAACTTTGGCGATACTGTGCCAAACGCTGCTGCGCGTGATGCGGCGTTGGAAAAACAAATAAACGAAAAATTGCGCGAATTGACCGATGCGCTGGATGCGTGCGAATTCCGCAATGCAATTGTTGCGTTGCGTGGGCTGTATGCGATTGGCAACGAATATATGACCGTGCGCGAACCGTGGGCGCTGGTTAAAGGCGGTGATATGAATGCGGCTGGCGCGGTGCTGAATCAGTGTTTCCAACTGATTGATTTGTATGCGCGTGTGTCTGTGCCGTTTATACCAAACGCTGCGAAAAAAATCCGCGCCATATTCACAGATTCGGATTTGGATTTATCTTGGCCGGACGAATATGCGCCGCGTGTGGCCGATGGCGCGCGATTTGTTGTGCCTGAAAACCTGTTTTCACGCATAGATGATGAAACGGTTGCGGACTTAATACAAAAATATGTACCGAAAACCGATGACACGCCACAACCAATCGTGGCAAAAATTGTGGATGTCAAACCGCATACGACGCGCGATGATTTGCATATACTGACCGTTGATGATGGCGAACATCATGATTTGCAAATTGTGTGTGGTGCGCCGAATGTACGTGTTGGCTTGGTTGGTGTTTTGGCGCCAATTGGTGCAAAATTACCCGGTGCAAAAAAGCCCATTGTTCAACGCACGGTTGCGGGTGTTGAATCATTCGGCATGTTATGCAGTGCGGCCGAGGTTGGCGTGGGCGACGATGATAAAAATATCATCGAATTGCCAGCGGACACAAAAATTGGCGTGGTGTACAACAACAAATGAAACTTGTTTTAATGTCTTGCTGTGCGCCGTGCAGCGCGGGCGCGATAAAACAACTGGCCGACGGGCAAATCCCCGGGGTGGATGATTTTATTGTGTTGTTTTTTAACCCAAATATTTTCCCGGCCGCCGAATATGATAAACGATTGGCCGAACAAATACGGTACTGTGAAAAATTGGGGGTAAAATATGCCATCGGCGAATATGACCACGCGGCATGGCGTGATGCAGTACGCGGAATGGAGGATGCCCCCGAACGCGGCGTGCGGTGCAGCGCGTGTTTCAAATTCAGATTTGAATACGCGCGCCAGTGGGCGGCCGAGCATGGTTATGATGCGGTTACGTCTGTATTCGGGGTATCACGCCACAAAGACCAATCCCAAGTAGATAGAGCAGGGTACGATGTATTTCCCCACCCCCCGTCATCGCAGGCGATGACACCCCCCGCCCCAAGTGCCTGGGGCGGTGGGCATTCTGACGCGGCACAAGACAAAAGATATACCCAAAAAGCGTTATCATTATCACGATATTTGAAACGTAATATGACCGATGCAGAACGATTATTATGGCATTATCTGCGCGGCCGGCATGATTATTCTTTTCGCAAACAAGCCCCGATTGGTGATTATGTTGTCGATTTTTTATGTGTGGGTAAAAAGTTAATTATTGAACTGGACGGTACGCAACACGGCGACGATAAACATCGCGCACATGACGCGGTACGCGATGAAATTTTAACACAAAAAGGTTACCACATCATTCGTTTTTGGAACGATGAAATATTAAAAAATATGGATGCGGTATTGCATTCAATATATGCTGCGTTGGAATGCCCACCGCCGTCCGGGTCCCGCGCAAACACTGTTTGCGTGGGTGGAAACACGGCGGGGGGTGGCGCGGCACAGAATGTGACGCGACGGGGGGTGGAAAATATTCAATACATCCCCATAAAGTGGGACGAGGGGTTGCGGTGCGAGATAAATCGTGCGTCTGATTTTTACCGGCAAAAATACTGTGGGTGCGAGTTTTCCATGCGGCGCGATACAGACAAAGTAAAAAACATCGACAAAATCGTGCCCGTCAGATAATATTTGCGCACGGCGCATTTCAATTCTATAATACCCCAGACGTTTAATAACAAAGGAGTACAAATGTCTTCTGTGCTGGTTTTCCCAGGCCAGGGTTCTCAATCCGTTGGTATGGGCAAAGAATTATACGACAATAATCCAGTCGCACGCGCCGTGTTTGACGAGGTTGATGACGCGTTAAATCAAAAATTATCTGATATTATTTTTAACGGGCCAATGGATGAATTAACATTAACCACAAATGTCCAGCCTGCAATTATGGCCGTATCAATTGCGATGTTACGTGCATCAAACATTGAATTAACACAATATGTTGCGGGGCATTCGTTGGGTGAATATACCGCGCTGTGTGCGGCGGGGGCGTTATCAGTTGGCGATGCGGCGCGATTGTTGCGTCTGCGTGGTGATGCTATGCAGCGCGCAGTGCCGGTTGGCGCGGGTCTGACCGCAGTTATATTGGGATTGGACATTGAAAAAGTCCGCGAAATTTGCGCACAAACAGATTGCGATGTTGCAAATGATAATTCCCCCGGCCAGGTTGTTGTTTCAGGCGCAAAAGATATTGTTGAAAAAACACTGGAATTGGCCAAAGGGGCGGGCGCAAAACGCGCAATGCCGTTGGCTTTGTCTGTACCCGTTCATTGTCGTATCCAGGCACCTGCCGCGGATGAAATGCGTGCAGCATTGGAAAAAATAGAAATCAAAACACCAAACGCAATTTTGATTTCGAATAAAACCGCTGCGCCGATGTCTGACCCGGCTGAGATAAAAGAAGCGTTGGTATATCAGATTACACATGGCGTGCGTTGGCGCGAATCTGTGTTAAAAATGCACGAGTTGGGTATAACCGAAACCATCGAGGTTGGACCTGGTTCCGTCTTAACCGGCTTAACACCGCGTATTTGTCCCGATATGACAGCAAGAAAATTGGAGATATAAAATGTTTGAATTAAATGGCAAAGTTGCTTTGATTACTGGCGCAACCGGTGGTATTGGTGGCGCAATTGCAAAACGTATGAAAGATGCGGGCGCGACGGTCGTTGTGTCTGGGCGCAGCATGGATAAATTAAATGCGCAATTCGATGATTCTTATGTCAAAATTCCAATCGATTTGGCGGCTGATAACGGCGCGGTTGATTTGGTTAATGCCGCAATAGAGGCGGCCGGAAAAATCGATATTGTTGTAAATAATGCCGGCATTACCAAAGATACATTACTGATGCGTATGACGGACGAGCAATTTGATGATGTTATTAACACAAATCTGCGGTCTTGTTTCAAGATGTGTCGCGCGGTTATTATGCCCATGATGAAACAACGCAACGGACGTATTATCAACATGGCGTCCATTATCGGTGCAATCGGCGGCCCAGGTCAGGCGAATTATGCCGCGTCCAAGGGCGGAATGATTGCGATGACTAAATCCATTGCGGCCGAGGTTGCATCCCGTGGCATAACAGCAAACTGTATCGCACCGGGATTTATCAAAACACCTATGACCGATGTTTTGTCCGATGATTTGAAAAAGACTTATTTGGCACAAATACCCGCCGGCCGTTTTGGCGAACCAGATGATATTGCGGCCGCTTGCGTGTTTTTGGCGTCAGACGATGCATCGTACATAAATGGCCAGGTATTACATATTAACGGCGGTATGGGACGTTTTTAATAAATGAAATCATTTGATGTAATTGTTATCGGTGGCGGACATGCCGGGGTCGAGGCCGCATGTGCATCTGCGCGGCGCGGTGCGCGTACATTGTTGATAACCCAACGCGAATCTGATTTGGGGGCTATGTCGTGCAACCCGTCTATCGGGGGTCCGGGCAAATCACAAATGGTGGCTGAGATTGACGCACTGGGTGGAATTATGGGGCGCGCGGCGGACGCGGCCGGAATTCATTTTCGTACGTTAAACGCGTCACATGGCGCGGCAACCCAGGCACTGCGCGCACAAATCGATCGCGAATTATATCATAATGAAATTGTTAAAATATT
Source organism: uncultured Alphaproteobacteria bacterium (assembly GCA_944392595.1). Taxonomy (GTDB): domain Bacteria; phylum Pseudomonadota; class Alphaproteobacteria; order Rs-D84; family Rs-D84; genus Enterousia. The sequence continues at coordinate 97,192 of CALXXD010000001.1, forward strand.
GCGTGATTATCCGAATTTAACTGTGCAATTTGAAATGGTTAAATCGCTGGACGTCGCGAAAATGTGCATCAACAACGAATATGCCGCGCGCGCAATAGTATTGACCACGGGGACTTTTTTGAATGGCTTGGTAACACGCGGGGTCGAAAAAATTTCATCTGGTCGCATCATGGACGATGGACAATACCAGGCGGCGGATGAAAATATATCGGGGGCTTTGGTGGCGGCCGGGTTCAAAATTATGCGCCTGAAAACGGGCACGCCCGCGCGTATCGACAAATCGTCCATAGATTATTCTGTGTGCGAAGTGCAACCGGGCGACGCGCCACACGATTGGTTCAGCGCACCAAATCCGACAAATAATTATGATGCCGTTTGCTATATCACGCACACGACACAAAGAACGCACGATTTAATTCGTGAAAACATCCGTAATGCGCCGATGTATAATGGCGACATTCGTGGCACTGGCCCGCGGTATTGCCCCAGTATAGAAGACAAGGTTATGCGTTTCCCCGAACACACATCGCACCATGTTTTTCTGGAGCCTGAGGGAATACGCAGCGATTTAATCTATCCCAACGGTATTTCCACAAGTTTTGGCGCGGATGTTCAAGACGCATGGATTCGCACAATTCCAGGATTGGAAAACGCGCGCGTCGTGCGGTATGGTTATGCGATTGAATATGATGCAATTGACGCACGCGCGCTGCGCGACACATTGGAATCCAAAGATATTCCGGGATTATTCTTTGCCGGGCAAATTAACGGCACATCTGGATATGAAGAGGCCGCAGCCCAAGGCATCGTTGCGGGCTGTAACGCCGCCGCACGCGCGCTGGGGTTAGCACAGATGCAACTGGACAGAACAAACGCGATGATTGGTGTGTTGATTGACGATATTACGACACTGGGGGTGGATGAACCATATCGGATGTTTACATCACGTGCGGAATATCGGTTACGTCTGCGGGCGGATAATGCAATTGCGCGACTGGGCGATATGGCGGTTAAACTTGGGATGTTGGATGCGTCTGCGCGGGATGAAAAATACGCATATCGCGCCGATAAAATTCGCGAAAATGATAAATTCTATGCCGGATATATCCAGCGCAACGAACGGGAAATTGCGGCATATCGGCGTGACGCTGAATTAAAAATACCAGTCAATTTTGAATACCGGGGCCTGCCGGGACTGACCAATGAATTGGTGGAAAAATTAACCGCCACGCGGCCGGAAAATATTGCCGACCTGGGGCGCATTCCGGGTATGACACCGGCCGGCATAATGGTTGTATTGCGTAAAATTAAATGTGGAAATTAAAAAAAACTTATATTATGATATGGCGGTATGCCGGTGTAGCTCAGCTGGTAGAGCATCTCATTCGTAATGAGGGGGTCGTAGGTTCAAGTCCTGTCACCGGCACCAGAAATAAAATAAACATGAATAACACGGCAATAATTATTATAAGATAAACTGGCACATGCGCTTCTGCACGTGGCTGGGGCGCATGGGCGCCCGTTTTTTATAATCGCGCAAAAGGAGCATATTAAAATGGCGTACCCAAAAACAGAACCCAAGGCAGATTTCCCAGCGTTGGAACGTGAAACGTTGGAATTTTGGCGCAATGACGATACTTTTCATAAATCTTTGAACAAAACCAAACAGGGACACCCGTTTTCGTTCTATGACGGACCACCGTTTGGAAATGGTTTGCCGCACTGGGGGCATTTGGGCGTATCCGCGATAAAGGATATGGTCGGTCGTTACCAGACAATGCGCGGACGCCACGTCGTGCGCGAACTGGGGTGGGATTGCCATGGTTTGCCGGCCGAAATCTCGGTTGAAAAAAAGCAGGGCAAGCAGGCCAAGGATATCGTGGCTGATCAGGGCATCGATGCGTTCTGTGATATGTGCCGGACGGATATTTTGACATACACCCACGAATGGGAAAAATTTATTGAACGTATTGGCCGCTGGGTTGATGTTGGTGATGGATACGGATATCGCACCATGGATAAAAACTATATGGAATCCGTGATGTGGGCGATAAAGGAACTTTATAACAAAGGTCTGTTGTACAAGGATTATCGTGTAAATCCATATGATTGGAAATTGGGTACTGTGTTATCCAATTCCGAGGCATCCAGTGAATACATGGACGTTGTTGATGACGCGATTACAGTCTGGTTTGAATTGGAAACAGGCGACCGCGCGTTGGCATGGACAACAACGCCTTGGACATTGCCGGCGAATTCTGCGCTGGCGGTAAATCCGAATATGACTTATTTGCGTATGCGCGACAGCGATGGGGCAGTATATATCATTGCTGAATCGCGACTGGCCGCGTATGCAAAACAATTCGAAAACGCAGAAAAAATCGGTACAGTTATGGGGACTGAATTGGTTGGTTTGCGTTATACACCGTTGTTTGATTACTATGCGGGCACGTCTGATTTGTTATATAAAATCATACCCGCTGATTATGTATCGGATGCGGACGGCACCGGAATCGTGCATATAGCGCCCGCGTACGGCGAAGACGATTTTTGGGCGGCGAAAAATATCGACCCAAAATTCCCAGTTTTGTTAAATGTTGATAGTTATGGAAACTTTGATGAAACTGTGCGTGATTGGGCCGGTGAAAATATTTTTGAAGCCAATCCGAAAATTATTCAACACCTGCGTGAAAACGGTCACCTAGTAAAGAAAGAACAATATAAGCACAGTTATCCATACGGCCCACGCAGTAAAGAAAAGTTAATTTATCGTGCAACAGATTCTTGGTATGTTGATGTACCAAAAATCCGTGATGCTTTAATTGAAAATAACAAAAAAGTAAATTGGACATCTGCTGGTAATCGTTTTGCATCTTGGATTGAAGGTGCACGCCCTTGGTCTATTTCCAGAAATCGTTTCTGGGGAACACCGCTGCCAATATGGGAAAAAGACGGTGAATATAAAGTATTCGGCTCTATCGCAGAATTGGAAGAATTCTTTGGTGTAAAAATCGAAGACCTGCACAGACCAATATTAGATAAACTAACAAAAGACGGTTGGCACCGCATTACAGACGTTTTAGATTGTTGGTTTGATTCTGGCTCTATGCCATTTGCGTCTTTGCATTATCCATTCGAAAACCAAGATAAATTTGAAGCGACATTTCCGGCAGATTACATTATTGAAGGTCAGGACCAAACACGTGGTTGGTTCTATAACTTAATGATTCTGGCAACTGTTTTGTTTGATAAGCCGGCGTTCAAGACGGTTTCCGCAAACGGTATGGTTGTTGACGAAAACAAAAAGAAGTTTTCAAAATCATTGCAAAACTTTGTGAACCCAGAACAACAAATAGAACAATTCGGCGCAGACGCAATTCGACTGTTTATCCAGGGGTCTAATTTTATGAAGGCCGAACCAGTTCCCGTTGATAAAGAGGGTCGCGTTTTTGCCGAATCAACAAAAACTATTTTGACACCATTGTGGAACGCGTATCATTTCTTTACGCTGTATGCGAATGCAGGCAATGTTACGGCACGCGCTGAATCCGTGGGGACGGGCGCGTTGGATAAATACATTGTTGCGGAATTAAACGAACTGATTGCGGTTGTATCCGCGGCGTTGGATGAATATAAACCAGATGTGGCAATCAAAGAATTTGTAAGATTCTTGGATGTGTTAAACAATTGGTATATCCGCCGCGGGCGCGCGCGTTTCTGGGACGAAGACCAAAGTGCGTTTGACACACTGTACACCGTTTTGACGACACTGTGCCGTGCGCTGGCACCGTTTGCGCCGTTTATATCTGATTATATTTATCGCAATTTAACCGGTGGCGTCAGCGTGCATTTGCAATCTTTCCCGATTGCGGTGGATTATGACAAACAAATTGTGTCTGATATGCGGCGCGTACAAATGATTGTATCCGTTGGAAAACAATTGCGCGAACAATATAAACTGCGTAATCGTTTGCCGTTGGCAAAATTGACTGTGGCGGGAACTGATTTATCCGCGTACAGCGATATTATTCGCGACGAATTAAATGTTAAATCCGTCGAATTTACGGACAGTTACAGTGATGTCGCGGATGCGTTCGTATATCTGATTACGCCAAAAATTGGTGCGCGATTGGGTGGGGCGTTGCGCGAAATTATACCGGCGGTAAAACGCGGTGAATACACGATTTCGGGCGATACATTGAATGTTGGTGAATACACATTGAACGCGGACGAATTTGAAAATCGTTTGACTGTGCGCGATGGCGTGACCGGTGCGGCGTTGCCGGATAACACGGCCGTGGTTGTGTTGGATACAGAAATAAATTCTGAATTGGTTGCCGAAGGTTTGGCAAATGACGCATTGCGTTTTATCCAGGACACGCGCAAGGCAATCGGATTGGATGTATCTGACCGTATTAATATGACATACAGTGCTGCGCCTGCTTTGGCGGCGGCAATAGAACAACATCGCGATCGTATTATGCGTGACGCGCTGATAAAAAATATGTCACAAAATGAAAACGAGGTGTATAATACATCTGTCGAGGGTTATGATTTATCAATAAATATTGAAAAAGCATAAAAGGAGAATATCATGCATATACACAGTTCTTTACATTGGATGGCGGGCGTTATCGGCGTGTTGCTGGTGTTTATGGCGGGGTTTTATATCGGGACGCTGGATGCCGAAGAACACACGATAAAGGTTACCGGTCAATGCGCAGGCATTGGTGTTGAAAAAAGTTTTTCATCAAACTTTGAATCTGTTAATGGAAAAGTTATTCGCGATGAAAAAACAAATTCAGAAACATATACCGCGCGCTGTTTGTGCTTTGCGTCCGATGCAGCGCATGAAAATGCGTGGGTTGATACTGTCGAAATCAGTGGCGACAGCAAAGATAATGTTCAAACAGAATGCTCGACAAATTGCCAGGCTTTGTGCGAAGAACGTTTGACCGGATTTGTTTTTGCGGATTAAAATGACTTTGACGCCTGATATTTATTTCAAGCATGTTCCGACCGTGGTTGATATGTCAATCCGGTCGGAGTTATATTCTGTGAATGAATTCACATTTGCTGTGGCGGTTATTTTGTCCGCCCAGGCAACTGATAAAAAAGTAAACGAAGTTACACCTGAATTATTTCGTGTGGCACCGTCACCCGCAAAAATGTTGGCGTTGGGCGAAGATGGTTTGAAACAGCATATTCGCGTATTGTCTTTCTTTAACAACAAAGCCAAAAGTATCATGGGATTGGCGGCGGTGTTAATGAATGATGCAAATGGCGCGGATGATAATTATAAATTTCCAAATAAATATCATAATCGGGATGCTTTGATGAAATTGCCGGGCATCGGGCAAAAAACCGCAAATGTTATAATGAATGTTTTATGGGGCGCGCCAAACATAGGTGTTGATACTCATGTTTTCCGCAATGCACATCGGTATGCTTGGGTTGGAGCGGATGCAAATACCCCAGAAAAAGTCGAGGAACAATTATTAAAAATTATTCCAAAAAAATATCACCCGATTGTAAATCATGTAATGGTTTTACATGGCCGTTATATTTGTCGTGCGCTGCGGCCAAAATGCGGTGAATGTCCGGTTGCACGTTGGTGCAATGCGCCGGATAAAACAGTATAAAAATATATTAAAAAACACCGGTAAATGCCGGTGTTTTTATGTTTATTTATCACGAATTTTTGCGTTGCATTTCTTTTCTACATTTTCAATGACGTCTGTTTGCAATTTCTGCAAATCTGTGTCAGACATTTTGTCGGTTGGTGTAATCGTTACAGTAAATGCAATCGATTTTTTCCCATCCGTCAAATCAAATGCGTCAAATACAACGACATCCGTTATACGCGAATCAGCACATCGCGCGACAGATGTTAATTTTTCAGCCGGCGTTGCCGAATCCACAACGAACGCAAAATCACGCGTTATCGGTTGAAATTCAGACAATTTCGGTTCATGAACTTTGCGAATTCCCGGCAAGTTTTCAACATCATCAACAATCGCGATATTAACATTTGTTTTTATCTTTAACGCACGTGCAACAGACGGATGCAACTGTCCAAATTCAGCAATCTTTTTTTTGCCCTGCATCACCGCGCCATATCTGAACGGATGCGCCCAACGTGGCGGGTTATCCGATGCAATTGTAAAGTTTTGTCCATGCAGCAATGCAATCAAATCCGCTTTGACATCATAAATGTCTGTGGCGCGATTACGATGCGTCCAATGGCGTGGCGCAATATCGCCTGTGCGAACAATACAAATTTGTGTATGTTGCGCGTTTGGCGTGTCCCCATCAAACACAGTTCCCAATTCAAACAAATTCAAATCTGGGTATCCGCGTTTTTCATTTTCGGCAACAAAGTGCAACATATTACCCAATAGACCGTTACGCGCCGTATCCATATTTGCAACAATGGGGTTCGCAACCCGCACAATCGGTTTGTCGGACAACAGGGTTTCTGTTTTTGAATTACCGAACCCGAATGATTTTGCCTCGTTCAAGCCACGCGATGCCAATTCATGCTTAAAGCGCATAAAATAATCATTATACGGCGCAGAATCCGACGGTGTGTGTTTGGCTGTATTTGCAATGTTATCATATCCGTAAATACGAATAAGTTCGGAAATTATATTTTCTGCAATCACAACATCCACGCGGGCAGAGCGGGGTGTTATTTTCCACGCATCGCCATGTGTTGTGACAACAAATCCCAAATTTTCCAAAATTTCACGTTGTTTTTCAGCAGGCATATCAACACCTGTTTTTATTTTGAACAAATCAGGCGTGTATTCAATGCTGCGGTTTTCAGTTGGCAATTCGCCACCCAATCCAGTTCCAACAATTTCGCCACCACAGGCATCCATTATAATATCCGCCGCGCGCGCCAGCGCAATCCCGGTTATAGTCGGGTCAATACCACGTTCATAACGATATGAAGAATCAGTTAATATTCCCAAACGTTTTGCGGTTTTACGAACTGATACCGGGTTAAAATAAGCACTTTCCAAAATAATATTTTTTGTTTTTTCGGTTGTCATACCGCGTGCGCCACCAACCACACCCGCCAATGCCAATATACCAGTATCATCTGCGATTACCATATCGGTTTCACACAAAGTATGTTCGGCACCGAACAAGTCTGTAAATTTTTCACCAGATGTCGCCATGCGTACAGTTATATCGCCATGGATTTCGTCTGCATCAAAACAGTGCATCGGCTGCCCCATGTCATAACAAATATAATTTGTTGTATCAACCGGCGCGTTTTTCGGATTTATCCCAATTGCCCCCAGGCGCGATTTTATTTTCGGTGTGCTGTCTGAAACGGTGATTCCATGAATCTCGCAGAACTGATACACAGGGCATTTATCCGTTTTGATATTTACACTGCGTGCCGATTTTACCGGTTTTAATTCGGTATCATTCGGCGCAATGTATTTGCCGGCCCCACATGCCGCCAGGTCACGCGCTATCCCGCGCACCGCCAAATAATCGGGCCGATTTGGCGTTATTCCTGCATCAAAAACCGTTTCCATATTCAATACAGGCGAACCGATTTTTGTATTCGCGTCCAATTCAATAATTCCGCTGTGGTCGTCACCAATACCCAATTCACGCGCACTGCACATCATACCGTTTGACATAACACCACGCAATTTGCCGGCCTTGATTTCGTGACCTTCTATAACACAACCAGGTAACGCCAGCGCAGATACTAATCCAACACGCGCGTTTGGCGCGCCACAGACAACCTGGCGCAATGTACCCGAACCATCATCGACCTGTAAAATATGCAGATGGTCACTGCCGTCCATCGGGTTGCATTCAACGATTTTTGCCGCAATTGGTGCAATTGGCGCGGACAAATCTTCGACTTCCAATCCTGTACGGGTTAATGTATCGGCAATTTGCTGGGCCGACATGTCTGTTTCCAGATAATCTTTTAACCAATCATAAGTCCATTTCATTTTTTGCCCCTGTGATTAAAAACCTGTTTTCTGTAACCAACGTACATCACCATCATACAATTGACGTAAATCGTTCAGACCGTATTTTAACATTGCCAAACGGTCCAACCCAAAGCCAAAGGCGAATCCCTGGTATTCATCCGGATTAATATTGCAGTTACGCAAAACATTCGGATGCACCATACCGGCCCCCATTATTTCCAGCCATTTTTTGCCCTGCCACATCATATCGATTTCTATGCTGGGTTCTGTAAATGGGAAATAAGACGGCCGAATACGTAATTTAATATCATCCATTTCAAAAAATCGTTTCAAAAATTCGCGCACATCGGCAAACAAATCAGACATAGTGATGTTTTTATCTATGTATAAACCTTCGATTTGATGAAACATTGGGCCGTGTGTCGCGTCCATTTCTTTGCGGTATGTGGCACCAATGCCAAACATTTTTATTGGCGCACCTGTTTTTTCCATACTGCGGATTTGAATGGCGGATGTTTGCGTTCGCATAACATTGCCGTTTTCCAAGAAAAACGTATCCTGCATATCGCGGGCAGGGTGATATTCCGGTGTATTTAGCGCGGTAAAGTTATGCCAATCATCTTCGATTTCTGGGCCGACCCACATTTCGTATCCAAAAGATTCAAGGATAGAAGATATATCCGCCAAAGCGGTTGTTAATGGGTGCAAAGTGCCACGATTTTCAGGCAATGGATTTAACGACGCGTCCAATTTCTGGGATTCCAATGCCGCCATCATAACCGCATTTTCAATTTCCGTCTGGCGCGATTTGAATAATTCGCGCAATTCAGCGTTTTCACGATTTAATTCGGCACGTGCATCATTATCCAAATTTTTCATATTTTTTAATTTGGCCGTCATAGTGCCATTTTTTCCGAAAGTTGCAGTGTATAAAGATTGCAATTCTTCCAATGTTTTTACGTTTTTTATCTGATTCTGCATAACATTACCCCGTGTTATAAAAACATAAAGCCGTCGTTTGACGGCTTTATAATACAAAATAAAGTACCAACCGCCAAGGCTTATTTAGCATCCGCGGCAGTAAATCGTTTTGCTGTTTCAACCAATTTTGCAAAGTTTGCATCGCCCGCATAGGCCATTTCGGCCAATACTTTGCGATCCAATGCAACACCGGCCCGTTTCAGACCATTCATGAATTGGCTGTATGTCATACCATTTGCACGCGCTGCGGCGTTGATACGCACAATCCACAAACCACGAAATTCGCGTTTTTTCACACGACGATCGCGATATGCGTATTGTCCCGCTTTTTCAGTTTTTTCACGGGCGGCACGATATGTCGAATGATGACGGCCCAGGTAACCCTTGGCACGTGCCAATATTTTATTGTGTTTTTGTTTTACGGTTGTACCGCGTTTAACCCTTGCCATAACTTGCCCCCTTTAATTATTTCAAACCATACGGGGCCAAGATTTTCGCCTGTCCCTTCATGTTATCGTTCAAATACTGTGGTTTTGATCCAGCCTTGTTTGCACGCTTGGATTTATTACGCAACAGTTTTTTGTGAGCATTTCTGGCAACGCGGATTTTACCGGTCGCAGTCATAGATGCGCGCTTTTTCAAGTACGACTTTGTCTTTAATTTTGGCATTTTGTATCCTTTTTTATTACACCTGATGGCATGCCTGTGCCATTTCGGCGCGTTTAACACGGGTGTTATTTTGGCATAATTAAATGAAAAATCAAGTTTTTATTGAATATCTGGATTTTAGCGTTTAAACTTACCACGCCATGAACCAAAATAAAATATCCGACAGATTGAAAAATATTATAAAATCCGCCGCTGCCGCCGCGGTGTTGCCGGTATTGTTTATATATATAATGATTGCAAAGCCCGACTATGCGTTAATGAACAGTTTGGCGCATGTCGTGTTACCGGTTGCAAATTGGGTTGGTGATGTTATAACGTGGCCTGTGCGCGCGGTTGGGAACGGGATTGAAAATCTGCGCGAATTAGCAAATCTGAGGACTGAAAACGAAGAATTACGCGCGCAATTGGATGCGGCTTTGCGTAATAAAAATGCCTGTGACGTGGCAATTGCTGAAAATCAAAAACTGTCACGCGAATTGGATATAGTTCAATCCCAGCCACGGGGCGCAATTGTTGCAGATGTTACATACGATAATACCGCAATCCATCACAGTACTTTCTTTATTAACAAAGGCGTTAAACACGGATTGGAAAATGGAATGGTGGCCATATCCACAGATGGATATTTGGTTGGCGTTATAACCGATGTGGCACCAAATTTTTCACGTGTGCGGGCGTTAAACGATGCAAATACAAATATTGCTGTGCGTGTTGCTGGCACGGATGTATATGGATTTTTACAGGGAAATGGTTCCGCCACGCCAACCGTTGGGTTATTCAGTGACCCTGATTTTCAACCATCAGATGGTGTCAAATTAATTACAAGCAGTATCAGCGGCGTATTACCAAGTGGCATAACAGTCGGTGAAATTACCGAAAATACGTATGTGCATGTAATAAAACCTGACAGTTTATCACGCGTGATATTATTGGATTTTGACGAAGAAAATAAATATAAATGACACGGGATAAAGTTATAAAGTTTTTACGAAATATTTTTCCTTTTATCACAGTAATTGTACTGTGGCGGTTGTCTGTGTATTTTTGGAATCCGGCCGGAATTTTGGCGATTATCCCAATATTTTATTGTTCATTTGTGCGGCCTGTGCCTTGGTTTGCGCCATTTGCATTGTTATTTTGTTTTTTGATTGATTATAAATTCGACACGTTGGTTTATTGGACGGCAATGTATTGCATATTTTATGCGATAAATGGATTTCAAAACTTTTTTGATTTGACGCGCGTCGATAAAAACGCAATACATATATTTATGATTTTTTTTGGCGTGGCGATTATGATATTGACCATGCTGGATTTAAACATATCGAATGTGATGTGGGCAATATGGCTGTTTGCATGGGTATCGGTGCTGTATATCCCAATTACAGCACTGCTTAGGTTAGTGGATAATGATAGATAAAGAAGTTGCACGCACTTTTGACAGACGCAGCGCACTGTTTTTAACAGCGGGTGCAGTACTTACATCTGCGTTGGTGTTGCGTATGTTACAAATGCAATTATTTAACTATCGCGAATATACACAAAAAAGCCAAAGCAATTCATTTCGAATCCAAATTAATATGCCGCAGCGTGGGCGGATTTTATCTGCGTCTGGGGCACCAATCTCACGCGATGCGGAAATATACAGAATTTATGTAATCCCAGAAGAAACAGATGATATCGACGCTGTGATAAGTACAGTGGCGGCCGAATTAAAATTAAACAAAAAACGTATTGCACGAATATATGCGCGAATAAAAAAACAGCAGCCCTTTCAACCTGTTCTGGTCAGTGAAAATTCAAATTGGTCTGAATTGGCCGCATTACAGGCAAAAAATATACCGGGTCTGCATGTACGCAGCGGTTTTGCACGCGTATATGAAATGGGGCCGGCTGGCGCACAAGTATTTGGTTATGTCGGCGACCCAAACACCCCCGTCGCAAATACCCCGTTTTTTACAACCGGGATTACGGGACTGGAACGCAGATTTAATGATCAACTGTCGGGAATTCCCGGTCAAACTGTAATGATTACAAATGCTGTTGGGCGTGTAACAGGCGAAGATAAAACTCAATTTCGGGCGGCGATTGCGGGTTCTGATTTACAAACAACGATAAATGACGATGCCCAGCGCACAATGTATGATTATCTGATGCAGCATCGTGCCGGATGCGGGGTTGCACTGGATATAGAAAACGGCGATATTTTGGCGATGGTTTCCACCCCCAGTTTCGATGCAAATATGTTTGGTGCCGACGATGGCGAAGAATATATTGATTCGCTGCGCAATGATTATATGAAACCTTTTATGAATAAAACAATCGAGGGTCTGTATCCACCCGGTTCAACATTCAAAATTGTTGTGGCTTTGGCTGCGCTGGAATCTGGGGCAATTACCCCGAATGAAAAAATACACTGTCCAGGATACTGGGATTATGGCGACAGACGTTATCATTGTTGGGAAGATCATGGGCACGGATGGGTTGATTTGGCGGGCGCGTTAAAGCATTCTTGCGACATTTATTTTTATCAATTGGCGTTGCGTATCGGTATTGATTCCATCAAAGAAATGGCACTCAAACTGGGGCTGTCGCAAAAATATATGGATGGCATATTATCCCGGGAAATGCCGGGGGTAATTCCAGACAGATATTGGAAAGAAAAAGCAATTGGTTACAGTTGGGTTCATGGTGATACCATTATTTCTGGTATTGGTCAGGGATTTATATTAACCAATTGTTTGCAGTTGGCTGTTATGATGGCACGAACGGCATCAAATCGTGTTGTCGTGCCGCGTTTAATTTTAACCGCCGATACACCAAAATTTGAAAGTTTGGGATTACAAAAAAAGAACGTGGATGCAGTCCTGCGTGGCTTAGAGCAAGTTACACGTCGTGGGGGTACCGCCGCAGGCAGTGCGATAAATGTTAATGGTGCGCGTATGGGTGGTAAAACAGGTACGTCCCAAGTGCGCAGTATTTCACGCGCAGAACGCGAAAGCGGTGTATTATCAAACGAAGAATTAAAATGGAATATGCGTAACCATGGTCTGTTTGTTGGCTATGCACCAACAAATAATCCAAAATACGCTGTATGCGCGATAACCGAACATTCCGGCGGCAGTGGTCTGGCCGGGCGCACAGTGGCGGCGGTTATGCGCGTATTATTGGGGGATAAAAAATAAAATGGCGGCACGTCAAACACGCGTTTCAAATGCCAGTATGATGAGTTTTCCTGAAAAACTTGGCCGTTTTTCGTGGGCCCTGTTTATCCCAGTATGTTTGATCTGTGCAATTTCAATCGTTGTGCTTTATTCCGCGGGTGGCGGTGCATGGCGGCCATTTGCTTTGTCGCAATTGATAAAGATTATTTTGGGATTCGGTGTATTTTTCTTTGCGGCATTTACAAACATAAAAACTTGGATTAAATCAGCATATTGGATTTATGCAATCGCGCTGATTATGATTGTTTTGGTTACGTTTGTCGGACATACAGGTATGGGCGCACAACGTTGGCTGAATTTGGGATTTTTCCACGTGCAACCGTCTGAACTGATAAAAATAGCACTGGTATTGGCATTGGCGCGATATTTTGCGTGGATGAATTCCGTCGAATTATCACAGTTAAAAAATTATGCTTTACCTGCGGCAATGTTATTGGTGCCGTTCATATTAATTGTGGCCCAGCCCGATTTGGGGACTGCATTATCATTGGGTATGATTACTGTTGGAATGTTTTACATTGTTGGCGCACAAAAAAAATGGTTTATTATCGCAATTATTTTGGGATTGATGGCCGCGCCTTTGATGTGGTATGGCGGGTTGCATGATTATCAACGTGACAGAATTATAACTTTTATAAATCCTGACCATGATGCCCAGGGTGCAGGTTATCAAATTAACCAAGCAAAAATTGCGTTTGGTTCGGGCGGTATGCTGGGCAAAGGTTATATGGCGGGCACACAATCGCAACAGTCTTTTTTGCCCGAAAAACAAACTGATTTTATATTTACCATGCTTGGTGAAGAATTCGGTTTTGTTGGGGCTTTTTCGTTGTTGGTGCTTTATACAATTATAATACTTGTTTTATTTTGGTGCGCAAAAACATGCCGAAATCGGTTTGGGCAATTGGTATGTTTTGGTTTTATGTTGAACTTTTTTATTTATTACTTTATAAATATATCCATGGTTCTGGGACTGATGCCAACCGTTGGTGTGCCATTACCGTTAATGTCATACGGCGGCAGCAGTTTGTTATCACTGATGTTTGGGTTCGGCCTGTGTCAGAACGCACATATTCACAAAGACCAACAATTATCTGCCAAAGGAAGTTAATATCATGAATCTGCTTATTGTTGAATCTCCGTCCAAGGCAAAAACCATTGAAAAATACCTGGGTGCTGGGTGGCGCGTTATTGCGTCGGTTGGACATGTACGTGATTTGGTTCCTGAAAACGGCAGTGTTGATACAGCGCATGATTTTGCTATGCGGTGGCAAATTATGCCGGGTAAAGAAAAACAAATTAAACAAATTACAGACGAATTAAAAAAAGCTGATGCTGTATATTTGGCATCCGACCCTGATCGCGAGGGCGAGGCCATCGCATGGCATATACTGGATATATTAAATTCCAAGCATGTTTTGGATGGCAAAAAAGTTTATCGTGTTGCTTTTCATGAAATTACAAAAAACGCTGTGATGGACGCAATTGCCCATCCACGTGAAATTGATAAAAATCTGGTTGATGCGTATCTGGTGCGGCGTGCGTTGGATTATTTAATTGGCTTTGGAATTTCACCATTATTGTGGCGGCGCAATCTGGGGCGCAGCGCGGGACGTGTTCAATCCGTTGCGGTTAAATTGGTTGTTGATCGCGAACGTGAAATTGAAAGTTTTAAACCTGTTGAATATTGGTCTGTGGGTGCAAAATGCAATCATAATGATGCGAAATTCAATGCGCAATTGTCAAAATTCGGTGATACAAAAATCGAAAAAATGACAATAGAAAACAACGCGTATGTGCATGAAATCTTGGAAAAAATAGGCGAACCTGAAATTGGCGCGACTGTTTTTGATATTGATAAACGCAAAACATCACGTCGCCCAACCCCGCCATTTACCACCAGTACTTTACAACAAGAAGCGGCGCGTAAATTATACTTTTCATCAAAGCGCACAATGGCAACCGCTCAAAAATTATATGAACAAGGTTTGATTACTTATATGCGTACAGACGCAACAAATTTGTCGGCCGATGCGGTGACTGAAATTCGCGCGTATATTGCAAATAACTATGGTGATGCGTTTGTGCCACAAAAACCAAATGTATATGTTACAAAATCTAAAAACGCCCAGGAAGCGCACGAGGCAATTCGTCCGACTCATTTTGATGGGAAAAAGCCGGAAATTACCGGGGATGAAGCACGTTTATATGATTTGATTTGGAAACGCACAATCGCGTGCCAGATGACAAATGCTGAATTCGACAGTGTGGCGGTTGATATTAAAACTGATAATAATGCGGCTGTTTTTCATGCCGTTGGTACAACGCGTACATTTGATGGATTTATGCGCGTTTATACAGAAGACAAAGATGACGCAGATGATGTAAATGAAGCCAAATTGCCGCCGTTAAATGTTGGGGATAAAATTTCAATCACTGAAATTTTACCAGAACAACATTTTACACAACCACCCGCACGATATACCGAGGCGTCACTGGTGAAAAAATTGGAAGAATTGGGAATCGGCCGTCCATCAACATACGCAACGATTATGAGTACCATTGTTGATAGAAAATATGTCGAACAAGACAAACAACGGCGTTTTCATCCAACGCCCGGTGGATGGGTGATTGCGGCATATTTATCAAAATATTTTAATGATTTGGTTGATGTGAATTTTACTGCCAAAACAGAAGATACTTTGGATGATGTATCGAATGGGAAACGTGATAAATTGGACGCTTTGCGCGCATTCTGGACACCTACATCGGCAATGATTGATGGTGCGCACGATGTTAAAACGTCTGAAATAATCGGTACTATCAACGAAATTATGCATAATCACTTGTTCCCAGACGGCAATGATAAATGTCCGAAATGTGGTGGAAAATTGGGGATAAAATTATCAAAATACGGTGCATTTATTGGATGCGAAAATTATCCCAAATGCGATTATATCGCGCGGTTAAGTGACGCTGATGTTGTTGCATCTGATAATGAAAAAGAAGAAAAGCCACGCAATACATCTGTTGATTTGGGCGATGGGATTTCTTTCCGTGTTGGAAAATTTGGACCGTATGTAACAGACGGCAAAAAAAATGTTCCCGCAAAACAATATACGGCCGAAACAATCACTTTGGATGTGGCGCGTGATTTGTTGGAAAATGGAGTGAAAAAGGCCGAGCCAATTAATCTGGGCGAAAATCCTGTGACGGGAAAGCCTATATTTTACTATCCGACCGGGCGTTATGGCGCATACATTTCATCAAATCGTGTTAATGTTTCGGTCAAAGATCAACCAAGTCTGGCCGAGGCTATCGATTTAATTAATAATAAAAAATCATCCACGCGTTTCAAAAAAGGTTCGCGTAAATAATGACGAAATATGACCGCAATTTTACCGATGAACTGCGCACACGGTTATCAATCGTGGATATAGTCGGTCGCCGTGTGCCTTTGGTAAAAAAAGGTCAAAATTATTGGGGATGTTGTCCGTTTCATAATGAAAAAACACCAAGTTTTTCTGTGAATGAAGATAAAGGTTTTTACCATTGTTTTGGATGCGGGGAACATGGCGATATTATTTCATTTGTTATGAAATCTGAAAATGTGGATTTCAAAACTGCCATCACAGAATTGGCGGCCCAGGCCGGATTAAAAATGCCTGATTATAAACCCAAACCCGCCGAACAGGTTGCACGCGAAGAATCTTATATACAAATTATGTCTGGGGCGTGCGATATATATCAAAAATTATTATTCGATGCGGTTGGTGCGAATGCGTTGGAATACGTGCGTCGGCGCGGTTTTTCTGATGATATGATAAAAAAATATCGTATTGGATATGCGCCAAAAAATAATGTTATCGCAAATAAATTTGTAAATGTAAAACAAGATAATTTATTGGCAACCGGCATGTGTCGGCGTGGCGATTATGGTATGTATGATTTTTTTCGTGATAAATTAATGTTTCCGATTTTTAATGCACGCGGGCAAATTGTTGCTTTTTCAGGCCGCAGCCTGGACGGCAGCGAACCCAAATACATAAACACCACAGATACAGAATTATTTCATAAACGGCGGACTATATTCGGATTTAATTTTGCGCGCGATGCAATACACCGCGCAAATCGCAGTATTGTAGTCGAGGGTCAAATAGACGCCATTCAAATGCAATGTAATGGTTTTCCTGAAACTGTTGCGCCATTGGGAACCGCTTTGACCGAAGATCATATTGCAATGTTATGCAAAGCAAATCGTAACATAGTATTTTGTTTTGATGGGGACGCGGCCGGACAAAAGGCCGCCGCCCGCGCGTGTGATATTGTTATGCCTTTTTTGCGCGATGTGTCCGATGTACGTTTTGCTTTTGTCACCGGTGGCAAAGACCCGGACGAGGTATTAAAATCATCTGGCGCGGACGCCATGCGTAAAATAATAGATGACGCAACACCACTGGTTGATTTTTTGTGGCATATTGCAAACGCCGGATTTAATGTATCCACACCGGGTGGGCGCAGTCAATCTGAAAAATTTATCAAACAAAAAACTGATAAAATTACCGATGCAAATTTACGTGCTGAATACGAACAAGAATACAAGCAACGTATATTTAACAATTGGCATAAATGGAAAAAAAATTCACAAAATATCCCGCGCATCGATATGCCAACAGTTGATGATATAACAAAAAATACTGTTATTTTTATCGTGAATAATTATCCGCAAATTGCGGAAAGATATGGTGATTTTTTGGCAACATTAAATATAAATTTTGATGAAAATGCGCCTGATATAAATATGGATGAAAAAGCGGCTGAAAAATATATAGTATCGTTAAAGTTGCAAAAATGGCTGGAAACACTGCATATACAGAAAAAAGAATTAACGGCGAAATTATTAAATGGCGAAGATGTATCCGATAAAATTGATGATATAAATAAAAAAATTATTGATGCACAATCGCGAATCGATACATTAATTTCAATATAAAAAGACCGGTTTTTACCGGTCTTTTTATTAATTATTGAACAAGAAATGACAAATATCGCCATCCTGCATGATATATTCTTTACCAACAAGCCGCATTTTGCCGGCTTCTTTTACCGCAACTTCGCCACCCAATTCAATAAAATCAGATGGTGAAATTATTTCGGCACGAATAAATCCACGTTCAAAATCTGTATGAATTTTTCCGGCCGCCTGGGGCGCGGTCATACCACGTGTGATTGTCCATGCGTGTGCTTCTTTGGGCCCGACAGTATAAAATGTTTGCAGTCCCAATGTTGCGTAACCTGTGCGAATGATTTTGTCCAAACCTGATTCATTTAATCCCAAATCATTCAAAAACATTTTACGTTCATCAATATCTACTATCTGGGCTATTTCCATCTCGATTTTTGACGAGATTACCAGTACAGGCGCATCTGCGCCATATTTATCGCGCACAGCGTCTGAATATTTGTTTCCGTTTGCGGCCGCGGATTCTTCCACATTGCAAACATAAATAACTGGTTTTGCGGTCAATAAATTAAAAGGTGTGGCATCAATATCCGACGCACGCGCAGGCACGCCACGCGCCAAACCATCGCGAATTTGATTCGCATCCGCCAATAATTTTATTGCGACTTTATCCAAACCGTGCGCTTTCTTTTCAAGATTTTTAATTTGCTTATCCAGACTTTCCATATCCGCCAACATTAATTCTGTTTCAATGGTGTCTATATCGGACAAAGGGTCTATTTTCCCATTTACATGAACAATGTCATCGTTTTCAAAACAGCGCACAACATGAATAATCGCGTCAGTTGATAATATGTTGCCCAAGAATTTATTTCCCAATCCTTCGCCCGCAGATGCGCCCTTTACCAGACCTGCAATATCAACAATTTCCAACTGGGTGGGGATTATTTTTTGCGATTTTGCAACATCCGCCAATTTATGCAGTGTTTCATCCGGCACAACAACACGGCCTGTGTTTGGCTCGATCGTACAAAATGGGTAATTTTGCGCGTCAGCCGCGGCACTTTGTGTCAAAGCGTTAAATAAAGTAGATTTACCAACATTTGGCAATCCAACAATTCCACAATTGAATCCCATTTTTATTTCCTTTATAATGCCAATAATATGTCATACATGTGGGACGAATTCAATATAAAAACCTTTGACGCGGAAACAGTGGTTTATCGCGATGGTGTGTATTGTCCCGAATTATCGACAATTGTTGGGACTGATTTTCGGGAAAATTATCCGCGCCCAATCCATATTATTTATGTTGGCGAAATTACCGGTAATTGCCGGCTGGATATTAATATTTTTGTCGAAAATCAGCCGGTATTTTTATCGGCGAAAATAAAAAATAAAAAGCCGGCCTTTTTGAACATTTTTATCAAAAATGCCGGGAAAAATTCTGAATTTCGTGGTCATGTAATTATGCACAACGAAAATGATTTGAAATTCAATTGCAATGCGTTGCATACCGCACCAAATACAACAATTTTATTAAAAGCAAAATTAATCGCCGGTCGAAACAGTATTTCAAAATTAACGGGCACGGCAGAAATTGAAAAAAATTGTAATGATGTAAATTCTGATATATCTTTTTGTGCGTTGGCCGATAAAACCGCACGAATTGAATTTATGCCGGCGCAACGTATATCCGCGGTGCCGGTATCTGCTGAACACAGTGCATCTGTTTATCAACCGACCGTGCAACAAATAGAATATTTACGCGGCGCAGGATTATCCGGGGCCGAGGTTGATGATGCCATGCGGATGGCGTTTATGAATGATTTTTCGCTGTTTTAATCGCGTTCCTGGACTTTTGCCGGAATCATATCGGCAATCATCAAAGATTTTGTAGCGTTTTTTAATTTATCTGTGCGATGTTTATTTAACATTTTTTCAACGCGCGCGTTAAATTTGGTAATTCTGTCGCGATAATATGCAATCCAACGACGCGCAAAACGCGCGGGTGTTTCACCCTGTCGTGCCGGGATATACGATATTGTTTTCATACATTTTTGCCAATCGTCGGGTGTTGCTGTTTTTTCTATTTCGTCCAGATAAGTACTGACTGTATCAATCAATAATTTACCGCGGCTGTCTTTGATGTTGCCGCCAGCGGCCAAAAATGTTTTAATTCCGGCAAGTTGGGCGTATGCCTCGTCTTCTACCAGGGCATAACCAACCCAGCGCATTTTTTCATAAATATTATCCGCACCGCCGGTCGGCATTGTTTTGTCGTACGAATTATAACGTTGGAATATGGTATATTTTTTATTTGATTTTTTGCGTTTTACAAAATTCAAAAATGAAAAATCAAATTTATAATGTCCTGCGGCCAATTCCCTGGATTTACGGTATGCATGCGTCAATTCGTGTGTCACCAATTCCGCCATCATTGGTCTGTCCAGATATGTTTTATCACCATCGACCCGAACCGGCATATTTACATTTAATTCCAGTTTGATTTTTCCATTTTTTAATGAATTGCCGTTGTGAAAGGTGGCGTCCGCAAAACTTTGTGCGCCACCATCGTCATATTCCTGGGGGGATAATCTGTAAAAGCAAAACGCTATGCGTGACGCGTCGTCGCGGGCAAAACCAGACCCCAATCTCGCAGCATCACTGGACGGTAACATATATATCGTTTCGTATTTTTGCGATTTTTCAGAATTATATTTGTTTATGTATTTATCGATAACGGACAGTATTTCTGCGGTTTTCATGAAAAATTCCCCATAAAAAAAAGAAAAACCCCATGTTCAGGGGTTATTCATATATAATTATTTTTTTCTGAAACCCTGTTTCGCCTTTAACTTTGGGTTATTTGGGTCAATCAGGATAACCTGTTTCCCACGGCGGATTTGTTTTACATTGCCGCGTTTTTTCCAGGCTTTTAATGAACTTAAAAACTTCATGTCTTAATCCTTTGTTGTGTGGCTATTATAAACGGTTTTTATGAAAAATCAAATAATAATATTAATTATTGTTGTTTTTATTGGGGCTGTTGGTATTGTTGAAAGCTTTTTTGAACTTTTTATTAACAGTTTTTCAACAATTTTTTGTTGGATTTCTGTGGGTTGTATGTTTTGATGTTGAAAAACACTGGTGTTTAATAAACAGTTGAAAAAGACACAGTTTTCAACAATTTTAACAATTTTTTGAAAATGCTTTTTATGCTTGTTGAAAACTGTTGAAATTGTTATAATTTAACAAAAGCAGGGGGGATTAATCCAAAAATGCGACAGCAAGTATTAAAAGCTTTGGCAAATCCAGCGCGTATTTTTTACGTGCCATATACGTTGGCCGTGATTAATTTTGCTGCGCAATTCATTGTTTTTATTATAGTTTTTTTGATTGATTTAACGGTTAATGGTGCGGATGTAAAAACATCACCTTTGTATTTTTTGGTGTCTGTTATTGTTGTGCATGCAATATTGGCGTTTTATTCCAAGCGTGACCCCCAGTTGGGACAAATTATATCTGCGCAAATACAATTGTTGAAAAAAAAGATACCTGGAAGATTGGCGGCGTAAAATATGAATGGATTTTTTGAACATTTTGCAGGCGGTGAATTTCCTTTGACAGCCATGATTATGGTGATGGTTGTTGTATTCTTGTTCATTGTTTTGATGATGTATATACCCGCTTTGACACGCCGTATATTTCCAAAATTTGGATATGCGCGGTATTCACAGTATTTGCCGTTTGGGACCGTTTATACCGACAATACAATGACATTAACAGATGGCAGTATTATTCGTGTTTATCATGTTGATGGTGTTCAATCCAGTATGCAGGATGATGAAACGCGTGCCAAGTTTTTAGATTTGCGGGCGCAATTATTTAATCAAATTCGTGATCCGAATGTTATTTTGCGTTTTTATACAGTGCGCGATGCGGTTGGTGAAAATACAAATTACGAATTCGATAATGCGGTGCTGCAAAAAATATACGACAAATGGCGCGCCCAAGGATTACGAATTTTTACAAATAATTATTACATAGTTTTATCAGTTGGTGGCGCGAACGCACGCGAAAAATTAAATCAATATGGAAATTACATAGAATCTGTGTTGGCGGCATATCGGCCACGTGTGTTGAAGAATAATTCTGATGATAATATGGCGCGGTTTTTGGGGCGGATTTTATCGCCTGTTACAAAACCCAGTCCGAAAAAATGCCCGCAAAATCTGGGCGATGTGGTGACGGTTGATGATGTTGAATTTATCAAGAATGGGATTATTAAATATACTGGGGCGGGGCGGCAAAGTTTTGCGGCCGCGATATCATTCAAGACTTCGCCGGATTATTTGGATGAAGAATTCTTTAATTCTGTTTATACAATTCAAACAGAAATGATTTGTATGAATGGTTTTCAAATTTTGGGCGCGGCCGAGACCGAGGTTGCACTGCGCCAACGTCGTTCAACAACCGAAGAAAAAGAAACGTCTGCCGCTGAACAGTTATATGCCGCAGAATCCGCCATGGATGAAAATATTTCAGGAAATCAGACTTTGGTAAATTATTATCCTTTGTTTTTGATTTTCGGCGCAACGTTGGAAGAATTGGAAAAGTATATAGATGAATTTAATAAAATTGCCGCGTCGTTTGGTGTATCGCCAATTGTTGAAAGTTTTGCAGCAAAGGTTTCTTGGTTTGCGCAAATTCCAGGATTTGATACATTCCCGCGCAGTTTCAAAATGTTGTCGCGTACCGCCGCCGTTGCGATTCCTATGTCCAGTACGCCACGCGGTGTTTCAAATTCTGATTGGGGTCCGGGGCCTTTGGTGGTATTCCCGACCGCCCAGGGCACACCATATCAATTCCAATTCCATGTATCAGACAAGCCTGCGGCTGTGGCGCATACTTTGACCATTGGGCCGACCGGCGGTGGTAAAACTACTTTATTCAGTTTCTTGATCGCGCAATCTTTGCGACATCCGAAATTAAAGGCGTTTTTCTTTGACCGTAACAAAGGGGCCGAGATATTTACTTTATCTGTTGGTGGTAAATATGTGACCATGTTGGGCAAGGATAAAAAAGATAAATCCGCCGATACATTTTTAACACATTTAAATCCGTTGAAAATGGCTGATACCCCGAATAATCGCGCGTTTTTGCGCCGTTGGTTAGCGATGATTACAGGTAACAGTGATGCGAATTCCGCCGATGAAATTGCGCGTGCTGTGTCGGTTAATTTTGATTATTTGGCCGATAAAGACAGATTGTTGAAAAATTTATGGGAAAGTTGTTTTGCGTCGTCTGGGAATATGCGGCCTGCGTTGAAAAAGTGGGTTGATCCGTTGCAGTATGGCGACATATTCAATGAAGATTCAGATACTTTGGATTTGCATTCGCGTTTGACTACGTTCGATTTTACAGATATTTTAGCGGACGAAACGTTGGCGCCGGCCGTGATTTCATATATATTACATCGTATAAATAATGATACTGTGTCGGGCGGAAATCCATCGTTGATTATGATTGACGAAACTGCGCCTATGTTGGAAAACAAGATGTTCCGTGATAATTTTATCGTTGGTTTGCAAGAGGGACGTAAAAATCGCCAGGCTTATATGGTTGCGTTCCAACGTGCGAATGTGTTGGATAAACTGGGGATTGGTGACGTTGTTCGTGGCCAGGCGCAAACTGTGTTATTCTTCCGTAATCCTGCGGCCGATGCGTCTGATTACCAATATTGGAATTTGAATCCTTTGGAAATGGCGTTTATTCAAGGTAAAGCGTATCCAAACTTGAAACGTGCGGTATTGTTATCACGCCCGGTTAATGGCGAGTCTGTGATATTAAACACTGAATTGGGTGGTTTGGGGAATTTATTACGTTTGTTTGAATCAGGGCGTTCATCTGTGTTATTGGCCGAAGAGTTATATAAACAATATGGAAATGCGTTCGTTGCAGAATATTTGAAAAAGCAAGGGGCGGGCGATTTATAAAATATGAGATTTGAAAAAATTTTATATTTATTTGCATGTTTGTTTGTGATGCCTGCGTATGCAGATGTTGATTGTTTGCCTTATAAATTAACACCAAAGATTGTATTGGAAACACCAAGTTGGTCCAAAGAAGTTGTGCAACCGTTCGAACAAATGGAATTATTACACGGCAATGTTGTTGCGACTTTTGTTGATAATTATGATATTGTTGCCGATATTACAAATATAGAAGATGGATATTGTGTGACATTAAAATCAGTCTATGCAACAGTGGGATACAGTGATTTTTTGGTTCAGATAGATATTCGCAATGCGCCGGAATCATGCACATACAACGCGATTTTATCACATGAAGATGAACATATTCGTGCGTATTTATCCGTTATGGATGATTTCAAAAAAGAATTAACAGATTCGATATATGTTGCGGCCGATTCAATCCCGCCGATTTTTGTGCGCAGCCCAAATGATATAGACGCCGCAATCGATGAATTAAATGCGGAATTACAGGCACACCCTGATTTAATTTTGGTTAAACAAAAAATAAAGGCAGCCGAAGAAATCAGAAACAAGCGTGTTGATCAACACGATCGCGGCCAATCTTTACAGAAATGTTTTGAATAAATTTTTATTCTTTTGTATTTGTTTGATAATAATATTCCAGTAATTCGTGTGAATATTCTTCTATTTTTCCACTTGGTAAAACAAGCATTCTGGTAATACCGATTTGTTCAACAAATTCAGGGTTATGGCTGACAACGATAATTGTGCCATTGTAATCATGGAAATTATCGCCGATTATCATTTGGGTTTCTGGATCCAGGTGATTTGTTGGTTCGTCCAGTATTAACATATTTGCACGCTTTAATAACATTTTACACAATGCAACACGTGCCTTTTCACCCGGGGATAATACTGATACTTTTTTGAATACATCCATATCAAAAAATAAGAAATTTGCCAATATTGTTCTTAATTGTTGGTCTGTATAATCAGGTGTTGTCACGTTTTCCAATACTGTTTTATTTTCGTCCAATAATTCCAATTCTTGGGCGTAATATGCAATATCTGTTTTGGGGTTTATTGTTATTGTTCCGCGTTCAGGTTGTAATTGTCCGAGTATTAATTTTAGTAGCGTTGATTTACCTGTGCCGTTTTCGCCAACAATTAAAAATCTTTCACCGCCCGTTATATAAAAAGATAATTTTCTGTACAGTAATTTTGCGCCTGGGTATCTGAACCACAAATCTTCAACAAAAACAGGATGGCGCGAACCGGGGGTTAATGGTGTTAAATCCATATTTATCTTTTTATATGTTTGTGTGCGAACTGTTCGATTGGCCAAAATTTTTTCCAATTGTTTTTCGCGTGTGTGCCCAATGCGTTTAATACTGTGGTTTGTGGGACTGGCGGCGCGCGCTTTTTCTATGAATTCAGTCAAATGTTCGATTTGTCTTTCTTCGGATTCGATTTGTTTTTCGCGGCGATGTTTCATTTGCGCAAGTTTGTTTTTATAATCATCGTAATTGCCATCGAACACAGTTGTTTTATGTGATACTTTATCGACCAGCAATATTTTATTTACTATTTTATTCAAAAATTCTGTATCGTGGCTGATGATTAAAACCATGCCTTTGTATTTTTTCAGGTATTCACAAACCCAATCTTTGGTATTTATATCCAGGTGATTGGTTGGCTCGTCCAATAATAAAATCCCAGAACCAGAATACAACAGGCGCGCAAATGCGACTTTGGATTTTTGTCCGCCAGACAAGTTTTTTAATTTCATATCCAGTATGGCTGAATCGATTTGCATATTGTCGATGATTTCCAATAATTCATCTTCGGCATGATAATAATTATAATGTTCCAATTGTTCTTGGGTTTGCGATATTTGTTGCATTATATCCAAATCATCTGGGGTGGTGGCGATTTGTTCGTATAATGTTTTTAATTTATTTTCCAAAATCGCAATCGGGCGACCTGTAATTAAAAAATCCCAAACTGTGATATCAGGGTTGGATATTTCCAATTGTTGGGGCAGATATGCGATATTTGCGTCATTTGTATCGATATATCCGGCGTCTGGTTGTATTTGCCCCAGTATTATTTTGAATAACGTTGTTTTGCCCGCGCCATTTACACCGACTATGCCGACTTTGTCGCGTGGCAACAGATTAAATTCAGCATTGTCGTAAATGACGTTTGAACCAAATGATAAAGATAAATTTACTGCTTTCATATTTTGAATATATTGTATAATATTATGAATAATAAAAGGGGAAACAATGAAAAAATTATTATTTTTATGTTTTGGGTTGATTTTGGCCGCATGCGGGGAAAATTCGAATATCCAGGGTAAATGGATTGAACATGTACCAAGTATGCCCGGGGTAATCCAAGGGTTTGATTTAGAGCAGGGCGGTGTTGCAGAATCTATAAATATGGCGACTTTGCAGTATAACGCGTGGCGTGTGGATGGAAATAAGTTGATTTTATCCGGGGAAAGTATCGGAAATCATCAGATAATCGAATTTACCGAAGAATATGAAATCGTGAGTGTTGATGATAATACTTTGGTATTAAAGAATGGTGACAATGTTCGCGAATTTACACGCTATACAGATGGTGAATAAATAAAAAATACACCCCAAACGGGGTGTATTTTTCATTTTAACTGGTTGCGGAGTGTGGATTTGAACCACAGACCTTCAGGTTATGAGAAAACAACTTTTTTGAATTTTTAATAAAATTTTTATTGTAAAAACAAAGTATTATATTTAATAAAGTGATTTTATTTGATTAATGTTTAATTTTGAATATCAAGGCGAAATAAATATTCTTTTTTCAGATAGTTATTCCTGATTGTATATGGATATATATTGATTTTATTGGATGGGCAAAGTTGCCCCACGGTTGCCCCAGGTAATATTTTGTATAAAATTTGAATATCTAATTACCCTATACCTAAAATGGACATTGGAATACCTGTCTAAATAAACCCCTTAATAAGCTTGACTTTTAGACACTTTCGAGCCAGGTTACAGCTGAACTTAAATACTCTATTTGGATTTATTAAACAAAAGGGGAATGTTATGGCAATCGTATTGTATGCTCGTGTCAGTTCAATCGGTCAAAATCTGGATCGCCAATTACAGGATTCTGATAAATACGATCGTATCTTTGAAGATAAATGTTCTGGTAAAAATACCGACAGACCTGCTTTACAAGAAATGTTAAACTAT
This sequence comes from uncultured Alphaproteobacteria bacterium, assembly GCA_944392595.1. GTDB lineage: Bacteria > Pseudomonadota > Alphaproteobacteria > Rs-D84 > Rs-D84 > Enterousia. The sequence goes on from CALXXD010000001.1 coordinate 124,243, forward strand.
ATCCGCGAAGGTGATGAAGTATATGCCCACGAACTGTCGCGGTTGGCCAGAAACACTTTTGATTTAATAGATTTAGTAAATAAAATTCTGGCCAAGGGTGTTTCAATTCATTTTATCAAAGAAAACCTGCATTTTTCGCCAGACAAAGATGATGCCACCAGCCAGTTGATATTGACTATATTGGCATCTATTGCACAATTTGAAAGGACTTTGATACGAACCCGCCAGCGAGAAGGCATAGCAATCGCCAAAGCCAATGGTAAATTCAAGGGGACTAAGAAGCGATTGACCGCGGCACAAATTCAGGAATTAAAAGAACTGGCACAGAACAGGATTGTTTGGCCAATATCTGAACTGATGAAACGATATTCCATCAGCCGTGCATCTGTGTATAATTATTTGAATGGGTAAAATAGGGGGGATTTTCCCCTATTGTTTTTAAGAAATATTGTGTAAAAATCTTAAGAGTGTATTTTAAATTTCATATTTTGTAGAATCGTTTATTAGGTCTAATAATTCAGATTTCGCATTATTTTCTGATATACCAGCATCTGGTAATTTGCTTATTGAATTAATTTCTTTTATTAGGAATCTTTTTAATTTGTTTAAAAAAGTATTTGAGTTATCCAGAAGTTTTATCGTGGAATCGTGATATGTGATAGTGACTCCATATGCTAAATATCGCATAATGTTGATGAATTTTGAATATTCATTCTTTTTCATATTAGATAAATCTTTTTTGTATTTTGTATCAGTTGCCAAAACAAAAAGATAAACAAGACCAGTACTATCTGTATAGATGTCTTGGTAAGTATCAAAGAAGTTTTTGTCGGCTTTGGCTAATTCTATAGCATTTTTTAGTCCAAGTCGTTTGAATTCTTTGTTTAGATATTCAACAGCTTTGGGATATTCTTGCTGTTTTTTGTCCCTTTTTGTTGTGTCAGTTATAAATATTAGATTATTGTATGGATGAATAAATTCATTTAATTTTAGGTTAGATTGGTTTTGTTTTATAAACTTTTCCATAACTTTTAATATATTTACAAAATCTTTTTCAGAAAATTTATCATTTAATAATTCATATTTACAGCTGCAATAAAGTCCTAATACTCCTCCCATGCTTGACATAGAAGTAAATGGATTTTCTTCTTTTATCATAGATTCGTATATTTGTTGAATCTTTGATTTGATTTCATTCGTTCTGCATTCTATTGGTCTAAACATAGCAAATTTTTCTGTATCGGTGATATACTCGTTAATGGTTATGGAACCGTTCAATTGTTTGCTATCTAATAATTGTTTTATTTGTAATAATTGTTCATATTTTAATGGTTGTTGAATAATAAATATATTACCTATATGTTTTTTATTTCCTAATTTAAAGTTTATAGGTTGTGTATAGTATGCATCATATAATGTTTTTATTTCGTTGATTTCTATAAAATATTTATTTTTTTCGTTTGAATTTTCATTATCAGGTGTATCATTTTTCTTTAAAGATGTTTGTAATTCTTCAAAATAACTATATACAGTATAAAAACCGATAAAAGATAGTATTGATTCTAGGGTGTTTTGTTGCAAAGAATTGTATTCTTTTAGATATTTTCGTACAAATAGTATATTTTTTATAATTATTTTTATTAATCTGTAATTAATTTTTATTTTCTCCTGGATTAATGATTTTTCTTCTTCAGAATAATTTTGAATATCATTATCAAAAAGTGATAAGTTATTATAAATATTATGTAGATATTTTATTTCTTGTTCATTGAGAGAATATTCACTCAAAATAGAATTTAATATGCTTGGATTATCTGTTTGTATACAATCATCTGTTATTACTTTTTCTTTGAAAATATTCCAGATATTTTGTCTGTCTTCATTTTTTGGAATTTGATTTGGGTTTAAAATGAGTAATATTGGGTATCCAATATTTTTTAGTTCTTCTATAAAACCAAAAATATTGTCGCTAGTTTGTTTAGATCTGATTCTTTCTATATCATCAAAACACAAGACAATGTTATTTTTATAAAAATTTGAAAACTCTATATTATTGTTATCTACCCCAATGAATTTATTTGCGAGATATTTTACTAGAGTGTCATATAAAGAACCCACTAATAAACAATATAAAGCAAATATAATTAAGCCGGCACCAAAGGAAAAAGTCAAACCATTCATATTAAAAATAATGCCACAAGTAAGTATACACAATATAATCGCTAAGATAAAACAAATAATAAACTGTATACCTGGATGTTGTATTTTTATAATTTGATACAATAGTTCCAATTTAATATCGCATAATTGACTTTTCCCGAAGCAAGATATATAAACGGTTTTGAATTTTTTTGCTTTTAGTTCCTGTGCAATAACATTGTTCCATCTGTATGTTTTTCCAATTCCCAAATTACCGGTTAGAGATACACATATCCCTTCTTTTTTTGGTCCAGAAGTTAAAATATCTGTAATAATATCTGTCTGTTCATCCTGTGACTGTTTTGTGTGATTAAGAATGGAAAATGACATATATAATCCTGTGTGTTTAGCTGTTTTTGATTTGTTCTGTTAATTTGTAAATACCGGCGAATATATGTGCTGTGTATTCTGGATCGCCATTTAGTGAATGTTCCCATTGCTTTGCCTGTGTGATTGCAAAATCATAACCAGATTCCATTGTATTAAAATCAAAATGTGGGCTGGTTTTAGGTGATTTTTTATGGCTGTAATTAGGCATTGTTGGGTGGCATAACTGTTGTTGGTTTGTTTTGGCATTTGTGGATATTTTAGTAATCCCACAACATAACAGACCAAATGTTTCAATACTTGGTGCATTAAATGCAATATTTATATTCAAATATTTGGTCGAATTGTTTTTTAATGAATTGTTATATTGTTCCGCGGCTTCAAATGCCATATGAACCCTGTCAGGAATATCATTATCAAATATAACCCATAAGTGGGAATTTGGTCTGGCTTCCTGTAATTTAGAGAAGTTAATCGCAGTTTGTACAAGTTGTAAAGGATCATTTAATGGTTTGGGATATACCCAAACAATTGAGCAATTATAATGATCGCATAATTGTTTGATGTATGTCCCTTCTGTTCCATTAGAGCCCCCTTCGCAGGCAACATAAATCACCTGTTTTTTTATTGGGCGGCCAGTTCTGGTATTGTTTATTTTATAATTTCTTGCCATACTTGTTCACCCCCCAGGAATGGAACAGCACCATAACGACCATTGATGTAATCTCGTTCCAGATTTTTATCAAACCTTGGGTTTATATCTGTCAATGGATACAAACGGCTTACACCTTCTTGGTCTTTTTCGGTGAACCATATCTCATCAACCCTCCATATTTCATGTGACAATAGCAATGTATTATGAAGAACCGCTATAATCTGCCCCCCCATAGGATTGTTTAATAAACTTTGTAACAATACTTTGGATAGAAATGGGTGGAATAAACTGTCAAATTCGTCCAGCAATAATAACTTGCTGCCTTCACTTTTTTTGAATGAATACAGCATAAAGCCAAGTTTGAACAGTTTCATTGTTCCAGCAGATTCGCGATTTGTTGGAAATGTTGCATCTCCGTGGTACATAACCAATTGACGGCTTATGATTTTACCATTTTCAAACGAGAAGAAGAAGTAATCTTCATCAGCTTGGTGGCATAAAACACTTCCTTGGGTTAAAGGTGATAGATTAATAGACATCAATTTAGAATGTGGAAAATCAACTTCTTTGAAATCTATATCTGTTATCCCAAAATCGGCCTGTACCAATAAATTCATCAAGAACTTTTTGAATTCTGGAAATTTAAAATTGTGGTAAATATTCACTGGGTTGATATTAGTTTTGGGATCAAAATATCCGATACCCCGCAAGAATTGTACGGTATTCAATATATGTTGTTTATTTTCAACATTATTGTCAGCGATACCATCTATCAATAATTTTGATATAACCGTTCTGTTTTTGGCAAAAGTACAATTCTTGTAGAACTTGTCTGTAAAGTTTTTACCAAATTCTTTTTCTATACCACTTCGTTTGAATACCAGATGTTCTTTGTTCTTTTCAGCAAAATACAGTTCTTCATTGCTGATTTCTGTCTCTGTGACAGATATTTTATAACAATATCTGATATTATTAGATATGAAATTGACTTCAAATTCTATTGGTTCTTTGTTGTTTAACATAAAGCGGTTAGAATTTAATACGGCAACTAAATCTCTATCACCTACGACAGTGAATTCTGGCAGCATTCTGATGCTGTGTAATAAATTACTTTTTCCGCTGGCATTTGCACCATAGATACCAACCCCAGACAATAACCCTTTGTCTAATATGTGTTCAGGGTGTTTCTGGATGGGTGTTTTTTCCATAGATAATGTAATTTTGTCCTTGAAAGATGAAAAATTAGAAACAGAGAAGTTTATAAGCATATTTTACCTCTTGTTTGATGCCATATTATCAAAAAACGACTAAAAAGTCAAGATAAATGTGATTTTTTCACATTTAATTGTAAAAAATGCAATTTTTTTCATTTTTTTTAACTAAAAATGGTTCTTGTGTTTTCTTAGTTCTTGTGTAAAAATTCACCTTGAATCCAATGGGAATTGGGTTCGGGGCCGTAGCTGGCTTGTTTAAATCCGGTGCAGAAGCATCGATCCGGTGTTTTTTTGGTGTTTTTGCACCGTTAAATACCCCTGACTGATGGTCGGGGAGCTGATTGTTATACAACAGAATTAAATTCGAAGGCAATCAGGAGCAACATTGATTTAAACTGCTCAGCTAACTTTCCCGACCGCCTTTCCTTTGGCGGTTTTCTTATTGCCGTTCCCAGATGGATTTCAAAAAGGGGAATCTGGCTGCTATGTCAAGGAAAATGCTTATTTATTGGTATACCACAAATAAACCATTTCAAGATATTGAACCTTGGACAACATATTGTTTGGGTGAAGTTGATCCGTATGCGAAAAAATATTTTGGAATGTCAAATGAAAATGCCGTTATTGCCAGAATAAAAGAAGAATTAGGTCGTTCAGCCAAAGATGGTGCCAGAATACGGTACAGTGATATTGAAAATATTGGCTATCAGTTGGTTGATTTCCCTAATCCTAAAAATAAAGAAAATCATTTTGATAAAGATGTATTTGCTGTTTTAAGAAATATAAATTGTCGGCAGATTTCTACGGAATGGTTTAATACTTCGCCAGATGAAATTAAACGAGTATTAAGGCATATAGAAACTGGCGAACCATTAGGCGGAACATATACATTAAGAGCCAGACAACAAGAAGCCATTGATAAATTCAAACAGACAATTGATAGCAATCAAGATAGATTTGGTTTATTTGCTATGCCCAGATTCGGCAAAACAGTGGTATCGTTTGAAATGATAAATTATTTGTTCGAGAAATTCCCGGATAAAAAATATGTATTTTTTATATCCGCTAAACTGGATGCCAAACAAGCGGTTCGTGAAGATTATTATAAATTTGATCAGTCGTGCAAATTCAAATTGTTTATATATGATTCTGATCAGATTGCTGGACCTGCGGAATTGGGAACTGATAAATGGTTGTTTTTTGCCAGCAAGCAATGGTTTGATAATAAGAGTATAGATGATATACATAAAATATTTCCGTCAGTAAATTCGGATGATTGTGCCGCGGTATTGTTTGATGAAGCTCATTTTTCCAGATTAACTCCGCGGGCAACCAGAACGATTGATATACTAAACCCAAAGGTGAAAATAGATATAACAGGAACTCCGTTCAGATTAAAATCCAATGAAGATTATAATGATAATAATTCGTATGTATATAGTGTATTGGATGAAGCAGAAGATTTTGAACGGACGACAAATAAAAAAGAATTCAGATTAAAAAATCCGGAATTGATATACATAACACCTGAAAATGAATTCTTTAAGACGGATAGTAGTTTTTCTGATTTTTTTGATTCAGATGGTGCAAACGAACAAATTAAAAAATGGGTCAAGGCTACATTTTGGGGAGGCAAATTACATATAGAAGGTCAATCGCTGAATGTTCAGAATGCAATCGTTGTTGTGCCGCCCAGAAAACGGTATTGCGATTTGTTTGCAAATGCGGTCAATGAATTGGCACGGGACGAACATTTATCTATAATATGCACCAGAACATCAACAACAGACGAAGATGATGATACATACATATCTGATAATGAATTACGGTTCAGGGAATGGAATCGTGAATGCAAAATAGATAAACAAAATATACATTTATTGGTGACAATAGGTAAAGGGTTACAGGCTGTTTCTTTTCCAGATTGTCATTCGGTGATAATGATTTCTGATATGACTTCGCCAGAAAGTTATATTCAGGCAGCATTTCGTTGTAAAACCCCAAACGGAGTAAAAACAGAAGCATATGTAATTGACTATAATAAGGGTAGAACCTTGCAAATGATAGATACATTTATTAAAAATCATTTGTATGTCAGGGCTTGTGATAATAATTATAAACAAGAATACGAAAAAGCATTATCAACAATTCAAATTCGTGATCATACACTGACTCGTCAGAATTATACTTTTGAAGAAATTTTCAATACTTTTACTTCCAGTTGGAAAATAGAAAAAATTACAGATTCTGTTGATTTTGATATTGCACGAATTGCCAGTAAAATAGATTTATCAAATGTAAAATTAAGTGATTTACAAAAACCACATGCACTGCAATTACAGTTATCTGACCGTGGGGACGATTATGAAGAACTGGAAAATCAAGAATTGGGTTTGCACCCAACAGAAGATAAATTAAATCCATCACCACTGGAAGCGAATTTTGTTGGCATCATAGAACAATTAAAAGATGATTTAGTAAAATATGGTTATGTTCCCTGGAATATGACAGAAAACGACAGAATAAGAGGGATAAATCGTTCAGATATACAACAGCGAGAATTACCAGTTGGCAAAAATAATGAAATGGTTACAGTTTGGTCGTATATAGGCGGAACTGGTAATGCAGACGATATTTATATTGATGAATTTAGTGATAATCCATCTGCTATTCGTTGGAAATATTTGAAAAATAGACGATTTGTTAAAATTACAGGGGAAAAAGCCCACGGTGAAGGTACAACGAACGAGAAAAAAGTTCGTGCATTTGTAAATGCGGTTGTGCGATATTTGCCGGCATATTTCTTGGTATCTGGGGTACCAAATGGGTTTGATGATTTTGTTGCCAGATTTGGTCGCCGTAATCATGCAGAAAACTATATAGAAAGACAGTTGTTTCGTAAATTTATAGGAATAGGTATAGATTATAGATATATTATAGAAATCTTACAAGCCTGTGATGCTGGCAGTCGTGAACAGATAATCGCATTTTGTAATGCCAAGGTAAATAAATGTTTTGATAAAAATGGCAATATTATTCCCGCAGAAGTTTTGAAATTACCAATAGTTTATAAAAAAGACGGCAGTCGCCCCGTGCCCCAAGAATTAGCCACCAAAATGCGAAAAAACGGTAATTACGATATAGTTGTTTGTGGTGGTTATTATCTGACTGATGATACAACAAAAATGTATATTACAGATAATTTTAGTGATGCCGAGATTATGAAAAAACTGCGACCAAATATTATGGTCATATACAGCGATAATATTTTAGAAACATTGGATAATAACAAGGATACAATTATGAAATTCCAATCCTTTATAATGAACCCACCATATGGGAAATTACATTTACCGATATTACAGAAAATGGTTGATTTAATTGTAAAGAATGGAGGAATAGGAGTTAGTTTGCAACCGGTCAGATGGTTACAAGATCCGTTGGTTAAATATAAAAGAGCTACTGACTTTTCTCGTTATGGAGATTTAATGGAAAAATATTTAGAAAATATAACTGTGTTTTCTTCAACTGAAGTAGGAAAAATATTTGATGCTGTTTTTACAATGGATTTAGGAATTTACAACCTATCTGTAAATGGCAGACATATCATAGCTAATTTATATAAAGATGTACTGCTTGAAAAAATTGTTGACCGAATAATATCACCTAATAGTCAACATGATACAATTCATCATAAAATGGAAAAAGATAAAAGGTTGGGTATCCGTGTAAGAGTTGGGGATATTCAAGACAATGGTAGGGGCGGAAATGGTGGAAGGAAAAGCCATATTGGTTTGTATAGAACACAAAAAATAGTAAATGGTTTTGTAGATGGTAAAGATTGGACGGATTGTGTTCAAAAAAATCAATGTAGCAAATCATCAGGTGCACCAATTCCATATAGCATTGAATTTGCATCTGAAGTCGAAGCAGATAATTTTATTAAATCAACTCAAACAACATTTTGGCAATATTTAATGATAAAAATGCACCGTGATATGAATGTTCCTAATCAGTGGTTGCCGTTCATGAACGATTATACAAAAGAATGGACAGACCATCGGTTTTATGAATATTTTGAAATTACCCCAGAAGAACAGAAAATAATTGAACAAACTGTTGCGGATGCTAAGAAATAATGACCAGAAAAAAGGGATTTTATAATTGTAATAATTCCGCTGATGATTTGAATTTAACCAAAGAAGAACGACAGGCGGCGGGTGCTTTTCATACACCAAAGCCATTGGCTATGGAAATGGCTAAACGGTTATACCCAGAATATATAAAATATAAAACTAAGGCGGAAATTGCTGCTTTAAGTCCGGAATCTGCGGAATTTATAAAACATTTTAATTTAATAGATCCTTGTTGTGGAACTGGAAATTTATTGGCTGCGGCATTGAATGTTTATAAATGGATTGAAGAAGAAGATATTTATGGTGTTGATATAGATCACAGGGCGATAGAATTCTGTCTTAAAAAGTTTCCGCACGGTCATTTCCAAGTTGGCGATTGTTTAACAGAAGATATAGCCAGTGATAAATTCTGGGAAAATGAACCGCGGGGAATGTTTGGGCAATTAAAAACACAACAATTATTAGCGGCTAAACAGGTATTGAAAAACAAATCAAAAACGAAAAAATTAAAAGATGCCACAAAAAAAGTGGCTTTACCGAATTCGTTGTCTGATACAATTAAAACCAATATAAACGAATAATCTTACACAATTATAATCTGATTTGTTTTGGTGGAATATTGGCAATAATGGTCTGGGGATGGTAAATGTGTGGCTTCGTCATTACCAATTAACATATTTGAAAACATTGGGTTTTCTGTTTGGAATACTATTCTGTTCTCAAAACAATTTACTACATCTGATGTTAAACAATCCATTCCTGATACATCACCAGTGGCCATAAGCAGATGACTGTTTGGATCTGATGTTATTTGATATATCAGTTCTGTTAATTCCATTGGATAGTCAAAAAATAATTGCCCTGAATTCATTATGGCAACTATGACTTGTTTATCTTCATATTTTTGTCTGATTGTTTTCAATGCTTCTATTGCTTCTGGACTGGTTCCAATTATATTAGATAATCCACCTATCTCTGACCATTTTGATGGTGTTCTGATGTCTATAATTATATTATTCCAACATTCATATCCCATTTTTAATACAGCTTCGTCCAGTTCCTGTATTTTATTGGTTAATAATTCAAATTGATAATGTTGACTGGAATCATCACCAGTTATAATTGTATTATTACCGCGATAATCAGATGCTTTGCTGGAATCATATTGATATGACAAAGTTATATAATCTAAATCATTCAGTAATTGTCTCATTAAATTAAAATTGGATGCATTATTCAGCACTATTTCCATTGTATTATTCCTGTGATTATTCGTGTTCAATATAAACTGATATTTTAATACTGTTATCCAGTTTAGATATAACTTCTATGATATTTGCTATTTCTGAAACTTTGGCATATATGTTAATACTCATATCTTGTCCATTTAGTTATAAACAGTTCTAAAACTATTTATCTTATATATGCATATATATATTTATATAGAAAATATATCTATAAAAGTTAATATTATATATATTATATATGTTGGGGCATGGTTATATAAACGGGTTGTTATTTAATATTTCATTTTTTATGTGATATATGGTTGTTTGTATTTTTGTTGGTTTAATATTGTATATTTGTGCCATTTGTGTTTTGATTTTATTTAACACTTTGGTTTTTGGGTTGATTATATATTGGGGTATGTTGTCAAACCCTTCTTTGGAAAAGGTTTTATATATGCTGTATGCATAAAGACTTTTCATTGGTTTCAGGTTTAGTTTTTCTATTTTTTCCCATAAAGAGTCAGTTTTTCGGTTCAAATATGGTAATATATACAAGGCAGGGTCTATTATGCGAGACCATATATTTTTGTTTAATTTTTTGATAATTTGATTTTTGAATATATTTTTAAATGATATATCTTGATCTAATTCGCATTGGCTCAGTTTAGATCTTAACATTTGTGTGCGATATATTCTGTATTCAAACCGAATAATATCTGTTTTTGTTGATAATTCTGGGTTATTATTTAATATCTCTGTTCCTGCGGCTGTTTTTTTTAATTCTTCTAGTTTGTCATAAAAACATATTTCGTATGAAGGTGTGCTTTTTGAGCCAGGTTTGTAACAAACTATATTGACCTTGCGACCATCCTTGGATTCTTTTTGTATTTCTGTGTTGTAAAACTTCGTTTCACCTTTTTGTATTATTTTGGCAAAATGCAATTTGTTCAGTGTGGATAAAACGGTGTCAGTAGAAGAATAGTTTGTAAGGTCTATGTTTTTACAGGTATGAACTTCCCAAACATAAGCATTGCTTATATCGTCCAGAGATATATCGATATTCAGGTGTTTTAATTTTGCCTGTAATGTTATTATTAAACAAGTAAAGTCAGTTTCTTTTATTTCTCGGATATTGTTTCCATATAACATAATAGGGGCAGAAAATCGTATAACACAAAAACCTATTTGGTTCGGATACATTGATATAGATATTTCTGGTAAATATCCGTGTGTATTTTTTTCATCTGTTGTGTGCTCGCGGTACGGTTTGAATGGGGCTTTTATGGGGGCTGCTTGCCACGACAGCACCCTTTCCAGATATAAAGCATCTATATTGAAATTATCATAACTTCTGAAAGTTACCAGGTTTAATGGAACCGCTATTTTTATAGTATCTATCATTTTTATTCCATATTTATGTGTGTTTTTGCATAAAAATCCCATGTACCTGTTGGATATACACAACAGATATATTTATTTTTGTGCCGTTTATGTTTGGATTAAAATTAGGTGTTATTGATTGCTATCTATTGCTTTTTGCATAGCATCTCGGACGGCTTTCGTTGATAATCGGGCATAAATTTCAGTGGATTGCATAGATTTGTGTCCCAATGATTTTCCGATTGTCAATAAACTGGTGCCTTGAATTGCCTGCCATGAAGCCATTGTCCTGCGAAGGTCGTGAACCCTTAAATTATCCAAGTTCGATTGTTTCAAGATTCGTTTCCATGCTTTGGTAAAATAGACATAATGTCGCGATGGATTTTCAGGATTTGGAAATACCCATTCACTGATATGTGGCAATTTATTTAATATTTGTATGGCTTGGTCTATCAAAGGAATGGTGACAGGTTCGCCGTTTTTAGTATCTGGGATGTGCCAAATTTTTTGTTCTAAATCAATATCACACCACCGCATAGCCAATACATTGCTTTTTCTTGCACCTGTGTATAATAACAGCAGGAAAAATGCCTGATATATTTGTGGCTCTTGGGATAGGGCTTTTTTGAATTTTATAAATTCTTCCTTGGTCATATAACGATCTCGTTTTGTTGTACGATGTTTCTTTATATTATTTGTAGGATTTTGAGCAATCCAATCCCATTCAATGGCTTTGTTATACATCGCCCGCAATCGTTCTAATGTATGATTAGCTTGGTATTTGCCATTATTAGCAGAAATTTTATCAAATAATGCTTGGATTTCTGGCTTGCAGATATCACCAATTTTACGATTAAACCAATGTCCAAGAAACTTTGGTATTTCTTGTTCGTCTTGTCGCCAAGATTTCTTTTCCAGTTTAGAATATCTTTCCATAAATTCGGCGAATAAATCACCCAAAGTTTTCTGTATGCGATACTCGTGCTTTGTTTGATTTGGGTTTTCGCCGGCATGGAATTTTGACAGAATGTTTATTGTTTGTTTTCGTGCTTCTTGAATAGACATTTCTGGGTAATGTCCCAATGTTATTCTTACCACTTTATTATTGTGTTTTTTTAATACCACAAACGATTTGACATTGTTGTCAGATACCCGTACAGACAGACATGTTTGTGTTGAATCATACACAACATATCGTTTTTTGGGTTGTGCTGGCTGCAAACTGTTCAAATATTCTTTTGTAAAATGATGCTTATTGGCAGACATTTGGTTTCGTTTTAATTTGTGACATGTTTACTCGAACACCAAGAAAATCAAGCTTTTTATCCGTTGGTTTCCTTGCTCTCAATCCATTCCATAACACTGCTTAATGGGTATAAAATTCGCCCACCAGTTTTTATATATGGTATTTTTTCTTGGTGTGTGATTCGCCATTTAGCCAATGTATTTGGCTTGTATCTTATTATTTGGGCGAATTCTTTTGTTGTTATATATGTTTCAATTGTTTTTTTTGATTCGATCATGGCTTAAATCCTTGGTAAAATTAAATTCTAATTGTACAGCTTCTTTGTGTGGGGGATTTTTATTCCCCCACTTCTTTTTTTTCGTTTTTTTAGGATTCTGATTTGGATTTTGGATATTAAAATCAAATTCCAACTGTATCGCCTGCGGCTTTTTATTTTTATTCCGCATGGGATTCACCTTTTTTATCGCTTTGTGGTAAAATGATAATATCCTTTTCTTCTGTGTTATACATGTAGCAAATTACATCATCCCGCGATACTTCTCGTTGCAGAAATTCTGGTTTTGGCAGTCTGAAAAGTGGCGGTCTGTTTTGCAATCGGATTGCTATTGATTTATCAATAGTCCAACATATTCCGTCTTCTGAACCAGCACGATATACAGTGAAAAGCCGTGGCAACCGTCTTTTCGTTTTCAGAAAATGTGTGCAGTTTTTAAACTCTGCAAATATTTTCGCGAAAATTTGTCTGCTGTTTAAATCGTGTTCTGAATAACACCAAGAATCACAAATCAGTGGTTCCAAGATGTTGTCGGGGCACTCGTTGGTGTTTATTACCTCTAATAACCGTTGTGCTCGATTCACAGGGTCTAGAGCCACATAGGTGTCAAACTCCTTGCACTGCCATGCCTTTTGCCGAAAGGTTTGTCTTTCTTGTTCAGTTAAACAACTTAATATCAGGCTGTCTGTATAGTTGTGCAATGTTTTGTTTTTCGCCCATTGTGGTCCATAGTGTCCCTGGTTTTCTCTTTCACGAATCAGGTATTCTGCTTGTGCCCCAATGTAATGTTTTTTTATTTTGTTAAGAATTTGTGACATGGTTTTTCTCCTTTTTTTTGTCACATTGCCTTGCCGAAGGGCTGACTCGGCAAAAAAAGGAGATACAGACAATTAAAAGAAATCAGTTGCTTTTAAATTTAAAATCCATTATCATTCTTATGTCAGTAAGGTTGATATAGATTTTGTCTGTATCTACTTTGTTTGGGCAGGTGTTTCTTGCCCAATTTTTTTATTCAAAACTTTTAATAGAAAGTTTCGAATTTTTTTGAAGCTTTTGTTAACTTCACGATACATTATGGGGAATTTTTTAATTTTATCAACGAAGAAAATTACTGACAAAACATAAGGAAAAAGCCCTTTTCCCAAAGGGCAGGGAAATGCGGGCTAAATTAAAATATGAATATATCAGTGTCATTAATTAAGGTGACATTTGTCATTGATAAGGGTTTGTTTTAATTGACAATGTTCCGTCTTTATATATGAATATTGACTTGAACATATCTAGTTCATCTTTGGTTAATCTTGAATATTTGGCATTTTTTATATTTTGTATGACTGCTTCACGGAGTTTTCTTAGGCCTTGGTCTGCATAACAGCTGTTTCGAATTCGTGCAGAATATTCGGCTAGTCTTGCAAAAGATACAGGTTCATTTGGTGCCTTGGTAATCAGATATTTTAGTACATCTGCTATTGTGCTGTTTGATCTGTTTAGGCTATAAATTTTTTTTGATTCACCTTTTACATAAAACATAAGGTCATTGTTTTCCAAGTAAAGATAATATCCACTGTAAATTAATTCGGTTTTATCCAAAATTATTTTATAACTGCCGCATTTGAATACTTCCGCCAGATGTTCAAAGCTAACCCTAAAGTTACTATGCATTAATTGTCTAACTGTCTCTTGAATATCATAAAACCTTCTTGAATCTGGATTGGATGTTAAGTAATTTAAATTATCGATTAGCCCCCAATCACAGTACATTGTTCTTAAAACATTTTGTTCTATGGCTTGGGCCAGTACTTGGCTTCTTCTCCAATAAGAGGGGTGTTTGTATGTTTCTTCAATTGGTATTCTGTTATCTCTTTTTTTATCAAAATGTTCGTATCCAGGGGGTAATGGCACCCAAGCGGTTTCCAACCATTCGCATGCTTGTCTCCAATCGCAATCTTCGGATATAAATTCATAAATGTGCTGTCGTTGTGGTTTAAACATTTTGCACCCCCTTTTTTATGAATATTAACAGGTTGAATGTACTGGTTCCATAAAAAAGGTTGCCCCTGGGTTGCCCCGATTTAATTTGGCGATTTGGTGTTGGGAAAATTTGTACTAAAAAAGCCCAGAAAACTGGGCGGAATCTTGGTTGCGGAGTGTGGATTTGAACCACAGACCTTCAGGTTATGAGCCTGACGAGCTACCGGGCTGCTCTACTCCGCGTCAAACGGTGGTGATTATATAATATCTTGCTGTGTTTGTCAAGATTTTTTCGTCTTGCCTGGTTATGATATGATTCCCAGTCCTGTCTTGAAATCTAAATATTTTATTGCTAGAATCCATCTGCGTTAAGAGGTTGTATGTTTATGTATCAGAAATTCAGAAAACTGTGGAAAAAATTTTGGGAGCCAATTTTACGCCTGTCGTTTTTTCAGTGGATTATGGCGGGTTTGATGGCTTTGGCGATATGGTTTGTGTATTTTACGTGTCGTAAAAAAATTACTGGGTGGGAAATTTTTAAAAAATATCGCAGAAAACCCGCAATATTTGTATTTTGGCATGGTCGCAGTATGATGTTGTCGCCAATTGTATGTTTGGGTGGTATGCGTGCATACGCCGTCGCGTCGCGCCACAAAGATGGACGAATGATGGCCAAATTACAGCGATTGTTTGGGTTAAAATCTATCTATGGCAGTACGTCTGATGGTGGAATTTCCGTTCTGCGCCAAGGTGTGCGTATTTTACGCCAGGGTAATTATTCTATGTGTATGTCGCCGGATGGGCCGGGCGGGCCGTCGCTGCGGGTGCAAGATGGGGCGTTATATTTTGCAAAAATGACCGGCGCGCCGATAATTCCGGTGTGTTATTCTGCATCGCATTCTTGGTTTCAAAAACGCTGGGACAGGTATTTGGTCGCATTGCCTTTTTCAACAATTACATGCAAAATACACAAACCTGTGTTCATAGATTCCAAAGTGACCCCAGAAGAGTTCGAGAATTTACGCAAGCAAATCGAAGATATTATGGTGCGTCAGGTGCGTGAAATGGACGGAGAATTTAATTTGTTCCAGGTTGAACAAGATGAAACAGCCGCCGAGTTCAAGAAAAAATTGCGGGCGTCTGAAAAAAATAAAAAGCGGGGAAAATAAATGAAAACACCGTGGTGGTTTTTACATAAAACGCCGTTGGCATTCTTGTTATTGCCTGGGTCGTGGATTTATTATCTGGTTGGGCGGTGTGTGTATTTGTTTCGTAAAATCGGTGTGTATAAATCACGTCGGCCGATAATTTGCGTTGGCAATATTTTGGCCGGTGGGGTTGGAAAAACACCAATAGTTCGCCAGATAGCCGGATTTTTTGATGCGCCCGTTGTTATGCGGGGGTATAAGAAAAGTGTCAAGACGGGTAATGTCGGGGACGAGGCCGTTATGTTGGCGCGTGATGGATTGCAGGTACATGTTGGGGACCGAAAAAGTAATATTATGTTGTTGGACAAGCAATCTGATATTAATACCCCGATTGTTATGGATGACGGTTTTCAAAATCCAAAAATAAAAAAGACTGTATCGATTTTGGTATTTGACCAATCGTTGGGATACGGTAATGGATTTTTAATCCCAGCAGGCCCGATGCGCGAACCTAAATCTGCCATACGACGTGCAGATGCCATTATTGTTATTCGCAGTGCGCGGCCAAAAAAGCATTTTGTTTTGCCGACTGATATACCTGTATTTTATGCAACGAATAAAACAGTATCCCCATACGGCGCACGCGATAAATTGTTTGCGTTTGCTGGGATTGGGTATCCGAAAAAATTCTTTGCGGCGTTACCGAATATTGTTGGAAAAAAATCTTTTGCAGACCATTATCAATATACCGATGAAGATTTGAAAAAATTAATGGATATGGCGCGTAAAAAGCGCGCGAAATTAATCACGACTGAAAAAGATTGGGTACGGTTGCCGGATGCTTTGCGTGACGAGATTAAGTATGCAAAACTGGAAACAATAATTGATGATAATTTTTGGCAATGGTTGGGGGATAAAATAAAATGGCAACATTAAAAAAATCTGTCGAAATTATTGGGCATGGTATTCATTCTGGGGCTGCGGTGCGTATGGTTGTGCATCCGTCCAAGGCGCACGGGATTTTTTTTAATCGGGTGGATATGCCGGGGACCGGGCCGATTGCGGCAACGTATGATAATGTTGGTGAAACAAAAATGCGTAACACCACAATTGGTGATGTAAAATCTGCGCATGTTCAGACAATTGAACATTTAATGGCTGCGTTGTTTGTTGCCGGTGTGGATAGTGCTGTAATAGACATTGATGGGCCTGAAACCCCCATATTGGATGGCAGTGCGGCCGAATTTTACAAAGATTTTATTGATGCAGGCGTTACACGCGGAAATATGAAGAAAATTGTTGTGCGGCGCACTGTTGTTGCGCACGCGGCCGAGGTTCGGCGCGGGATGAATATATTTTCACGGATAAAGTGGTGGTTGATTAACACTGTATCTGGGCGTAAAAGTAACGGTTATGTAAAATTGGAACCGGGTGATGGGAAAACTTTGGATATAACCGCAACGTTAATTTATCCCGAAAAAATCATAGGCGCACAAACTTTTTCCTTCAAGTTTGACGGGACAAAAAAGTCTGTGGATGCATTTGTGCGCGACATAGCGCGTGCGCGTACGTTTGGAAAATATTCCGAATGGGAATATTTGAAAAAACATGGCATGGCGCGTGGGGCAAATGAAAACAATGTTATTGCTTTGAACAATTCAGGTGATGGGACGTTAAATAAAACAATTTGGCCGGATGAATTTGTGCGGCATAAAATTATTGATGCGATTGGTGATATGAATACATCGGGCGGATTTATCGTCGGTAAATTAACATCTTTCAAGGGCAGTCACGCGTTAAATAATTTGGTGTTGAAAAAATTGTTCAGTAATCCTGAAAATTATGATATAATTGGGTCGAAATAGTTATGAAGGAAATGATATGAAAAAATCTGTTTTGGCTTTATTTGTGGCCGGGATATTGGCCGCGTGTGGCGGATTGGTGAAACCAGAAAATGGCAGTCAGTATCTTACCCAATTGGATGCTGAACCGATTGGTTGCACTTTTTTGTACAAGATAGAGTCCGAGGTTTCGGTTTATGATTCCGATGATGCGCGTGTGTATCTGGAAAACAGAATAGCGGACCAGGCGCGCCCTGGTAACGCATATTGGATAACCAGCCAACGCACCCGTCCAAATGAATGGGTGATATTCGGGCCTGAACGCGCGTTTATTTTGGTCGCAAATGTTTATGATTGTCCGCATCCGAACAGTGTGCGCACCGCCAAAGATGGTGGAAGCAGCATAACCGCGACACCTGTGTTGGTGGAACATCAAATAAACTGTGTTGATAATATGTATGGCGGCGTTGGCGGATGTTAAAAAATATGTAACTTATAAACCCGTTGCAATTATTGCAACGGGTTTTTGTTATTCTGTGTTTGCCAAAGACTGTTTTTTTGTGCTATAATTGTCACAACAGTATCAGAGGGGGAGTTTGCCGGGGCAATTTATAACTATTGACAGGAAAAAATATGCCGTTGGTTTATTTTGGCAGCCAACGGGTGCGGGCTATGTTGCGCGTTCGTATGCGCGTGCGTTGGCGCGCAGTGTCGATAAAAAATTAAATCTTTATACAGAATATCATGCCATGGTCGGATTGGGGGCGCGTAAGTCCGGTCATCGCAGTGGAATGGACAGTGCCGCCGCCGCGGTTGCAGATGCTTTAAGTGGATATACGTCGTTTTTGGCGGTGTTTGCGGTATCTACTGGTTTTTATTTGGTGGCTGTGCGCAATGGCGTTATACTGGAAGATAAACTTTTTGATAATGAAGAATCTGCGCGTGCTGAATATTTCAAGTTATCTGAAATTCCAGATTGGGGTGCTTTGTTTGCGCCGGGGGCGTGGGGAATGCCGCGCGCAACGTCGCGTAATATTTCTGATGTGATAAATCGATCTGTGCGGGCAACGTTGCGTCCAATAAGTCGCGCCCGTGCGGTGATTGTATCGATATTTTTAATAGTATTGTTTGTTGGTGCAACGCTTTGGTTTTTCCGCGAACCATTACGTTTGATGATGACGCCACAACCGTCTGTATCCCAGGTCAGTCCCGAGATTGCCGCCGAATACGAACGGCAATTGGACGAAAAAAATCGCGAGTTAGATGAACAGTTTGAAATCCAACGTGCGCCGTTGCCTGAACCGATTGTGTTGCCGTACGATTATTTGCCGGATGTTACAGCGCGCGCCCAGGTTTGTTATCAGGCAATTGCGTTTTTAATGCAGCCAATTACAGGTTGGAATCAAACGTCGGCCGAATGTAACGAAACGCATGCAAGTGCTGTTTTTCGGCGTGATTTTGGTACTTTGAATGATTTTTATTCTGTGGCAACTGATTTAATGCCTGGGTCGTTTGTCCAACAAGAATCTGATAATTTGCTGTATGTGCGGGCGACTTTGCCGAATGTTGCGACGCGCGCGTCACTGGACGAGCGTGATGTTGAAACGTTGGCGCGTGCGGTGCTGACCAATTTCCAGAATGCTAATATGGCGGCAGATGTCCAAATGGTGACAGATACACTGACAAATGGTGTGGATACTGTGCATTTGGATATAGTCGAGGTTGGCGCGGAATCTAAATTAAATCCGATGCAATTTATGAATATGTTTTCGGATTTTGGTGGTGTGTATATGACCCGCTGTGCGTGGGATGCAGCGACACGTAACTGGAACTATGAGGTGATAATCTATGCCAAATAAAATGAAATTATTTTCTGTGTTTGTGTTTTCGGTATTGATGCTGGTGCCGGTTATGGCGCGTGGTGCCGATGCAGTGGCGGATGAATACGTTACGGATGATGTTGCCGTTGATTTCGAGGCTGTGTCTGCGGATGCGGTGGCGGCGTATAATCCGGCTGGTTCGTTGTTCCAGCAGATTACCGATTTGGAACAAGAAAAAATTTTGATGGAATTGGAAAAAGAACGTGCGCAATTGGATTTGGAATTGGATAAATTGGCGGCTGAAAAAATCAAACTGCACATGGAAATAGATGAACTTTCTGGTCGTGCAGAACAGCAACAGCAAGAATTGGAAAATGCCCAGGCAAAATTAGAAACCGAGGCCGCACGTCTGGAACGTGAAAAAGAAGCGTTAGAGGCCGAAACCCAAGAATTGGCCGCGCGAAGTGCGGCTGTGACCGCCGCGGCCAGTGCGAATGCATCTGGTGGCAATGCGGCGCAGCAAAATGTTGGGGTTGATTTTGATTCGCAATACAGATTGGTGAATGTTATCGGGGCGGGTTCGCAATTACAGGCAACAATTGAAAATTTAAGCACGGGTCAAAATAAAGTTATCAGTGTTGGGCGTATTGTGGATGGGTATTCTGTGCAATCTATCTCGCTGGATGATGGGGTTGTTTTCACCAATGGTGTTGATACGCAAACTTTGAACATCAGTAAATCTAATTAAGGCATGGCAATATCATGAATGAATCAGAAAACAAAAATTTGAAAGATATTCAGGATGGAAATCGGCTGTCTGTGCCTGTGGGGTTAGAGACGGCTGATAACAAGGATATTGTGGATTTTTTGTTTTCGAACGGTAATAAATTGCTTACCGCCACAGGTGGCGAACAGGAATTACCAAAAGATACCCAGAGTTTAATCGCTTATTTTTCAGGTGGCGAAATAATCATATCGCGCACACATCGTTATGATGGGCGTGTGTTGGCTTTCTTGGATTTGTTGAAAAAGCGCGCGCGTCCAATGCGTGTGCCGTTTTATTCTGATTTGGGACTGGTTTCCAGTATTTATAAAGCGTACGAAAATCGTTTGGGTGGAATTACCCGTTCGCGCCAGGATTATGACAACCAAATGCAAAAGGATTTTGTCGATATAATCGCCAAAGCCGCCGCGCAAAAGGTGTCTGATATTCATATAGAGGTTGCCGACCAAACAACAATTTATTTCCGTATTGACGGCAGTATGCAGCCTGTGTTGGAATATAATTCAGGTTGGGGTGAATCTTTTGTTCGTGCGGCATTTGCGTCGTCTGATATGTCGAATGCGAATTATGCTCAAAATGAATACCAATTTGCGCAAAAAGATGGGCGTACCCCGTTGCGTGGAACCAAAGATTTATATTTGCCGCGTGGAATATTAAGTATTCGTATGCAATTTAACCCCATCGCATTCGGCAGCCGTTATGTAGTTATGCGATTGCTGTACGATAATCCGTCCGAGGGCATTAAAACAGAACAAGAATTCGGTGAATATGAACAAAAATTATTGATGCGACTGCGTTCTTTCCCAACGGGTTTGGTGATTGTGGCGGGTCCCACCAGTTCCGGTAAATCGACGACTTTGGTGCGTAATATGTCGCTGATGTTAAAAGAACATCATTATGAAATTAATATGATTACAGTGGAAGATCCCGTCGAACAAAAAATATTCGGCGCGCATCAGATGCCGGTTGTTAATACCATGAACGAAGAACAACGCGAAGAAAAATATACCGAGGCCCTGGCCGCCGCGTTGCGAAGTGACCCTGATACATTGATGGTGGGGGAAATTCGTACGTTGGCCGCGGCGCAATTGACTGTGCGTGGTGCGTTGTCGGGTCATAATGTTTGGACGACTTTGCACGCAAATTCGGCTATGTCTGCGCTGACACGATTATTGGATTTGGGTATCGAGGCGTTCAAGTTAAAAGAAGAAACATTAATGCGTGGTTTAATTTCCATGCGATTGTTCAAAAAATTATGTCCGCATTGTCGCGAACGTTTGATTAACCATCCTGAATCGCCCGAGTATCATCGTGTTGATGAGGCGTTTGGTGAATTGGGGCTGCGCCAGGTTTATATTCGTGGCGCGGGTTGCGAAGAATGCAAGGGCACAGGCACGTTGGGGCGTATCAAGGCCGGCGAAATTATAATCACCAACAGTGAATTTTTACGTATGGCTTTGTCGGGCGATACAGATGCCGCGTACAAGTATTGGTTGGAAGAAATGGATGGCCGCACGTTGAAAGAGGCCGCCACATCACTGATGTTACAGGGCATAATTGGCGTTGATGAATTGGAACGCTGGGTCGGATTACTGGACAGACCGGGGGTGTATTAATATGACGACAAAACTGGATTTGTTGTATGCGCGCCTGGTGTTTCGGTTGGATACTGAAAAGCGTATGGCGACGGCGCGAAAATTGGCGTCTTTGTTGCGTAATGATTTTACGTTGATGGATGCGCTGGGGCGGTTGGAATCCATCGAGTCGCATGGTGGTAAAAAGCCGAACGAACCATTTGCAATCGTTATGCGCGAATGGCAAAAAAATCTGGAACGCGGTATGAGTTTTTCAGACGCAACCCGTGGTTGGGTGCCCGCGAACGAGACATTATTGGTTATGTCTGGGAATTTGTCGGATTTGGTGATTGCGCTGGAAAATGTAAGCCGTGTTGTTGATGGTATGTCGCGTATTCGGCGCGCGATGATAAGTGCAATTGCATATCCGCTGTTTTTGTTGTTGCTGACGTTCGGTATTATTATGCTGGTTGGTATTTATTTGGTGCCGCCGTTGGCCGAGATTGCCGGTGACAATATGGTTTGGCGCGGAATGGCGGCGTCGCTGATATGGTTGTCTGAATTTTCCATTAATTATTGGTATGTTGTGTTGGGCGTGTTTGTGGGCATTGTTGCGGTGATTTGGATAAGTTTGCCGAACTGGACGGGGCGTATGCGGACTTTCTTTGATAAATTGCCGCCGTGGAATGTATATAAAATTCAGATGTCGGTCGGTTGGCTGATGAGTTTGTCTTCAATGGTCGCGGCGGGGATAACTGTGCCGGATGCCATGCGTATGCTGGCGGACAGTTCGAATAAATACCTGCGCAATATATTGGAAGACACATTGCATTATATTGCAAATGGTGCGAATTTGGGGAATGCGTTGAATAATACAGGGCGCGATTTTCCGAATGCTGAAATCATAGGCGATTTGGCGATTTATGCCGATATGAATGATTTTGATAAAAATATGGGGCGCGCGGCGGACGATTATTTGGCTGAATCAGTTCGTAAAATGGAATCTGTGTCGAATTTTATGAACAGTTTGGGTATTTTGTTGGTATCGGCGATAATCGCATGGGTTGTACTGGGGACGTTCCAGATGCAGGATCAAATTACCGCTGCATTAACATAACCAATGGTAAAAAAATCACTTGTATAAAAACGCCCAAATCGTTATAATACGGGGCGTACAGGCAAAAAAACAATGCCGAAATAAAAGGGTCGTTTTAATTCGACACTATTGGAGGGTACAAATGACGCAGAAATCGTGGTTTTTTAAGCATAGAATTATGCCGAAAATAATCCACCACTTTTTTTCTCTAACTTTTTTTCTGATGTTGTGTGTATCCTCCGCTTTCGGCGCCGGTTATACTTGTCCGACAAATCGTAAATATACCACCTGTAACGAGGGATATTATTTGGCGTATTCTTATACGGGGACGTCATATGATAGTATCAAACATTGGTCGACACCACGTGCGGGAAACGCGTGTCGTCCATGTACGGATTATGATACTCACTATAATAAGCCCAAAGGTTACTATTACTGTGAGGGTAAAACGGCGGCACCAGTATTGAATAAGTTTACAATTACATATGACCTGAATGGCGGCAGTGGTACAACGCCCGACAATGAATCATGTACAAAGGGGCAAACCTGTACATTAAACGATGGCGCGACAACATCGTTTTATCGTGCGGGATATGTGTTCAAGGGTTGGGGCCTGACCCGTACCGCAACCATTGCTTTTACCAGTCGCATATTTAACGCCGATGATATTGTTTATGCCGTATGGGAAGAATGCGGTGTCGGTAAGTACAAGCCCGGCAGCGGAACCCAGGCAGCGGCCGCATGTTCGTCATGTCCAGAATTAACCACGGGGTTTGAATATTATAATAAAGGAGGACAGAACATAACGGATTGTCGAGAACAATTAATCGACCCCAGTTCATTAAACGATAATTGTGTGAATCTGGTTGGGGAAGATGAGCCTGTAGTTTTTTGTCAGGTTAGTTCGTTACAAGGTAAATGGGATTCATGCTATGTGAATATAGGTGCTGCTCCTGGTGCATATATAAATCCTGATATAGGAACTAACATTAATATTGATTATATTCCCGATATTGCACAATTATGTTTGCCATGCGGAATTGGTACATACAGCGAGGGTGGAGAAGTCACATCGTGTTCCGCGTGCCCACAACCAACAGATGGGTTTGAATACGTGCCGACAACAGGCAATACCAGTTTAACGGCGTGCAAACAGGGGCTTAAAAATCCCGCAGATATTAATGAATTTTGTGAGGCGGCATCAGGCACAACCGCGGAAGAGCTCAAGATTCAATGTTGGGCCGCATCTGATGGTACGTGGGGTGATTGTATAAGAACTGGTTTTCCTTTTGATGCTAAACCTGGCTGTTATGTGGGAATTCCAAGCCAAAGCCAGTCTATGCCCGTAGAGGATGTTGTTGAAAACATATGTATACAGTGTACGGACGGAACGTATAGTGAAGGCGGAGGCGCAACGTCATGTTCGGCATGTCCAGCTCTAACCACTGCTGATGAACGGGACGGATGGAAAATTTCAAGTGGGGGTGATGGTGCAACATCGTCGCAAGATTGTTATGCCTATTTGGAAAGTTATCCGACAAATTGCGCCAGTGGCAGTTTCAAGAGAATGTTAATGGGTGGTGGTACTGGATATTATGTAAGTGGGTGGTTCGAATTAGAACCATTAAGGGCAAACCCTGGATATATGGTACAATTTGAAGATGGACAGACGACTGCGCCAGCATGTGTAGAATGTTCCGAGGGTACGTACAGTCCGGGTGGTGACGTGCATTCGTGTTCCGCGTGTCCGTCCGGCACATACAGCGATGCGCCCGGTGCGTATGAATGCACCGCGTGCCCAGATAAATACACGGGTTGGGCGGTTGCTGAGGATTATCCAATTGAAAATAACCCGAATTTTGAATATATTCGCGGGCCATTAAGTATGTCCGGCGATGGTTCAAAAACCATCGGTGAATGCTATCTGTATATCGATTATTCCGAGATGGATAATTGTGTTTCTGGTAAGGAATTATATCGTTATAGCCATGGCGGATATAGCCTAGCGACTTCTATGGTAACCGACGAGCCTAGTGCAATGCCAGGATATGAAATGTTTGGCCTTGGTGCTGGTATTGTACCGGAGAAAGGTTGTCGTATATGCGAACCTGGTAAATACAACCCTGGCGGCATATCGTGTTCTGCGTGTCCGTCCGGGTATGATGATAATCCAGAAACTGGATTGACCAGTGCGGATATGTGTCAGATAAGTTGCCCAGGTGGTTATTATCTTGCGGCGGCGAATGATGCCACATGCAGCGAGGTTAGTCCCGGGTACTGGGCGGCGGAAAAAATCGTAAATTATGGTGATACCAGTACGCGGACTGAATGCGCGTCTGGATTGACGACCATCGGGTATGGGGCTGGCGCGGACGAGGCCGCCGACTGCGGACGCGTGTTGCACTTTGGGAATGATACGCTGTATCTGCGCAGTGTGAAAAAGACTGACCATGCGTTGCACGTTGGGATAAATGGGACGGTGTTCTATGGTAATATGGGCACTGATTTGTCCAAGGGCAGTTTAAGGATAAAACTGGGCGATACGACGTATTCAGTGTATGACGACAGTATGTAGAAAACGGGGCGAAAGCCCCGTTTAGTTACTGGTTACTCGTGATAGACCACCCTTCGCCGAGGCTTCGGGTGATAAGCCCCACCCCCCGTCGCGCTTTGCGCGACACCCCCCGCCCGGAATCCACCCACGCAAACAGGGTTTGCGCGGGGCCCGGGGGCGGTGGGCATTCATACGACCGATGCGCCGAATTATTGTGATTCTTTCCATTCTTGGGCGGTGGGCATTGGTTGCTAGTTACTCGTGACTCGTTACTCGTGACAGACCACCCCGGCACTTCGTGCCACCCCTCCGCAGAGGGGAACTTTGTTTCGTGGCGGGAACGTACCAAGTTCCCCTCCATTGGAGGGGTGGCGGCTTGCCGACGGGGTGGTTAGAGAGTGCGGAATTATCCACTTAGTCCCCTTTGTCATCGCGAGGGAGTGAAACGACCGTGGCGATCCAGTAAATAAAAAAGCACTGCGGGTGAATGCCCGCAGACATATTATACCTGGATTGCCACAGTCGTACGCCAACGTTTTCAACGTTGATCGTACTCCTTCGCAATGACAAGGGAGTTACTCGTGTCACCCTTCGCCGAGGCTTCGGGTGATAAGCCCCACCCCCCGTCGCGCTTTGCGCGACACCCCCCGCCCGGAATCCACCCACGCAAACAGGGTTTGCGCGGGGCCCGGGGGCGGTGGGCATTCATACGACCGATGCGACGAATTACTGAGATTGTTTCCATTCTTGGGCGGTGGGGATTGGTTGCTAGTTACTCGTGATAAACCACCCCGCCCTGCGGGCACCCCTCCGCAGAGGGGAACTTGGTATGTTCCTGTTGTGCGTTATACCATAAATGGCAGGTTTTCCAATGTGCCCTCGGCTACGCGGACATTCACGTCCAGCATCATAAATATTGTGTCGAGCGTATGAGAGTGCGTTGGGTTAAATATTTCTGTCGATAACAAGTGGCTGGTATTAACAGACAGTTTTGTAATCAAATGGTCGTCGTCCAGCAATGTATATATCGGGCCAATGTCGCGTGGTGTGTTTTCACCAATTTCGTGTTCGTTCTGGGGACAACGCAGGCCATCCAATATAGTTTTTACACGGTTATCTATATCGCTGTGTGGCAAACCCACTATTTCAGGGTGCATCATTTGAATATCTATTTCCGCCAATAATTTCAAGTTTGGTGTAATTATCGGATTCCAATCAATCCCGCCCACGTGACGTGTTGTAATCGGGCTTTTGGTCGCACCAGGCATCATATATTTTGTCATATTATCCCACGGCTGATGTTCCAGCAATTTTTTTAATTGTGGGTGAAACTGCATACGGATGTCTGATATGTGTTGCGAACGTTTTTTTGGATTTATTAAAATTTCGCCGAAATATAGTAACTTAAATTTCATTGGTTTTCCCCGTGTTTTTATCTGTAAATCCCCGGTTTATGATTTTATTTAATCGGGTCTGAATTTATATAACACAATCCCCTTTTTCCTTGAAAATTATAGCACAAATTGCTATTGTAACATAGAAAAAAAGAAAGGAATTTTACATGGCTGTTACAAATGAATATACCGGTGATTCAATCAAGGTTTTAAAAGGGTTAGAGGCGGTTAAAAAACGCCCTGGGATGTATATCGGTGATGTGGGCGAGGGTGGGTCTGGTCTGCATCATATGATTTATGAAGTTGTTAATAACTCGATTGACGAGGCTATGGCCGGATACGCCGATACGGTTTATGTGTCGTTAAATGCAGATGGCAGTGCGACTATCCGTGACAATGGGCGCGGTATGCCGTTCGATATAAATCATGAAACAGGGCGCAGCGCGCTGGAATTAATTATGTGCGAATTACACGCAGGTGGTAAATTCGATAACGAAACAAATGGCGCGTATAAAGTATCGGGCGGTCTGCACGGTGTTGGCGTGTCTGTGGTGAATGCGTTATCCACTTGGTTAGAGGTGCGTGTTTGGCGCGGTGACAAGCAGGCGCACATGGCATTCGCTGATGGTGTGCCGACGTGCGATTTGACGGTTACTGAAAACAAAAGTGGGTACGAGCATGGAACCGAGGTTACTTTTCTGCCTTCGCCCGAGACTTTTACAGGAACTGAATTTAATTTCGATACTTTGGAAACTTGGTTGCGCGAGCAGTCTTTCTTGAATGCCAATGTGCGTATTATTCTGGAAGATTTACGTGGGCCGGAAAAGAAAACTCGTGAATTTCATTCGGCCGATGGATTAAAAGGATTTGCGACTTATTTGGATAAATCCAAAGAATTATTAAATCGCGAACCAATCCAGATGATAAAGCAAATCGATGATACTTATATCGAAATCGTTTTGCAATGGACAACGGCATATACTGAAACGTCGTTGTGTTTTACAAATAATATTCCAAACCGCGATGGTGGGACGCATTTGGCGGGGTTCCGTGCGGGTTTGACGCGCGCGATTAATAAATATATCGCTGATAAAATTACCAAGAAAGATATTACATTATCGGGCGAAGATTTTCGCGAGGGACTGACCAGTATCATCAGTGTTAAAATTCCTGATCCAAAATTTGGTTCGCAGACGAAAGATAAACTGGTATCAAGCGAAGTTCGACCATTGGTTGAAAATACCGTGTATGATTTGTTGTATGAATATCTGGATGAAAATCCGACTGTTGCAAAGTTAATTGTTGATAAGATTATCGAGGCCGCCACCGCGCGCGAAGCCGCACGCAAGGCGCGTGAATTATCGCGTAAAAAGACCGGGCCTGAATTGGGCGGATTGCCGGGCAAGTTGGCGAATTGTTCGGAAAAAGATCCTGCAAAATGCGAATTGTTTATAGTCGAGGGGGATTCGGCTGGTGGTACGGCAAAGCAGGGACGTGATCGTAAAACCCAGGCGATTTTACCGCTGCGTGGAAAAATTTTGAATGTTGAACGTGTGCGGTTCGATAAAATGTTGGGGTCTGATACGATTGGGGCGCTGATTACAACCATGGGCGCGGGTATTGGTAAAGACGATTTTGATATTGAAAAAATGCGTTATCACAAAGTTATTATCATGACCGATGCCGACGTTGATGGACAACATATTCAGACACTGTTGATGACGTTCTTTTACCGCTATATGCCCGAAGCCATCGAACGTGGGTATATATACGTTGCAAAACCGCCGCTTTATGGTGTGACGCGCGGAAAACAGCAAATTTATTTACAAAACCAACGCGAAATGGATGATTATTTGATGGATCAATTGGCAAGCGATGGTGTTATTGAAATTGCGTCGGGTGCGCAAATATCGGGGGCTGATTTGAAGCGTTTATTGACGTTGGTGTTAAATATGAAAAACACTTTGCAGCCACTGAATCATATTATGCCGTTGCGTTTTGTCGAGGCTTTGGCATTGAACGGTGTGTTTGACAGCGAGTCGGATGAAAATTTCGCAGCGGCGGCAAAAATGCTGGATGCGGAAGAATTGGAATTCGAACGCGGGTGGAAGATTTCTGCGGACGACAATGGTATTACAATCACGCGCACGCTGCGCAGTGTGACCGAGACGCATGTTTTGCCACGTGAAAAAATAGGTGGCCCGGAAATTCGTGCGTGGATGCGTTTGGATGGACGCGACGAATTGATGGAAACTTTTTCCAAGCCTGTGACATTACGGGTAAAGGCAAAATCACAAAAAATATGGGGCGCGTTGAATTTGTTGGATACCGCGTTTGAATATGCAAAAACAGGATTAAAGATTCAGCGGTATAAAGGTTTGGGTGAAATGAATGCCGAACAATTGTGGGAAACAACCATGGATCCAAATCATCGGTCTTTGTTTCAGGTCAAGGTTAATGATGCATCCCAGGCGGACGAGGTTGTGTCCATGTTAATGGGTGATGTTGTCGAACCGCGGCGGGACTTTATTGTTGATAATGCGCTGGATGCAAATCTGGACGTGTAATGTAAATGGAAACAAAATATGGATACAGGACGTTTTTCCGATGCAAGTTATTTGTTAAAGGCAAAAGCAAAACTTGCCGGTAAAATTATAAAAATTCCTGGAAATGATGAAGAAAATTTTCCTGTCAGGAACAGTCTTTTGGGGATTGTTCCACAGGGAAAGATTTTTTTATCTGATGAAGTGGCAGAATTTTTATTCGCTGTTGATGATGCAAGTAAAGAAGTGGGATATGAAATCCCGTTCCTGTTATTTGGTAAAAACCAAGGACAAAATGTTATTATAGATAATTATGTTTCGTCGGGTATAAGCGAAAGGACCGAAGCAAGATTTTCAGAGCTTAACTCTTATTTGCAAGATTTTATATCAAAATCAAAAAAGGATGGAACAGATGTCGTTGTACATGGGCATTCACATCCAAAAACAGGAAGTTATTATACGAATTTTTCCTTGGGTGATATGAAGGCGTATATGCAGTTTCGTAAAGACAATCAGGTTTTTGATAATAATAATATTTGTTTAATTTCTTGCCTGGTTGCAGATGGTAATTTTAATTTTCTGTTTTATGATGGAAATGATTATTATAAATTTAACGAGGTTTATGAACGAATGCCTTCGGGTGAAATTAAACGATTAAAATGTTATCAAAGTCCAGATGTTATTATAAATCGTGGCAGGGAATATCGATAAAATATGTTTACGGCCGATTGGTTTTTTGATTTAGATGCGCGTTTGCGCGAAATGGGGTTGGATTCCGATGCGCAATCGTTTGATGAAATACGCGAAAATTTATCACATAGGCGTATTCTGGATGCGGATGCGTTTGCTGAAAATTGTATCTATGTGATACTGGCGGGTGGTTTTTCACAAAAGACGGCCAAAAAAATTCATTCGCAAATTATGGATTTTTTGCGTGTGCGCGGGGCTGATTTTGACGGTTTGTTTGCGATGTTTCATAATAAAAATAAAATTAATGCCGTGTGCAAAATCTGGGATAATCGGGCGCAATTGCGGGATGAGTATTATTTGCAAAATGATACGGGGGCGCGTGTAAATTTTCTGTCGCGGTTGCCGCATATTGGAAAAATTACCGCGAATCATTTGGCGCGTAACTTGGGTGAAGATGTTGTGAAATACGATATTTGGATTCAACGCCTGGGCGCGCTGTATGCAGGAAATCCGGCATTGACCGCAAAAATAGATAATAAAAAATTATGCGCCGAAATTAAATGCGCGTGTGATGCGATGTTTGATGATTTGTGTAATCAGACTGGATTGCCACGCGGGTATATAGATGTTGTTCTTTGGAAAAGTTCGCAAGTTGGTTTGATAAAGGAATTAAAAAATGGATGTGAAAATTGAACAATCTTGGAAAGATGCGCTGGGCGCGGAATTCGATAAAGATTATTTTATTAAATTGACTGATTTTGTGCGGGGTGAATATCTGGCGGGGCATGCGGTGTATCCTGCGGCCGGCAATATTTTTAATGCGTTTAATTTGTGTCCGTTGGATAATGTAAAGGTTGTGATTATTGGTCAAGACCCATATCATGAACCGGGTCAGGCGCATGGGCTGTGTTTTTCAGTGTTGCCGCCGACGCCAATTCCGCCGTCTTTGGTGAATATATATAAAGAAATTCAAAATGATTTGGGGCGGCCGTCGGTTACGCATGGCGATTTAACATGTTGGGCCGAACAAGGTGTATTGTTGTTAAATTCCACCCTGACCGTGGCGGCGCACAGGGCGGCTTCGCATGTCGGGCGCGGGTGGGAGCAATTTACCGATGCTGTAATACGTGCGGTTTCATTGCGGCCAAATATTGTTTATATGCTGTGGGGCAGTTATGCCCAGCGAAAGGCCGAATTTGTTAACCCTGAAAATAATTTGATTTTGAAAAGTGTGCATCCGTCG
Source organism: uncultured Alphaproteobacteria bacterium (assembly GCA_944392595.1). Lineage (GTDB taxonomy): Bacteria > Pseudomonadota > Alphaproteobacteria > Rs-D84 > Rs-D84 > Enterousia. Next base: position 155,561 of record CALXXD010000001.1, read on the forward strand.
CCGTTGTCGGCCAGTCGCGGATTTTTTGGTAATCATCATTTTTCACGCGCAAATGAATATTTAATCGCGCACGGCAAGCAACCAATCGAGTGGTAAAATACGATTAAAAACTGTATGTGAAGCCAGTTCCGTAAAATGCGTATGAATTGTTTTCGGGCGCTGTATTCGCGTTCGAGAAATGTTGGACGAACAATTCGATACCCCATTTATCATTTATTCTGTAACCGCCCGCCAATTTTAATTGAAACAGCAACTTTGCGCCCAGGCGTTTGTTTTGTTGCGCCTGTAACCCGACGCCGACGCCCGTTGAAAAATACCAATTTTTTCCGTGCGCAATCGCAATGTCTTCGGATAAAAATATCATCGGAATTGTGAATTCAGTCCAATCCCATCCGTATCCAGTACCGAATCCCAATGTTTGTCCGATGTTAATTGACTGACGTGCGGGAACTTTGAAAAAAGTTGTCGGTTGTGAATACTGGAAATGCAAAAACATAAAAGGTACAAACTGGGTCGGTGGCGGAACGATAAAGCCACTATTTACCCCCGCGCCCGCGTTCAGTGCAATTTGATGATTGTGTTCGCCCATAAACGGGTTTGCGTTCGCCAACGCCGCGGATGTGGCGAAAATTAACGTAAAGAAAGAAATTGCGATTTTTTTCATGAACGCAATTTTACTATAAATAACGTGTTTTTGCAAGCGTAATTTATTAAAAAATATAATGAATTTTTTATATGAATAAAAGCATATTTTTATATGTGTTATCGTTTCGCTTGCAATTGTAAAAAAGTTTGATATAATGCGAGGCATTGGCGGGATAGCTCAGGTGGTTAGAGCAGTGGAATCATAATCCACGTGTCGGGGGTTCAAGTCCCTCTCCCGCTACCAAAAATTAAATCGGGCTTGTCCCGATTTTGTTTTTGGTATTGGGACTTGAACCCCCGAGGCAAGGGGGTTCAATCAAGCAAATAGGCGTGTGGAAACGCGCCGGTTGCAGAATGCAAATTTGCGCAGATACGCCTGTGGCGAATTCCCTCTCCCGCTACCAAAAATTAAATCGGGCTTGTCCCGATTTTGTTTTTTGAACTAAAATTTATTGCCGTTTTTATCGTAACGTTTATGAATGCAGCCGATTGTGGTTTTATGCACGCCGGGCGTTATTTCATAATATACATGCCGGCCGTCGCGACGTGATTTTACAAAATCATCGTCCAATAATTTTTTTAAGTATTGCGATACCTTGATTTGTGGAATGTTTGTCCCAGATACTATGTCGGATACGCATGATTCGCCGCTGTATGTTAAATATTCCAAGATTCGCATTTTGTCGTAATTGGCAAATAATTTTATTCTGTTCGCGACCATGGTTGTGTAATCGGTGGGTAAAATTTCTTTGTGGCCTGTGCGTAAAAATCTGAACTGGTCGGTCATGTGGCCGAATAATTTTCGCATACATACAAATATACTGGCGGGATATTCGCGGCAAATTTCGTAATATACAAAGATGCCGCGTCTGTGTGTGCGAACCAATTCAGCATCGCGCATTTTGCGTAATGATTGCGATACCAACATTTGCTCTGCACCAACGCCGTTCGCAATCGCAGATACAGACGATGCGCCATTTACGTCCAAAAATTCCAAGATGCGTAATCGCAGTGGATGCGCGATGTATGTCAAGCCACGGACCGCGCGCGCCATAATTGTGTCCGGTAACATACATTTTATTTTTACTTCTGGTAAAATATTGTTCGACATATTATTAATATAACATTATTTTTTTATTTCGTAAATAAATTATTTGACTTTTTTATATATATCATAAATAATATATATTGAAAATAATATATATTAAATTCTTTATATTTTAATGGGGAAAGGAAAATGAATTTATTATCAAAAATGTTTGTGGCGATGGTGGCTTTGTTGCCTGGGGTGGCGGTGGCGAATCCGGCGTGTCCGATATGCACGATTGCGATTGGCGCGGGTGTTGGTGTGGCTGAATCGTTGGGTGTGCCGGTGGCAATTGTTGGATTGTGGGCCGGGGCTTTATTGACTTTGTTGGGGTATTGGATGGTAAAGTTCTGTGATTCGCGTGGTTGGAAATTTTGGGGACGCAATGCGTTGTTGATTGGGCTGTCTGTTGCGATGATTGGATTTTCGTATTTGGGTGATATAGATTATACGCCTGAATGGTTTTTGGGATTTATATACATTGACCCGATTTTATTCGGCGCGATTGTGGGGATGATTGTGTTCATATTGGTTGAAAAACTGTATGAATGGATGAAGCGTAAAAACGGCGGGCATGCGCATTTTCCGTTTGAACGCGTGGTTCTGCCTGTGGTTGCGTTGGGCGTGGTAAGTGTATTATTTTGGTTGTTTATGTAAAATCAGCAAAGGGGGCAAAAATGGAAAAAATCAAAAATGTAAAAGAATTTGTTGAAAAATTAGATGCTGCCAAAAAGGTTAATCCCAAAGATTTGTCGTCTGACCAAGATTTGACGATTGGTATTATGAACTTGATTTCAATCGAAGAACATTTGATGTTTTCAGGTGCCAAAACCGGCAAACATGAATTTTATGATTTAATCGACGAAGTTCGCGAACAGCGCAAGCAAATGATGCAAAAAATTATTCCTTCGTATGAAGGCGAGGTTTGGTGCATATCCAAGCATTTGTTGGCTGCGTCTATGCGCTTGTTCGAGGTCGGAACCAAAGCGTTGGCCGCCGGTGATAAAGCGGGCGCATACGATTTATTTGACCGTTCGTATGGATTGTATTGCATATTCTGGGGATTGAATATGGGCGGATTGGTTGGCGGTGCAGATGTTAAATGGATTAAAACATCTGCGGCAAAATCAGACGTAAAAAAAAACGATGAAATCGTTCAAATAACCGATGAAGCCCCGGATGATAACGCGGCCGATGGTAAAATGGCACGGTTGAAACGTTGGGTAAAAAACGCGGTTAATTGCTGTATAGAGTAGGGCGGATGTCTGTTGAATACACCCCGCGCGGCGGGGTGTTTTTTATTCTTGATTTTTAATATATGGCTTTTATAATGACAAGTGCAGTGCCCTAATAGTCTAGTGGTAAAACACGTCCTTGGTAAGGACGAGTCGCAAGTCCGATTCTTGCTTAGGGCACCAGGAAAGTTTAACCTTTCGTTCTTTTGTTTTTGTCCCGGGGCGTGGCCCTGGGTTTTTACTTGATTTTTGTGGCGGCTGGGTATAGAATTTTTCTCTGTAATCTTTTGGGTGCGTCTGCAATGATATGACTGACAACCATGGAGTGGATTAAACCCAGCACAAGTGATAAATCAGGGTGGCACCGCGCAAGGCAAAAATTGCGCCCCTGAAATACGTCAAAACATGGGTGCCGTTTCCAAATATTTTTGAAAGTCGCGCCCAAAATAAAAAAGGGACCAAAATGTTATCTTTGAAATCTAAATACAGAACGCATACCTGTGGCGAATTGAATAAATCAAACGTCGGGGAAACTGTAACTTTGTCGGGATGGGTGCATCGCAAGCGCGACCATGGCGCGTTATTGTTTGTCGATTTGCGCGATAATTATGGTATTACCCAGTGCGTGTTCGATGGCGGTAATGCAGAAATGGAAAGGGTGCGGCCTGAATCTGTGATTAAAATTACAGGTAATGTTGTTGCGCGTGATGCGGCGGCCGTTAATGATAAAATACCAACCGGCGAAATCGAAATCCAAGTAACCCAATGGGAAGTTTTAACAAACGCTGATGTGTTGCCTTTCCAAGTGTTCGGCGATGACGACAGTGTTGCAGAAGATTTACGTTTGAAATATCGCTATATCGATTTGCGTCGTGATTCATTGCATAACAATATTTTAATGCGCAACCGCATGATTAAATTTATTCGCGATAAAATGTGGGACATGGGATTTTCTGAATTCCAAACACCAATTTTAACCGCATCCAGTCCCGAGGGCGCACGTGACTTTATCGTGCCGTCGCGTAATCATCATGGGATGTTTTATGCTTTGCCCCAGGCGCCACAGCAATTTAAGCAGTTGATTCAGATTGCTGGGTTTGATCGTTATTTTCAAATTGCGCCTTGTTTCCGCGACGAAGATTTGCGTGCAGACAGATTGCTGGAATTTTATCAGTTGGATTTGGAAATGTCGTTCGTTGATTTGCCTGATATCCAGGCCGTTGGTAACGAACTGATGCCGAAAATTATTCGGGAATTTGTGCCTGATGCAAAAATATGTCCCGATATTCCGCATATCCCGTTTGACGATGCTATGTTAAAATATGGTACAGATAAACCCGATTTGCGTAATCCGATTGTTATATCTGATGTGACAGAAATTTTCCGCGGGTCTGATTTTGGTATCTTTGCCAATGCAATCGAAAGCGGCAGTATCGTTCGTGCGGTACCCGCACCAAACAGTGCAGACAAACCGCGTTCTTGGTTTGATAAACTGGGTGATTGGGCGGTGAAGGAATTGGGACTGGGCGGATTGGGATATATTATCTTTGCCGATGAAGCCAAAGGTCCAGTTGCGAAAAAATTGGATGCGGAACGCATTGCAAAACTGCGTGATATTGCGGGGGATAATTCATCGTTGTTCTTTATCTGTGATGCGCCCGATGCCGCAGCCAAAGCCGCCGGTAAGTTACGCATCAGATTGGGCGAAGATTTGGGATTGATTGATGAAAAAGAATTCCGTCTGTGCTGGATAGAAGAATTCCCGTTCTTCGAGGCCGACCCAGAATCACCCACTGGAATTGCATTTACGCATAATCCGTTTTCGTTCCCGATGGCATCATTGGACGATTTGAAAACAAAAGATCCGTTGTCTATCAAGGCTGCGCAATTTGATATGGTGTTAAATGGCGCAGAAATTTGCAGTGGTGGATTGCGTAACTTTAATCCAGATGTTATGTTGCGCTGTTTCGAAATTACGGGTTACGATGATGAAACTGTTAAGCAAAAATTTGGTGGAATGTACAACGCGTTCCAATACGGCGCACCACCGCACGGTGGATGTGCGTTCGGTTTGGACAGATTGGTGCAAATCATGCTGGGCGAGCCGAATTTGCGTTCAGTTGTGTTATTCCCAACCAACCAACGTGGCCAGGATTTAATGATGGGTGCGCCGGGGCCTGTTACAGAAACCCAATTGCGCGAAGATCATATCCAGGTTCGCAAGAAAGGATAACCCAAAAAAAAGAATCCGATTTTTCGGATTCTTTTTTTGTTTTTATATACATCAGAATTTGTTGTGTGTGCGCACAAAATCGCGCATATATGTTGCATCAAAATTCGTCATTATATCTGACAACGAATAATCTCGCGTGCCGTTGGGGTTGATTTGTAAATCAATTGGCTGGGGGACTGGCGATGTTCCGCGCAGTGTCAAATGCAATTGTCCAGACATCATCCCGTCTGTAATTTCCAGATTGCCGGTTACGTCTGTGTGGCGCAATTGCAATTCAATTGGTTTCGTTGTTATAAAATCGCCATTGTTATAATCGCCAATTATTCGCATAGTTTTTATTTTTGATTCGCCACCATCCAATGCGTACGACAGGGCATATTCTGCGTTAAATGTATTAATTTGATTTGCAGATGCAAACAAATCATCAACGCCGATTCCAATCAAGTATCCGCCGTTAAACGTTAAATCCATATCGCCGTGCAGATTATATTCCAAATCGTTGGCGGTATTGCCAAAAGTGCGCATATTTATTTCAGCCGTTATCATCGTGTCGCGTACGTTCAATGGCATTTGTGCGCCCAGTAAATCGCCGTTTGTAACAAATCTGTTTAATTGGGCGAATATACTGTAACGGTTGCCATTGCGTGAGATTGTTGCCAATAAATTCCCACGTGTGTGGTCTGATATTGAAAAAGTTTGAACGTCTGGTTTTAATGAATATACAAAATTTCTGAATACATTGCCGTTGTATATTAATGCGTCTGCTGAAAACGAGACATTTATCGGAAAATCAAATGGTATTGTTATCGGGGCATTCATTAAAAACGATAATTCTTCGTAATTATCAATATAGTTTTGATTTATAAACGCGTTTAAATCAAATACGTCTGTGCGTAATGTTAAATTATCGCCTGATAATATTCCTTGGAATTTATGGCCCGCCAAACTAATTTCCATATTTGCAACCGTGTCACCGCGGTATGTGCCTGTGATTATGTATTCCAAGTTGTTAAACGCGCGCATATCAATCCCAGGAAACCAATCTTTTATATTTTTTCCGTATATGTAAAAATGATTATCCGACAGATTTAATTCCCAACGCCCAGACGATGGGACAAATCGCATTATCCCATTGTCCCATGAAAAATCACCAATCGCACTGCGCATAAATGATGGAATTTGTGTCAGGTTTGGATTTAACCAATACAGTGTTTTATTGTGCGCGAATTTGTATGTCGGGGTGATTTTTTTATTTTCGATTTTGTATGTGCCGGCAATGTCTGCGAATTCAAAATTTATTTTTCCACGTGGTGCAAATTGCAATAATTTTTTAATTGCAGCGCGACGGTCCGGTGATGGTTTTTTGGAATATACCAATAAATCAAATTCGTCCGGTGATACTGAAAAAGAACCGACAAAATCACCGTATGAAAATTTCTGACACGACCAATCGTTTGGTGTGCCTGAAAATAAACACATGGCATTCGTGCCGTCATACGGCATAGTTATTTGTATATTATACGCGCCGAATTCATTTATTGTGCCGCCTGATATTTTTATATCATCCGCCACAATTTGATTTATTTTTAATTCATCACTTGTGCCAGTTGCGCGTACAATTACATGTTTGAATTCGCGATTACCAAATTTCATACGGCCTGAAAAATCCAAATCAAATTGGGTGTTATAAAATATACGCGAAGGTTTTAATAAAAATGACAAGTCATATACTATGTCATGACCGCGCAATTGTACGATTTTGTCACCGTTTGGCATAATTGTTATGTTGCCAGAAATGCGTTCCATTTGAATATCTTTGAACGCCCATCCGCGGCCGCCATCCCAATCAAAGTCCATAGATACAGAAACAGTTGTATCAATTTTTGGTTCTGAAAAACCGAACCAGCGATTTAATTCGTCCGTTTCCATGGCGATATGGCCACTGACCGCGCCGTTTGCAAACAAGCGGCCGGTTATTTCCAATTTGTCGTTTTGATTATGTATGTAAAAAACGTCGTTTTGAAAATCTATGTCGTATTTATGATTTTTTGTGCGGACTGTGCCAATTAAATGGCCGTTGTCCAATGTTGCATCGATTATTTCAAATTCGCGATTTTTGAATTTGATGTTTGAATTGTTTATTTCCAGCGGCAGATTAAAATCCTGGGGAATCAGGTTGGATATAGAAATGTTTGCATCATATATCGTTATATCGCCCGACAGTGTTGCATTATCCAGATTAAATATATCCGTTAATGGCACAGAAAACATCACAGCCCCGATTTCGCCATTGGTCACAGATACATCATGTGCCACAATTGTTGCACGACCCAACAGACTGAAATGCACGTCGCCATTTATTTTCGCAGGAACACCCGTTTGTTCAGATATTGTTTGTTCAATCTTTGGTTTCAGGTTATTCAGTGTTATCATTGGTGGCACGATTACAATCGCCATAACAATGACGCCAATGATTGTGACGGATGACCAAAAGATTCTGCGTTTATAGCGGGGTTTTAATGCCATTCCTCTTATCCCTTGTTTTTTCATTATAATGAATTATATTGTACGTTGTGAATAAAAAAATATTCAATCTTGAAAGTGATTACAAGCCAATGGGTGACCAGCCCCAGGCAATATCTGAATTGGTGGCGGGCGTACGTGATGGTCGCCGCAGCCAGGTTTTATTGGGTGTGACGGGGTCTGGGAAAACTTTTACCATGGCGAATGTGATTGCCGAACTGGGGCGTCCGGCGTTGATTATGGCGCCGAATAAAATTTTGGCCGCCCAGTTATATACAGAAATGAAATCTTTTTTTCCGCATAATCATGTTGAATATTTTGTGTCTTATTATGATTATTATCAGCCCGAGGCGTACCTGCCAACCACAGATACATATATCGACAAAGACGCATCCATTAACGAACAACTGGACCGCATGCGACACAGCGCGACGCGCGCAATGTTGGAAGAACGCGATGTGGTTGTTGTGTCGTCTGTGTCGTCGATTTATGGTATGGGTTCGCCTGAACAATATTCTGGGATGAAGTTGGTGTTGCATACCGGCGACAAGATTGGCATGAATGATGTTATGCATTCTTTGGTCGATATTCAATACAAGCGTAATGATATGGCGTTCGAACGTGGCGATTTTCGTGTGCGCGGGGATACGTTGGATATATTCCCGTCGCATTCCCAGGACAGGGGATGGAAATTATCTTTCTGGGGGGACGAGATTGAAGAAATATGGGAGTTTGATACCCTGACCGGTGCCAAGTTGCAAAAATTGGACAGGGTGGCCGTGTATCCAAATACGCACTATGCAACGCCTATGCCGTCAATTTTGCAGGCAATTGGACAAATCCGCGCTGATTTAGAAGAACGGTTGAAATACTTTCATGATAATATGAAGTATATAGAAGAGCAGCGTTTGCGCGAACGTGTGAATTTTGATATAGAAATGATGGAATCAACCGGTACGTGTCGTGGTATTGAAAATTATTCGCGATATTTATCTGGACGCGCGCCGGGACAACCACCACCAACGCTGTTTGAATATTTGCCGCGCGATGCGATTTTGTTCGTTGATGAAAGTCATGTGACTGTGCCGCAAATTGGGGCTATGTCACGTGGGGACAGGGCGCGTAAAGAAACTTTGTCGCAATATGGTTTTCGGTTGCCGGCATGTATCGATAACAGACCGCTGACGTTCGAAGAATGGGATGCGCTGCGGCCGCAAAGTATTTTTGTGTCGGCCACGCCCGCAGAATGGGAATTAAATCAATCTGGTGGAATAGTGTCCGAGCAAGTTATTCGCCCAACGGGATTGTTGGATCCCGTATGTGAAGTGCGCCCCACCGTGCATCAGGTTGATGATTTGCTGGATGAAGTAAAAAAGGTTAATGGGCGCGTGTTGGTTACAACACTGACCAAGAAAATGGCCGAACAATTAACTGATTATTTTGTTGAAAATGGCGTGCGCGCGAAATATCTGCACAGCGATATTGAAACGTTGGAGCGTATTGAATTATTACGCGATTTGCGTCTGGGTAAATTTGATGTTTTGGTTGGTATCAATTTGTTGCGCGAAGGATTGGATGTGCCTGAATGTGAATTGGTTGCAATTATGGATGCCGATAAAGAAGGATTTTTGCGTTCAACACGATCGCTGATTCAAACAATTGGGCGCGCGGCGCGTAATGCAAATGGGCGTGTGATTTTGTATGCTGATGCAATTACAGATTCTATGCGGGCGGCATTGGATGAAACGGCGCGGCGTCGTGAAAAGCAGATGGCGTATAACCGCGAGCATAATATTACACCGAAAACTGTAACCAAGGCCGTCTTTGCCGAGGTTGGTGATAAAAACGAAAAGACCGATAAAAAGCGTAAATTTGTTTATACGCGTGACGGTGTAATGGATGCGGATACTCTGCGCAAAGAAATTAAAAAATTAACCAAGCAAATGCGCGATGCAGCCGAAAATCTGGAATTCGAACATGCGGCTGAATTACGTGATGCGATTCATAAAATGGAAGATGATTTGTTGTTGTTGGAGTAAAATATGCAAATAAATCGTGATGAAATATTAAACGTCAGCAGTGCGGTGTGCATTTCACAGTTATATAAAAATTGGTATGCGGCCGAATGTATTGTAAATCGTGGTGGGCGTTTTTTACGTCTGCGATATCCGTACAGAACGCCAAGTGGCGCAATGCAAATGATTTCTTATTTGCAGGGAAAGCGTGTTGATTTTCCGCGGCCTGATTATCAAATCCAGGTGCATGTTATGAATATGGGGCGATAAAGATGAAAAATTATGAATTAAATAATATTGATGAAACACGTGCGTTCGCACGTGAATTTGCAAAAACACTGCATGCGCCTGTATGCGTTGCGTTGCATGGTGATTTGGGAATGGGAAAATCTGAAATCGCGCGTACAATAATTCAAACGCTGCGTGGGGCGGATACTGTTGTGCCCAGTCCGACTTTTACAATCGTCCAGAATTATGATGGTATATCACATTTTGATCTGTATCGTGTTAATGATAAATCTGAATTGGTGGAAATCGGTTTGCCGTATGCGTTGCAGAATGATATTACTTTAATCGAATGGCCCGATATTGCGGCGGATATGTTGCCGGAAAATACGATACACGTATATATAACCGGGGACGGAGATGCGCGTGTTGTCAGTGTTTCTGATTAATTGCGTTTTAATAAACTTTGTACCGCCAACGGAAAATCAGATGCGCGTGCAAGGTATGAACCACTGACCAAATAATCTGCGCCTGCGGCCCAGCATTTTTGCGCAGTGTCTGCGTTTATGCCGCCATCGACCGAGATATTAAATTTTAATCCGTATTTTTTGCGTGTCGCCGCCAATACAGATATTTTATGTAATGCACGTTCATCAAATTCTTGACCCGCGGCACCGGGTGCAACGGCCATAATCATAACCTCGTCAATTTCGCGTAAAATTGGTTTTAATATTTGTACCGACGAATTCGGATTTAATGCAATGCCTGCACGGCGGCCGGCCGCGCGTATCAACTTTAACGTGGCGCGCACCCCGGATGTGTTTGTGGAAATTATAATGGTGTTCGCACCAGCCTTTATCGCATCAGATGCCCAAACAGATGGGCTTTCGGTCATTAAATGTACGTGCAGATGCGCGTTTGTGTGATTGCGTATGTATTTTAATTCAGAAATGCTGCCGCGTATGTTTTCCACATACAATCCATCCATTATATCCACGTGAATAATTGTTATGTCCGCTGAATCAAACATAGTATATGTCGTGGGCGACATCATATCAAAACATAATGTACTGGGCAGAATCGGGATAAAACTGGTTTTTTGCGTCTTGCCACGCTTGCGGAATATCGATGTGAATTTGTTGTATATGTTATGTATGCGTGTGGCACGTGCCGTATAAGCATTGCGGTGGGATGATTCTGAATTCCATATATACGCGGACAACGCATCAACCGATGCGCTGCGGTGCGCATTTTCAACGGGAATGCCAAAAATATTTTCAATAAAATCCGCAACTGAATCAATTTCTGCGCCGCCGCCAGAGATTATTATCTTGTCCGGCATTTTATGTTTGAACGGTGTGGCGCATGCGTCTTTGATACGGGCGCACAAATCCACCATGCACGGCAGTATGACATTATTTACGTCTGCACGTGAAAAATCGTATGCGGCATCCGCGGGGGTAAATCTGTCCATTTCGTTGGGCATCATGCCCGCCACATTGCGTTTTATACGTTCAGCCTCGTCAAAGCCGATGGATAATTCAGATGCCAAAGAATTTGTAATGTCTGTGCCACCAAACTTGATTTTTTGGAAAAATATCGGGCCATTATCGCGCCATATTGAAAAAGAAGTGTATTCAGCACCAAAATCAACGTATAACTCGGTACTTTTTGGGGTGTGCATGGTACTGTATTGCAAAAATTGCGGATCGTAAAAAGAATTTGGTTGGATATGTGCCGCGTGTAATACGGATATCATTTCCTGGGTTTGAGACTGTGAATAAAATATTGCACCAAAAATTGCGGTTAATCCATAATCTGTATATCCAACCGGCGCGTACAGTTTTTTTATGTTTGGTGTTTCATATCTTAATGGTATCAAATGCATCGGATAATATCCGTCTGGTGGGGTAATTTGTGATATTAATGCGCTTACATCCGATGCAGTTATTTTATGTTCGCCACGCCATTTTTTTGTTTTGGGACAAATTTTGAAAATTGTTTGCCCGAAATTTCCAGTTATATATGCACTGTCAAATCGATCGCCGATTTGGCGTTCCAATTCATCAGTTACAGATTTTATTGCGAAAACTGTATCAAAACTGTCAATGGAATATGCCACAGATTTTGCCAATTTGCCGCCCCGCACCCGATGCGCAATCCCCCGCACACCAGATGTGCCAATATCCAGGCATAAAAAAGATGAATCAGATAAGTTCATTTTTTCGTTATTTATTTAATCAATATACGTGCATCATCACGCATATCAATGATTTCAATATCTTTGGATAAAATATTATGTTTGTCGTTTAATATAATCAACTGGGCAATGGCGGATTCAGGCGATTTTTCAGGCAACATGACAGTTATGCCGCCCGTTGTATGCAGATTCCATCTGCGTCCCTCCTGCATTTCCAGGTAATCCAGTTCTGATACGATATTGTGTGCCGCATTTGTTATTTCCGATATATTATCGGGAATTGTGCCACGAAACACCACTGTGTTTGGTGTGCGCGCGTCAGATGGACTTTTAACAATCGTGCCATCCGCGGACAGTGGATAATATTGCGCCCCATCTGTCCATTGTGCCACAGGTTTGTATAATTCAACGTGTATTTCCAAATTGCCGTCGGGTGTGCGATGGGTGGCACTGAATTTAACGCCGGGGGCGGCCGCCACGCGGGTATTTATATCACGTAAAGTTTGGCCAATTGCGCGTGTGCCAGGACCAACCGCGGCCGCAGTGGCAATTGGTGTTAAATCTTTGTTTGCTGTATCCGCAGAAATTGATATGCGGCGCACGTATGACATTTCGCCCATTGCGCTGAAATTCATAAATATACGCGCGGCAAAGTATATCGCCAATATTATCGCGATTACAAAATACATCCAAAACCATACTGAACGTTTCATGCGTTCAATTATACCACAAAATCATTAAATTGAAAAGTAAATCACCAAAATTACATCGCGCGTAGTAAATATCCGCGTCTGAACATGCATTTACGATATGCGCCGACTGATTTAGACGTTGTATTGCGGGGTACGGATAACAATGCCCTTTGGCCAACGTCGCGATATTCGTTTGATTGGAATGTTACCCATAAACCATCCCAGTCCGGCATAATATCACTTTGATTTGGGGCCAATAATTTTGCAATGCGGGAACGCGGCATATAAGAAGGCTCGTTTATTCCCAGGCATGATTTATGGTCGCGAACAAATTGCTCCATCGTGACGGATTCGTTTTCCCAATTCAATATTGTCGCGTCATCCAGACTGCCACGATTGGCCGATGCGCATGCCGCCAAAATCAAAAGAAATGCAATGTGTTTTATTCTCATATTTTGCATTATAATTTAATTGCCTTTGGTGGGCAATAGTTTTTATAATGGGGGTAAGAGAATATAGGAAGGATATATGGCTTTAAGTGTTCAGAACTTTATAAAACTGGCAAACATGTATAACCAGATGACAATGCTGATGTCTGCAATTTGTGTGCAAAAGGGTGGAATTGCGCTGGAAAATTATGCTGGACGTTTTTTTATGGCCGATGTGTTAGAGTATATTTATGAATATGGACGTCGGTTGATGGCGGCTGATAAAAAATCTGTGCCGGCAAATGTTGCGGCGGTTATTGAAAAATTCGGTCAGCAATATCAACAAGTAAAAGATTTAACAACGCCAACACAAAAGCCAATCTATGAAATGACTTTGGAAGAATTTGAACGAATAATGAATATATAAAAAACGCAAAGGGGACGTAATGAGAATATGCAATAATTTATTCAAATTTATGATTTTGACGTTTTGGGGCGGGGCGCTTTGCGGATGCGCACAGCAAAATAATCAACAAAATATCCCACAGTATGATACTGTTACAGTTGTGGAAAATTTTGTGATTGATGAAAATTCTGTGCCGATTTTTCCGAAAAAAGCCGCGCTGACCACCGATACGGCCCAGCGTTTTTCCATTGAATTGCCAAAGCGGTGCAAGGTTGATTGGGATAACCAGGCGGTTGTGTCCGTTGTCCCAGAAGAGCCAATTGAAATAGTCCGTTTGGGCGTTGGTGATAAATTGCCGGATTTAGAGGTTAAAAATTATGAATTTCGCCAATTAAGTGTGAAAGATGCATTGAATAAGTTACTGGATGGCACGGATATTTCTGTCATAGAAGACGGCGAATTAAATGAAACTATATCTGGTTCTATTACCGAAGGGAATTTGTCGGACAGTGTGGAATTAATTTCCAAAATCGGGCGTGCGTATTATTCTTATGATGCGGTAAATTCTGAAATTCATTTGGACAATCGCGCCAAGTGGATGGTTAAAATGCCAAAAAATCAGGCGATAATAATGGCGTTGCTGGATGCTATGCATGGGGCAGATGTTCGCAATTTGTTGGTTAATTGGCAGGATAAAACATTAGTGTTCGAGGGTAATTATCAGACCGAGCGCGAGGTTGCAAAAATAATATCTGATATTGCATCCAAAAAATATATGATTGCGTGGGATATTGATGTTTATCGCGTGTATCCGCGGACAGATAATCCGATTATTTGGATGAATTTGTTGCCTGCGTTTGGTGAAAATAATATCAAGATGTCTATCCCGGGGGTTGTGGGGCGCGCGTTGGTTGTAAGCCCAGAAATAAATACAAAAACTTTACAGGAATTTTTGGCCCAGCAATCTAATGTTGTGCTGGTATCCCAGGGGACTTTTTCAATACCAAACGGATGGCAATCGCGTTTTGATATTGGACAATGCAGCAAAGAAGACAGATTGGAAACAGATTTAATTATTGGCGCAACGGGTACGTATGGCGATTATGGCGGGACTGATAAATTGGATGCGAAAATCGTTCTGCGCACAAGTAATGGCGAATTGTCTTCGTTCAATATCCCGTCTGATATTGGTGATAATTACGTGATTATTGGTATTCCAACGCATTCGTTTGTGACAACGCCTGAAACATTAATCAGCCCGTTTGCGGAACTGGTTGTGTTTATGTCGCCGCGTATAATATCAATTGTTGATGCGGGCGGGGCGGCCGACACTGGCGAGGTGCCTTTGGTTGGGGATGCTTTGCGTGATTTTTTGGGAACTGATTTATAAACAGGAAAATTATTATGTTTTCGCGATTGGAACGTAAGATTGCTTTCAGATATTTGGCCGCAAAAAGACGCGGTTTTGGTTCTGTGATTTCGTGGGTGTCGCTGATTGGGATTATGCTGGGGGTGGCAACGTTGATTGTGGTGATGTCTGTGATGGGCGGATTTCACGATACGCTTTTGTCACGCATAGTCGGTATGAACGGGCATGTCGTTGTATATCACCAAGATGGCGCAATTTCTGATTATGATTTTTTAATCGATAAAATGAAACAAAACAAGGTTGTTGCTGCACGCGTCACGGGTATAGTCCCCATCGCCGAAGGTCAGGTTATGGCCACCGCCAATGGTAATAATACCGGTGCCATGATACGCGGTATTCGTATGTCTGATTTGGCGGCCAAGGCAACCGCGGGAACAAAAATTTATGGCAAGCCTTTGGATAAAATTAACGATGGCGAATTGGTGGCGGGGGCCTCGTTGGCGCGGGCTTTGCGTGTGACAATGGGCGATAATATATCGTTGGTTTCCGCCAATAATGCAACGCCGACGCCATTTGGTTCTATGCCGCGGATTATGTCGTATCCGGTGATGTCGTCGTTCTTTATGGGAATGTACGAATATGATTCAGGATATATATTTATGCCACTGGAAACGGCGCAAAAATATTTGAATATCCCCGGCGCTGTTACGCATATAGATTTGTTTTTGGAAAATCCCGAGGATACAACCGCGGTTGCGCGCGCGTTGGCAAATTTGTTGCCTGATGGATTTATCGTGCGCGATTGGCGTGAATTAAATCGCGGATTTGTCGGCGCATTACAGGTCGAATCAAATGTTATGTTTTTAATATTAATGCTGATAATCATTGTCGCCGCGTTTAATATTATTTCCAGTCTGGTTATGTTGGTCAAAGATAAATCCAAAGATATTGCCGTGCTGCGCACATTTGGTGTTTCGCGCCGGTCAATGATGAAAATATTTATACTGTCCGGTACAAGTATCGGGATTTTGGGTGCGTTGTTTGGGACTGTGCTGGGGGTGGTGATTGCGATTTATATTGAACCTATACGTCAATTTTTCCAGTGGGCGACGGGACGTGATTTATTTCCGGCTGAATTATATTATTTGTCAGAATTGCCGTCAAAATTGGTGTTCAGTGATGTTGTTGGTATCGCGTTAATTGCGGTCTTGTTGGCTTTTTTGGCGACATTGTATCCCGCCTGGAAGGCCGCCAGTACAGACCCGGTCGAGGTGTTACGTAATGAATAAAAAACTGGAACTGGTTTTAAGAACTTTGGTTTATAACACCGTTGTCCCCGGTGGGCATTGGTCGTCCAGTGCAAAAGATTATCAGGATTTTTTAACTGCGCGGGGAATCAAATTACCAATAAAATTATTCCATGAATATAAATATCCAAATAATGTAACGCCACAGAAATTCGAAGAACAAGTGCGGACATTGTTTTTCTTTTATACGTTCGATGTTGGGCGTATAACCAATCCCCGCGGGTATGCGGAATCTATGATAGCTGGGATGGAACGGATGGCGCGGGAAGATAAAAATATGGTGCCAATAACGGAAGAAGAAAAGTTGAATCTGATTGATAAAATATGTGGTCCGGTTAAAAATTTATCTGATGCGGACAAAAATCAATTGGCGGATTATATTCAACAACAACGCAGTACTGTGGTGGGGCGGGTTGCTGATTTATTGTCACAGACGATTGAATTAAATCCAGAATTGTTGGATATAAATTGGGATAATAAAAATCTGCAAGATTTTTTTGAAATTTTGGACGGTGTCAGTTATGGATACGCGCCCATGGATATAAAATATTATATCGACAATAAACACGATTTGGCGCGGATAAGAAAAGAACAACGTAAAGAAGAATTTATAAATTTAATTGGTGACGGGCCACACGTGTTTATTCAACCAGACAGAATAAAAATTATACTGGATGAAATAAAGAAACAAAAAAAATTGCAACATAATATCGAAAGGAATTAGTTTCATAATGGCGAATATATTGAATTCTTTATCAAAGATTAAGCAGGGCGATGTCGTATTGTCTGTGCGTGATATTAAAAAGACCTTTATCGAAGGCGGCCAACCGTTGCATATTCTGCGCGGTGGCGGGTTCGATTTGCATCGTGGGGAAATTATTGCGCTGGTTGGCCCGTCGGGCAGTGGTAAATCCACATTATTGCAATGTGTCGGTTTGTTGGATAAACCAACCGCAGGCAGCATTTTGCTGGACGGAATTCCTGTTCAAAAAATGGATGACGAAATGCGCACAACTATGCGGCGGCGTAAAATCGGATTTGTGTATCAGCGACATAATTTGTTGGCTGATTTTACCGCGTTGGAAAATGTTATGCTGCCTATGTTGGCCGATGGGGTTGATGAACGCAGTGCGAATGCGCGGGCAATGAAATTATTGCGTGCGGCCAATGTTGCACATCGTGCGTCTCATTTGCCGGGCGAAATGTCTGGTGGCGAACAACAGCGCACAGCGGTGGCGCGTGCGTTGGCAAATAATCCGCAAATTTTGTTGGCTGATGAACCCACCGGCAGTTTGGATCCGGCGCATGCGTCGTCTGTGTTTGATTTGTTGATGGATTTGGTGCGACGGCAAAAAATGGCTATGTTATTTGTAACGCATGATATGAATTTGGCTGCGCGTGCCGACAGAAAAATAACAATTAATAATGGGACAGTGGAATAATTATAAAAAAACTGATATAATATAAAAAACACCAGGGGGGAAGGGATGAAAAAATCTGTTAAAACAACAAAAAAGGCAAATGCGAAAAAGACTGTGGTGTGCCCGGCGGGGTGTGGATGCAGTACAGCTCATAAAATCTGGGGGGCGGTGGCGTTGGCCGGATTATTTGCATGTGGATTGATTTTGGGATTGGCGTACAGACCGTCTGATAACATCAGAAATTCTTTGGATGCGACACAATGTGATGCGATTGCAAATGAAATTGTTACAATCACAACACGTGGCGCAACACCAGAAGAAGCCCAAACTTTGCGTGAATTAAACGAAGCATATACAAATGGCTGTGCGGGACGATTGGTTATTATTGAGCGCGCCGCGCCGGTTGCTGTGGAAAATCATCCCGAGATTGTTTCAACTTGCACGCGTATCGAACAATTGTTGGAACGCAGATTACAACCAGAAGACAGTGTTGATTATCTGGCGCATTTGCATAATGCCGATACGTACAGCACTTTGGTGGATCGTGGATGTGCGGAAAACGCCGATATGTATAAAACATTGGCGTTGCGCGAATTGGAAATAGCAGAAGCATTGCGTCCAACCGAAGAAATGGGAACATCTGATGCCGAGATTGTAATAGATACTTTTAAAAAATTGGATATGCAGCGCGAAGCCCAGGCGTTTTTGGACAAGGTTGAAAGATTAATCGATCCGGCAACCGATTTTATTCTGCAAATGGAACAAATTATAAATGAATAATTCGCTGAAAATATTTTGTTTGATTATTGGATGTGCGATTGCATTGCCTGCGTTTGGTGCGGATGTTACAAATCGTACAAAATGTACCGATATCCAGGCCCAGATTAATGAATTAAGCGCGCTGGAATCGCCAACTGATGAACAAAGCGCGCAATTGACCGCGTTGCAGGCACAATATCGCAGTGATTGCGCCCGTGCGGCAAGTGGGCGTGGGCAACGCGCGGGGGCGTCAAGTGCGGCCGCACGTGCATCAATTGCGGCAACCAGTAATGTTGCGCCCGCCGCAACCGCAAGTACGGGTGGAACGGTTGTTGTTACGACTAAATCCGTATTGAATGAATATTTGGATAAACGCCAAGATTTATGTGATGAATTAAAATCTGATATGGATTTGTTGGTGACAAATGGCGCGTCTGATACTGAAATCGAGCCATTGCAAAATCAATATGATGCGGATTGTGAAGAAATTGATCATTCTGCGTCTGTGGTGATTGATGCCGAAACCGCGGCGCGAAATGTGTCGTCTGGACTGTGCGAAGATGGCAGCAAACCCAACAAATTCGGTTGCTGCGAGGGCGAGACATTTACAGATATGGGAAATTTGGTGTTTGCATGTTGTCCAGATGACGGCGGTACATGTTATCCACCGATAAATAATGGAAATGCGTTATGAAATTTAAGTGTAATTGGAAAATAATTTTAATGTGTTTTATGTGGTTCGTTATCGGTGCAATCGTTGGATACGGAATCGCTGTATATGCAGCAAATCGTGCATCCAGCGCGGATTTTATCATTACGTGTGACGATGGGGCCGCGCCCGATGAAAATGGTTGCTGTACGGGCGAGGTTTATACCGATATGGGCGAATATGGATTTAATTGCTGCCCAACCGATGGCGGCGATTGTTTCCCACCAATTAAATAAAAAACAAAAAGGTGCGAAAGATGAGAGAGAAAAAATCAAACAATGTTAATGTTGCCAAAAAGCGTCGTGGCCGTGTGTGGCTGTGGTTATTTATCGTTGTTTTGGTAATTTGTGGTGCGGCAACTTGGGTGCTGTATGACGGCGGAATTATCGGCAAACACGGTATGATAAACGGCGGATTTGTCGCTGAAACAGTTGCGCCTGCGCCTGTGGATACTGGGGTCGTCGCGGAAGAAAATGAAAATACAACGATTAAACCCGCGTGCGCAGTGGTGGAAGAAATTCTGTTGCGGGATATTGTGGATGATAAAGATCCAAATCCAGATTGGCAATATCAGGCGTCAAAAATTTATTCTGTTTTGGCGCAATATGGTTGCCCGGAAAACGCCCAGTTCTTTACCGATATGGCTGTGCGCAAGCAGACAATTGCCCAGGGGTTGGAGGCTGCATACGGATACGAAAGCAATGCCATGACGTCGATTGAATATCTGTATTCCGATGAAAGAATTTGCGAAACGATTGAAAAACGTGTGCTGAAAAATATAAACACATCCGCGTATCATTACAGTGAATTTTTGGATAATGCGAATACTTATGCGGTGCTGTATGAATATGGTTGCCGTGGGAACAGGGCGGCATATATGCGCGCGGCGTTGCGTGAATTGGGCGTGGCGGTGGCTTTGATGCCAACCGATAAAATGAACCGTGATGAAATCGTGAGTGTGGTTGAAATTTGCAAAAGCCTGGGGGTGGCCGAGGCCGCGCACATCATGCTGCAACGGTTAAAGGCCCGTGGGTATGATATGGAATTCTTGTTGGAAATGGAAGATATTATCCACGGAGTCAGATAATCTGATGTGGCCCTGTGAAAAATACTTGCGTTTGGGTAAATTTAGTATATAATCACAGGGCTTTGAATTTGTTGCGGGCATAGTACAAAGGCTAGTATGCAAGCCTTCCAAGCTTGAAATGCGGGTTCGATTCCCGCTGCCCGCACCAGAAACGGGATAGGGTGCCGATAAGTTGGGTAACCTTGCGATGCAAACATCAACTCGTTGCTAATAACGCAACTCGTTGTGTTTTTATACGCGCGGTTTCCCGCTGCCCGCACCAAGGATTTTCACCGCAGCGAAGCAAGGGCTGAAAATCCATTGCCCACCGAAGCCTTTGGCGAAGGCGGGCGGAATAAAGATTGGGCGTGCGCCGGAGTTGGAGAGCCGGGGCAGACTGTAAATCTGTTGGCTTAAGCCTGAGGTGGTTCGAATCC
>CALXXD010000002.1 GCA_944392595.1 uncultured Alphaproteobacteria bacterium
TTACTTGCACATACAAAAATCTTTTAAATGACTCTAAACAATATTCCTTATAACAATGTTTTTCTTCTGTTTTTGACACCCCATTTTTGGGCGAAGTATGTCATAGTGGGTAAAATGGGGAATTTTAGAAAAACAAAGACATACCAGAGCAATAACGCACTAAAAAAGTCCCAGAAACCGGCGGGTTTGTGGGACTTTATATAAATTTTTTGAATTTTTTGTATTTGTGGCGGAGACGAAGGGATTCGAACCCTTGATACCCTTGCGGGTATACTACATTTCCAATGTAGCGCACTAGACCAACTATGCGACGTCTCCTGTAACCGAAAATGGCATTATTCGTCTGATTCCGCGGCTGCGTCGTCCGTGTCTGATTCAGGTTCTGTGACACCGGTAAATTCATCCGCCGGTTCGTCCAGCAAAGCATTTTCCAATTCCGCATCAATTTCGCGCAATTGCGGATCTTCGCCATTGGCGATTTCCAATGATTCTTCATCGTCTGCGATTGCGGGTGTTTCCTTGTAAGACTGGACAAATTCATGACGCAGATTTTCGATATCCAATTTGCCGGTTGCGATTTCGCGCAACGCGACGACGGTTGGTTTGTCGCCATCTGAATCCACAACAGGTTCCGCGCCACCGTTCAAATCACGAACGCGTTGGGACGCCAACATCCCCAGTTCATAGCGACTTTCCACAAATGGCAAAGTATCTGAATTTGTTATACGGGCCATTATAAAATCCTTTGTTGAAAACTTTTCTAGCCACGATATAATGCCCCAAGAGTGGTAAAAATGCAAGCAGAAAATAAAAAAAATAACATAAAAACATTATCTTTAGGTTGTCGGCTGAACGCATTAGAATCTGAAAAGATTCAATCGATGCTGTCGCCGATAATGGATGCGGCGATTGTAATAAACACATGTGCCGTCACAGCCGAGGCCGAACGCCAATCGGGTCAGGCCGTCCGTAAATTGGCGCGCGAAAACCCAGACGCCCCGATTTTTGTAACTGGTTGTGCGGCAACACGCAATCCAGATTTGTTTTTTCAAATTCCAAATGCGTTGGTCGTGTCTAATCATGATAAAATGAATTTGTCTGCATATACAGACGCGCTTGCCACTGCGCCATGCGATTTTCATACGCCAAAAATTACAAAATTTACAAATCATACCGCGCATTTGTCCAAGCAATATATCCAGGTTCAAAATGGTTGTAATCACGAATGTACATATTGTGTGACGCGTCTGTTACGCGGGCCGGCGGTGTCGTTTGACTATAACGATATTGTGGCGGATGCCCGCGCGGCCGTACAAAATGGTTTTGCCGAGGTTGTTTTAACCGGTGTTGATACCGCAAGTTATGCCCGCGATGGTATGCTGATATCAGACGTATGTGCGGGGTTGCTGCGTGATGTGCCTGGGATTCAGCGTTTGCGCATTTCTTCATTTGATCCTGCGTCCCCCCAAGTTTTCAAAATAATTGATTTAATGCACACAGATTCGCGTATGATGCCGCACATGCATTTGTCGATGCAGTCGGGGTCTGATACAATTCTGCGCGCGATGCGGCGACGCCACACTGCGGATTCAATACGCAAAATTGTGGAATATGCGGGCAGAGACATTACATTCAGTTGGGATATTATTTGCGGGTTCCCCGGTGAAACGGATGACTTATTCCGTGAAACGATGGATTTGGTGCGTCGCACCCGCCCGATAAAAATTCATGCTTTTCCATTTTCTGCACGCCCGGGGACGGTTGCGGCCGAAATGCCAAATGACGTTAATCGCGCCGTTGCGCGTGCGCGCGTTCATGAAATTACATCCGTCGCAGATGCAATCAGACTTGAATTTATGAATGCGCAAGTGGGGCAATATGTACCTGTATTGGTCGAAGAAAACAACGTTGCACGCACCCCGCATGATATAAGTGTAAAAATATCAGGCGATAAAATTCCATCGCGCACGATTTGCGATGTAAAAATTGTTGGAATCGCGGGCGATATGTATATCGGCGAACGGGTGTAAAAAATCTGTTGGCAATGTGATTTATGGATGGTATTATCAGGGGCATGAAAAAGAAAATATTTATTCTGTTGTTGGCATTGATAACAACATCTGCGCACGCGGATTTTTCTACGCGCGCAAAGTCTGCATTTTTAATTGATTATGATTCAGGGGCGGAAATCGTTGCGAAAAACGCTGATACATTGATGCCGCCATCGTCGATGATTAAATTGATGACTTTGGCCGTCTTGTTTGACGAAATTGAATCGGGTCATTTAACCATGGACGACAGATTAACTGTGTCTGAAAACGCCGATTACGAAAATCCGATGTGGTATCCGGCCAGTAAAATCTGTCTGGTCGCGGGTCAGACGTTATCCGTGCGCGATGCAATTTTGGGACTGATTGTGTTGTCTGGGGGGGACGCATCGGTTGTAGTTGCCGAAAACTTGGCGGGATCCGAGTCGGCTTTTACTGAAATGATGCAAAACAAAGCGCGTTCAATTGGTATGCCAAAATCAACGTTTGGTAATGCAAGTGGTTTGCCCAACCCAAACAATTTGATGACCAGTCGTGAATTGGCAACGTTGGCAACGCATATTATTTCTGATTACCCTGAATTGTATCCATTGTTTGCAATCAAGCGTTTTCAATTTGAAGAATATCAAAGTGACTGGTGTCGCGAATGGGGGCGGACACATACGGTCAGTTACAATAAATTACTGTTCATTATGCCGGGGGCGGACGGATTAAAAACTGGGCACACAGACGATGGCGGTTATGGCATGGTTGCCAGTGCCAATATCGGTGGGCGTCGCTTGATTGGTGTTATAAATGGATTTAACGGTAAAAATCACGATGCTTTGGCGGCTGAAATGAAAAAATTGTTGGAATACGGATATGCCAATACCATGAATCATACGCTTTATAACCCAGGCGATAATATCGTAAAAATCCCAGTTTGGTACGGTCGCGAGGCCGAGGTAGTCGCAACTGTTGAAAAACCATTTGTTGTAACAGTTGATAAAACAAGCGGGACAAATGGCGTGCGCGTTGTTGCGCGATATAACGATCCTGCGGCTGCGCCGGTTATGGCGGGTGACAACGTTGGCGAAATCATTGCATACCAAAACGGGCGCGAAATTGCGCGCGCACCATTGGTTGCACAGAATACTGTTAAAAAGTCTGTATTGTTTGGTCGGTTGATTAAAAACATTCGTGTGATATTTGGCTTGGATTAACATGGCACCGCGTAAATCAAATAAATCTTTTTCGTTTCCAAATCCAATCGACAACGATGTTGCCTTGGTTGGGCATGGTGATGTAATGAATGATTTTATTTCTGCGTGGAATGGGCGTGATGCGCATCCGATACATCCGGTCTGGATGTTGGCGGGACCGCGTGGAATTGGCAAAGCCACCATGGCATACAAGATTGCCAAAATGGTATATGGCAACGTCGGTGATTTTTTTATAATAGATTTGTCGCGCAATATTGATAAAGACGGCGCACCAAAGCCGACGGCAAAAAATATATCTGTATATACCGTGCGCGCCATGATTGAAAAAATGCAGATGTCGTCTATGTCGGGCGAATGGCGCGTGGTGTTAATCGATTCAGTCGATGAATTAACAACGGCGGCTGAAAACGCTATGTTGAAATTATTGGAAGAACCGCCCGCCAAGACTTTGTTTTTATTGGTTGTGCATCAATTGGCGTCTGTGTTGCCGACCGTGCGGTCACGCGCGCGTGTTGAAAAAATGCGCCCATTGTCTGTGTCAGAGTTGCGGCGCTTGTGTGATACTTTTATGATGGATGCGGATATAAGCGATGAAACGCTGCGCTTGGCCAACGGCAGTTTTGGTCGCATCGCGAACCTGAAATCAACCGGCGGCGACGCAATATACAAAGATTTAATCGATTGCATAAAAAATCCGCACAGCAACAGCGGTGATATGATGGCAATCGCAAAGAAAATTGCGCCGGATTCTGCGCTGCATGGGATTTTGTTGGATGCGGTCGCATCATTTGGATTGGCGGATTTATATCCATCTGTGACGCATGCAATTGCAAATATCGCGCGCGTGAATTTGGAACCTGAAATTGCAATATTCAAAATAATTACCCAGATAAAAAAATGTTTATAGATACCCATTGTCATTTAACAGATAACTATATTTCCGGCGATTTGAACGATGTTATATCGCGCGCGACGGCGGCCGGCGTTGGTATGATGATTTGCCCCACGGCCGAACCAGGTGATATTACACGCGCAATACAAATCGCTGAAACATACGATAATATTTTCGCAACAATCGGGATTCATCCTGAATACGCGGGCGTGGATGCGTCGCAATATTTGACTGATGCGGTTTTGGAAAATCCGTGCGTTGTGGGTGTTGGCGAAATAGGGCTGGATTACCACGAACGCAATGATAATCGCGCGGCACAAATAAAATTATTTGAACAACAGTTGGCATTGGCAAAAAAACACAATTTGCCTGTGGCAATACATACCCGTGATGCAGAATCAGATACTGCCGCCATTTTAACCGGCGATGTGCGTGGCGTTATGCATTGTTTCACCAGTTCTTGGGATTTGGCGAAAAAAATGCTGGACCGTGGTTTTCATTTTTCAGCCAGTGGAATTTTAACATTCAAAAATGCGTCTGAAATTCGCGAAACTTTTTCAAAAATACCAATCGATCGGATTGTAATTGAAACAGACAGTCCATATTGTGCGCCTGTGCCGCATCGTGGCAAAACGTGCGAACCCGCCTTTGTGATTGAAACTGCGCGTGTGTTGGCGGATATTCACGGCTTGCAATTGGCGGATTTAGAATCTATACTGTACCAAAACACAATGAATTTATATCCAAAATGTCACGTCAAATAATAAAATTTGGTCAGGTTTCTGAAAATCGCAAAGCGCGATATAATTACTTGATAGAAGATACTATCGAGGCCGGCATTTCATTAACCGGTGCAGAAATCAAATCCATTCGATATGGTTTGGTTACCATAGTCGATGGGTTTGTGCAGCGTCGCGGACGTGACCTGTATTTGGCGGGAATTGAAATTCAAAAACTGCCCACGGCCGCACGCATAGTCAATTTTGATGAACGTCGCCCGCGCCAATTGTTATTGCATCGCACCCAGATAAATCGTCTGATTGGAAAATTACAGGAACGTGGCGCAACCATTGTGCCGTTAAAACTGTATTTTAATAATCGCGGTCGCCTGAAAGTCTTGCTGGGCGTCGGTTATGGCAAGAACAAGGTTGATAAACGCGAAACAATAAAACGCCGCGAATGGGATAAAAATAAAGCACGTATATTAAAAGGTTAATTATGAAAAAGCAACTGGACATCGAAAAACAACGTCAATTAATTCAAAATATGATTTCAGAACGTGATTATAACCGCGCCAAGTTTGTGTTGAATAATGCAAATGACACTGTGCGCGTTCGTAAAAATATAATCCAGTTTTACACGATGGATGAAATTAAAAATTCTGCATACCATCTGGTAATTAATTACGAAAATCCATATTTTACATTTGATAAAATGCGTACATACGTATCGGATGAAGAAACTGTATCTTTGTTAAAGGCATCCATTCCGCAATGGAAACGCGCGATTAATGCGATGTTCCGTGCGCGTAATCGTGTGACCGAACGCCAGAAATAAAAAAATCCGCGTTTCGCGGATTTTTTTATGTTTTATACTTTCTTATCTGTCACCGTTGGGCGCGCGATTCATTGCGCGGTGTTCAGCACGCATTTGGCGATGCATTTCAGATTTAACCGCACGATATTCTTCGCGTGTGATGCATCCGTCCCGGTCAATGTCCATCGCCGGCAAAGCCAATTGCAAACGCGGGCATTTAACGGACGACGCGTCCAAACAACCATTGTCAAAATCAACACGTGGGCCACGGAATTCGTCACGGTCCAACAGTTTTGCCGCACCAAAACCCAACGCAAACACAATCAAAACCATAATTAATTTAATCATAAAGCGACCAAAGCGCGAACCACCACGACCGCATTTGCAGTCCGCACCACACGCGCAGTTTTCACCGCATTTGCATTTTGGCATATCTTGCACGACGATGTTTTCCTGTAATTCTGGGGCGGCTTTTTTAACAGATTTTTTTACAGCCGGCTTTTTCGCGGCAACCGTTTTCTTGGTCACTGTTTTTTTCGCAGTTGTTTTTTTAGTTGATTTTGTTGGCATTTTTTATTCCTTCCTTTTTTGTTTTACGTTGTGATTGTATTCAAAAACGCGTTGTATGTAAAGATTTTTTTATTTAACGCCTGCAAATCACAGTCATCACGGGATTCATCATAATAAACTGCTTTACTTATGGCGTTTTGTATTGTAATCTTTTTGGAAAACTGATTTATTAAGGATACAATATGTTCAAGTACAAAGATAAAAAGGCTTTGGATGATAAATTGAACTTTGCCGATGTCGAGCAAAGATGTATGCAGTATTGGCAAAATAACGCCATGTATGCGTATGACAAAGACGCACTGCGTGAAAACACATACGTTGTGGATACGCCACCGCCGACGGTATCGGGTTCTTTGCATATTGGACATATTATGAGTTACACTCACACAGACATTATGGTCCGGTGGCAGCGTATGAGTGGTAAATCCATATTTTTCCCGATTGGTTGGGATGATAACGGTTTGCCGACTGAACGCCGTGTTCAAAATTACTATGGTATTTCGTGTGATGTAAATATGCCATACGATGCGAATTTTGTCCCGCAACATGTTGAAGATGTAAAAGAACTGCGCCCTGTATCACGCAAAAATTTTGTCCAGGCATGCAACATTTTGACCCAACAGGACGAGGCTGTATTCGAAGACGTATTCCGTCGCATTGGTCATTCGTACGATTGGAATTTGAAATATTCAACGATTTCACCAACGGCCATTCGTATTTCCCAAGAATCATTTTTGGATTTGGTCGCGCGCGGATTCTGCAAATGTGTCCAGGCACCGACCATGTGGGATATTGATTTTCAATCCGCCGTGGCCCAGGCTGAAATCGAAGACCGCGAAGTTGCGGGTCATTTCCACGACATTCGATTTGGTATCCAGGGTTCAGACGATGAATTTATAAAAATTGCAACAACGCGCCCTGAATTTTTGCCGGCGTGTATTGCGGTGGTTGCACATCCAGACGATGAACGTTATCAAAAATATTTCGGTAAAACCGCAATTGTGCCATTGTTTGATATACCTGTGCCGATTGTTCCATCCGAACATGCGGATAAAGACAAGGGTACTGGAATTATGATGGTATGCACGTTTGGCGACGCGGCCGACGTTGCATGGTGGAAACAGTCTGGGTTACCGATAAAACAAATTATTGGCAAAGACGGGTGTCTGATACCGTTGGAATACGGAACGGGCAATTTCGTAAGTTTGAACGCCGAACGTGCGCGCGGGTATTACGACCAGTTGGCTGGATTGCCCGTCAAAAAAGCGCGTGCAAAAATCGTGGAATTCTTACGCGAAAGTGGCGATTTAATGGCAGAACCACGCCCATTGACGCATCCGGTCAAATTTTATGAAAAAGGTTCGCGCCCGCTGGAATTCGTATCTTCGCGCCAATGGTTTGTTGATGTTCTGCGTTTCAAAGACGAATTAATCGCCCAGGGACGCAAAATTCAATGGTGGCCAAAACACATGCAATCGCGGTACGAGGCGTGGGTAAATGGCCTGAACCAAGATTGGTGTATTTCGCGCCAACGCTTTTTCGGCGTGCCATTTCCTGTGTGGTATCATGTTGATGAACATGGCAATCCTGATTATAACAACCCGATTTATGCAGACGTGGCGCGGTTGCCGGTTGATCCAATGACCGATGTCCCAGACGGATATATGGAATCCCAACGTGGGCAACCAAACGGATTTGTTGGCGAACGCGACATTATGGATACATGGGCAACATCGTCTTTGACGCCGCAAATCGCGATGGCAATTGCGCCGGCGGGGCATCACATATCTTTGCCGTTTGATGTTCGTCCCCAGGCACATGATATTATCAGAACATGGGCTTTTTACACGATTATGAAATCGTTTGCATCGACGGGACAAATACCTTGGTATTCTGTACATATCAGCGGTTTTGTTTTGGATCCTGACCGTAAAAAGATGAGCAAGTCCAAAGGCAACGTCGTAACGCCAATGAATTTGATTGAAAAATATTCTGCGGACGCGGTGCGTTATTGGGCGGGTCGTGCGCGTTTGGGCATAGACGCCGCATTCGAAGAAAAAATTATGGACCAGGGTAAAAAACTTTGCACCAAATTTTTCAATGCATCAAAGTTTGTGTTCAACATAGTTTTGAACAGTGGTGTTGATTTAACGGCTGATTACAAACACAATATCACAAATCCGTTGGATTGCGCGTGGATTGCGAAAATGGGCACAGGAATCCGTATGGCACGTAACGCGTTCGAGAATAACGATTATTCAGGCGCGCTTGAAACGACCGAGCATTTATTCTGGGATTTCTGTGATAATTATATCGAAATCGTGAAAACGCGTGCATACAGTGCGGATGCGGTGTCTGCTGTATCGACATTAATGACGACGGTGGATTTGTTTTGTATGATGTTTGCGCCGTTCTTGGTATTTATCACAGAAGAAGTATATCAATCGCGTCCATGGGGCGATGGCGCGTCTGTGCATTTGGTGCGTTATCCTGATTTTGCACCGTTTGCCAATTTGGGTGACACAGAATTGTATAACACGGTCGTTGCCGTTGTTGAAGATGTACGTCGTGCAAAAACCAGCGCGAAATTATCATTAAAAGCCCCTGTGACGGGTATTACTGTATCGGGGCGTGATGGCGCGTTGGCGTATGTTAAAACGGCTGAAATGGATGTTCGTAATGTATTAAGCATAACCGCAGACGATATTAAATACACGTCTGATGATTGCAATATACATGCCGAAAATTTAACATTTGACGCGCCCCAGCAATAATGAAAAAATCCGTTAAAAAAAAACGGGGCATTCGCCCCGTTTTTTACATCATTCCCGGCATACCGCCGCCCATTTGTGGTGCGGGTTTTTCTTCTGGGATTTCAGACATAACCGCGCCCGTGGTTAATAACACGCCCGCGGTGCTGGCCGCCGCCTGGATAGCCGTCTTAACAACTTTGGCCGGGTCAATAATGCCGGATTTCATCATATCGACATATTCGCCGGTCTGGGCGTTATAACCCATGTTGTAATCTTTGGCTTCCATAACTTTACCAACGACGATTTCACCGGACACGCCCGCGTTTTCAGCAATCTGGGCGCATGGCGCAACCAAAGCACGACGCACGATGTCGATACCGACGTCTTGGTCTGCATTTGTGCCGTGTAATTTTTCCAACGCAGCCGTCGCACGAACCAACGCAATACCACCGCCGGCAACGATACCTTCGGCCACAGCCGCACGTGTTGCCGCCAAAGCGTCATCAACGCGGTCTTTCTTTTCTTTAACTTCGACTTCGGTCATACCGCCGACTTTGATAACTGCGACACCGCCCACCAATTTAGCCAACCGTTCAGCCAATTTTTCGCGGTCATAATCGCTGGTTGATGTTGAAATTAATTTACGAATTTCGTCTGCGCGGGCCGCAATCGCGGATTTATCGCCACCGCCCTGGGCCAACAGAGTTGAATCTTTTGTAACAACGATTTTTTTCGCAGTCCCCAAAACATCAGTTGTGATATTTTCGAACGTCATACCCATATCATCGGATACAACCGTCGCGCCGGTAACGGCCGCGATATCCTTTAACATTTCTTTGCGTCTGTCGCCGAAACCTGGGGCTTTGACCGCGCAAACTTTTAATCCGCCACGCAGTTTATTCAAAACCAAAGTTGCCAATGCTTCGGATTCAACATCTTCGGCAATAATCAACAACGGACGACCAGATTGCGCAACGGGCTCTAAAATCGGCAATAATGCTTGCAGCCCGGAAATTTTCTTTTCAGAAACCAAAATTTGCGCACCATCCAATTCAGCCAACATTTTTTCGCTGTTGGTAACGAAATAGGGCGACATAAAACCTTGGTCGAATTGCATACCTTCGACGACGTCGATTTCAGTATCCAATCCCTTGGCTTCTTCGACGGTAATAACGCCTTCTTTGCCGACTTTTTCCATCGCGCCCGCGATTTTTTCGCCAATATCAGCATCACTGTTTGCGGATATGGTCGCAACCTGGGCTATTTCAGCACTGTCTTTGACCGGGCGGGCATGCTTTTCAATGTCGGCCACAACCGCAGCAGTTGCCATATCTATACCGCGTTTGACATCCATCGGATTCATACCTGCGGCGATAACACGGCGACCCTCACGGATGATTTTTTGCGCCAACACAGTTGCAGTTGTTGTGCCATCGCCTGCATCATCGCCGGCTTTTTTTGCAACTTCTTGAATCATACGTGCGCCAATGTTTTCCTGGGGATCTTTCAGTGACACAGCCTTGGCCACGGTGACGCCGTCTTTGGTTGCAGTCGGCGCGCCGTATGATTTGTCAATTACCACTGTGCGACCCTTGGGCCCCATTGTAATTTTGACGGCATTGGCCAGTTTATCGACGCCCGCCGCCAGTTTATCTGTATCAAAAACAATTTCTTTTGCCATAATCAAATCCTTTTGTTATTCCAAAATTCCCAAAATATCAGTTTCTTTGATTAACACATAATCTTTGCCATCGATTTTAACTTCGTTCGCAGAAGATGCCCATTTCGCAAACAGCACCACATCACCGACTTTGACCGTCATGGGCACGCGATCATCGCCATCAAATGCGCCGTCGCCCACCGCGATAACACGTCCGCGTGATGGTTTTTCTTTCGCATTATCAGGAATAATAATTCCGCCGGCTGTTTTATTTTCTTCTTCCATACGTTCCAACAGAACATAGTTATGCAAAGGTTTGAACATTTTTTATTCTCCTTTTTATGTCTTAAAACTTCGTCAGGTGTGTATATAGTGCGGTGCATCGGCATTTCAAGTGCTTGATTTTATTCATCGGTTGTAATACGCTGGGGCATAACAGACAGGGGGTAAATTATGTACGATAAAGACAATATTTTTGCAAAAATAATCCGTGGCGATGCGCCATCAACACAAATCTATGCCGATGATTATGCCATCGCTTTCCAGAACATTGCACCACGCGCGAAAACTCACGTTTTGGTTGTGCCACGTGGCGAATATACTGATATATACGATTTTACCGCGAACGCGCCCGCCGATGCCCAGGCCGGTTTTTGGAACGCAGTGCGTAAAACTGTGGAAAAATTGGGGATTGAAAATAATTTTCGCGCGGTTGCAAACACAGGTGCCGGCGCGGGTCAAAGCGTATTTCATTTTCATGTACATATTATGAGTGATGAACGATTCAAAACGGACTTTTAATATTCGCGTAATACCGCGTGCGCGCAGAAATGAAATAACCGTTGATGAAAACGGGACATTGCGCGTTCATACAACCGCCGCCCCAACGGACGGGGCGGCGAATGCGGCTGTAATAAAAATGCTGTCGAAATACTTTGACGTACCCAAATCCAGCATTCAAATTATTCGCGGCGACGCGTCGCGTGACAAAGTCATTCAATTTTGATATTCAATAACACGGCGGATTAAATCATCGGCGGTATTTGCGCCATGAATGTTATAATCATGAATACTTTCGATAAAACCGTTGTTTTTCATGTGAATGAACAGACGCACAAACGGAATCCAGAACCCGTCCGTATTCAAGAAAAACAGCGGTTTTTTGGATTCGCCAATTTGCTGCATCGTCATAATATCGGTTAATTCATTCAGTGTTCCAATTCCGCCCGGCAAAATAATAAACGCGTCTGACAATTCAAACATTTTTTGTTTGCGTTCATTTACGCCATCCACGATTTCGACCTGGACACCCTGATGCGCGGGTTCCTGTTTTTCGATAACATTTGCGGTTGAAACGCCAACGACTTCGCCGCCCGCATCCAACGCAGCCGTTGCAACCGTGCCCATCAGTCCAACATCGCCGCCACCAAATACCATACGAATTTTATTTTTACCCAAAAATTCGCCGATTACCGCGGCCTCTCGCGCAAAGGCGGGATTGTATCCGAATTCATGTCCGCAATATACCGCAATAGATTTTAATTCATTTCCCATAATTTATTTTCCTTTATTTTTGGAAATTATAACATAAAATATTTGTGTTATGAATCAAAACTTTTTGGATTTTATCGCAGATTACAGGGCGCATCGCATGGCTGTCGCGGTCAGTGGCGGTGTGGATTCAGTATGTCTGCTGTGTTGGTTGGCGGCCGTTGGCGCGGACATTGTGTGCCTGCATGTAAATCACGGTCTGCGCAAAAATGCGGAAACAGAAACCAATTACGTGCGTGATTTATGCAAAAAATTGGGTGTGCCGTGTGAAATTTTTTATTGGACGGATGACAAGCCTGAAACCGGAATCGAGGCCGCCGCCCGCACCGCGCGATATAAATTTATGACTGATTTTTGCCACGAAAATAACATTGAAATTTTATTAACTGCGCACCAGGCCGATGATCAAATCGAAACATTTTTGATGAATCTGGGGCGGGGCAGTGGTCTGTACGGTTTGGCGGCAATGCGGCGCGTTACATGGCGTGACGGGATTAAAATTGTGCGCCCATTGTTATATGTACCACGCGCGGAATTAAAAAAATATTGTGACGATAATGGTATTAAATATTTTATGGATGAAATGAATTCAGATCCGCACTATACCCGTGTGCGCATTCGTCAAAATCGGCATTTATTATCGGAAAAATTGGGCATCAGTGATGCACGCATTTTATTGGCGGTGCAAAATCTGGGGCGCGTTCGCGATGCGTTGGACGATGAAATTGGGCAAATGACGGCGTCTGTGATGACGGATACGCGGCGTGCAGTGTTTGATGAAACATTTCTGTTTGACCCTGCCCCCGATATTCGTTTAAAGTTGCTTGGGACGTTAATTCAAAAAATCGGGGGGGATGAATATCAGCCACGCTTGAATTCGTTATCAAATGCACTAGATAAATTGCAACACGATTGTAAATTTACGCTGGGGCATTGCACAATTCGCAGACTTGGCACGCGTATTTTAATCGTTCCCGAAGGACAAAAAACAAGTTTCAGGACAAGACATGGAAAACAAAAATCAACAGTTGCAAAATCAAATCAATAACAAAAATATGCAAAAAAAATCACGCCGTCGCGATGGTGGAAATATATTTATGCTTATATTTGCGGCGATATTCGTTGCATTAATCGCGCGCAGTTTTACGGGGCCTGTGTCCGCACCGCAATTGCTGCCCGATGGCACGCCCGCGCCGGTGGAATTAACGTTTTCAGATATATTGAATCGTGCGGACGAAATTAAAACCATGGATGTACGCGGCAACGATGCCTCGGGCACATTGACCGATGGCACGCCATATACTGCGACGATTACATACGACCCTGAAATGTTGGGAAAAATCGCAGAAAATGGCGCAACGATTTCAATTGATACGTCCAAGACGTGGGTTGATTATTTGGGAACTTGGGTTCCAATTTTGATGGGATTGTTCTTTATCTGGTGGATTTTCCGCGGGTTTCGTGGTGGTGCATCTGGATTAACGCGCAGTTTGGCGCAACAAAATCCAACCAAAATTACAACAGGCAAACCAAAAACGACTTTCAAAGATGTCGCCGGCATAGATTCTGAAAAACAAGAATTAATGGAAATAGTAGATTTCCTGCGTGATGGCAAAAAATTCCGTGATGTTGGCGCACGTGTGCCGCGCGGAATATTACTGTCCGGCGAACCGGGCACGGGTAAAACATTACTGGCGCGCGCAATCGCGGGTGAGGCGAACGTCCCGTTCTTTGCCGCATCCGGCAGTGATTTTTCAGGCATCATTGTCGGCCTGGGCGTTGCCAAGATAAAGGAAATATTCGATATGGCCAAACGTAACGCGCCGTGTATATTGTTTATTGACGAAATCGACGCAATTGGCCAACGCCGCAGTACAAGTTCTTATAACGACCAAGATCGCGAACAAACATTAAATCAGTTGTTGATTGAAATGGACGGTTTTTCAAACGACACAGGCATCATAGTTATCGGTGCAACCAATCGTGCGGATATGTTGGATCCCGCATTATTGCGCCCGGGTCGCTTTGATCGCCAGGTCTATATTGATTTGCCCGATTTGGCGGGACGCCGCGAAATTCTGGATTTATACGCGAAAAAGGTAAAGGTATCTGATGATGTTAATTTACAGGATTTGGCGCGTGGCACAACTGGATTTTCGGGCGCGGATTTGGAAAATCTGTTGAACGAGGCTGCATTGCACGCCGTACGTAACGGCCGCAAAGAAATAACATCTGTGGATGTAGAAGAGGCGCGTGATAAAATCCTGATGGGCCCGCGCAAAGTGCGTAAAATGCGCCCCGAAGATATTAAATTAACCGCCTATCACGAGGCCGGCCACGCATTCGTCAGCATTATGTATGCCGACATCACCGACCCAATTCACAAGGCGACCATTATCCCGCGTGGGCGTGCGCTGGGCATGGTGCAACATTTGCCAATTGACGACAAAGTTTCAATGACGATTGCCGAAGTTCGCGCAAATCTGGCCATATCATTGGCGGGACGCGCATCCGAAGAGGTTTTCTTTGGTGCCGATAAAATCACCACTGGCGCAGAAAGCGACATCGCGATGGCAACGCGTTTGGCGCGATATTCGATTACAACGGCCGGACTGTCGGAAAAAATCGGTTTGGCGGCAATTAAACAGGTTAATAATTTCGGCACGCGCAGTGCATTGGAAAACGCGTCTGAAAAAACCGCAGAATTGGTTGATGCCGAGGTCAAGGCTTGGTTGGATGCGGCACATGCCGATGCAACAAAATTGCTGTCTAAAAACAAAGAAACGGTTCGTAAATTGGCCGAAGAATTATTGGCGCGTGAAACACTGACCGGGGATGAAATCCGCGCAATTGTCACCGGCAAATCCGCCACGAAAAAGGCGCCGAAAAAATCCGCCGCGAAAAAGGTTAAAAAAGATGCCGCAAAATAATGATATGCCGAATTTTGAAATATTGCACATGCCGCCTGAAAATACCAATTCAGTCCTGGTGACACGTGGCAACGATGCGGTTATTTTTGACGCGTGGGGGCGGGTTGCCGATTGGGAAAAATTATTAACCGCGCGCGGATTGCGGTTGCGTGCGATATATTCAACACACGGCCATGGCGACCATATTGCCGCTGCACCGATGTTGGCTGAAAAATATAACATTCCATGGTTCTTGAACAGTGAAGACGACGTTTTAATTTCTTGGTCAAATAATTTACTGAAATATTTCGGGTTGCCGGAAATTGAAAACGGTTATCGTCGGCCGACTGATTTGGAATCAGGCACAATTGAAATTTTACCGGGCGTTTTTGCAGATGTTATTGAATCACCGGGGCATACACCGGGCGGGGTTATGTATTATTTTCCTGAATTTGGAATTTTGCTGACGGGTGATACTTTGTTCCGTGATTCTTGTGGTCGATATGATTTGCCGGGTGGCGACGCAAACGCGTTGATGCAGTCCATTTCAAAGTTGTACGAAATGAATTTACCGGATGAAACGTATGTCGTACATGGACACGGTGTGGATTCCACAATATCCCAATTAAAGGCTGAAAATCCTTATTTCAAATAATTTTATTTTTCGAACACCAATACGCGCACGATGTCCGTCAAATCACGTTCAGCGCGGTTGAATTGCCAACCATTATTTGTAAATATATCGCGAACGCTGCTGTCCATTCCATCGCCAATTTCAACATAAATCCGTCCGCCGTCGCGTATCCAGTCCCGTGCGTTTTTTGCAATTGCCATATATGCGGCCAATCCATTGTTTTTTGCATACAGCGCGCGTCGCGGGTCATGCGTTGCGCCTATATTTACACGCACGTCACCCGCCGCAATATACGGTGGGTTTGAAACAATTATATCGAATTTTTCGCGTACCAATCGCGGATTCTGAAAGTTTCCCCGCATAACACGCACGCGCGCGCCAATTCCCAAATTGCGTATATTACGCCGCGCCACACGCAGCGCGCCACGCGACGCATCAACCGCCACCCCGCACATGCCATGAATATTTTTAACCAATGCCGCAATTATACATCCCGTCCCAGTCCCCAAATCCAGCACGCACCGCGGGGCGTCGGTTTCGCAGTCTGCAATCACGGCGGTGACCAAAGTTTCGGTATCAGGCCGCGGATCCAAAGTATGTTTGTTTGTATAAAATTTTAATCCATAAAACCATTTTTGATGGATTATTTTCGCAACAGGCACACCACGCCGCAACGCCCGCGCAATCCGCCAAATGTTTATTCGTGAAAATTTTTGTGTGTTTTCAACAATAACCCGCGCATCATGGGAATTTGATGCCCGTGCCAGAATTTCAAACGCTTGATTTATTGTCATGAAGCCATTATAATCGCCGGTATGAAAAAAGCAAAAGATATTCTGAATTTAACGAACTTCGCATGGACTGTCATCGGTGTGGCGATAATTTTGGTCTTGGTGGCGGTGATATTGGCGTTCAGCCGCGGTGGCGGCGACACAGTATTCACATCGGACGACGAACATCGTTCTGTTGTTATGGTGTCATCGGGGGATACACTGTCGAAATTATTAACTGACCAGGGATTCACCAACGCCCAGGCATTGGAAATCGCAAAAATATTAAAGGACGACGCCGATGTAACGAACCTGCGCGC
This sequence comes from uncultured Alphaproteobacteria bacterium, assembly GCA_944392595.1. Taxonomy (GTDB): domain Bacteria; phylum Pseudomonadota; class Alphaproteobacteria; order Rs-D84; family Rs-D84; genus Enterousia. The sequence continues at coordinate 16,846 of CALXXD010000002.1, forward strand.
CGACCGTGACAGAATCGAATTCGTGCGCACCGATGCGGATGCGCCAATATCCAAAATTGTAATAGTTCCATCCCCCTGGCGTCAAATTCAGGTAAGTCCAACCGCGGATGGTGGCTGGTCTTGTGAAACGATTGAAATAACACCTGATACACGGGCGGTATATCGCGCCGGCGAAATCCTGGATGGCGACAGTTTTTATTTGGCGGGCGCGCGCGCCGGCATCCCCGAGGGTATTTTGGCCAACGTCTATGATTTGCTTGCGTTCGAAATGGACTTTGAACGCGATGTCCGTTCGGGCCAGCATTTTTCCGTGCTGTACGAAGAAAACTTTGCCAACGGGGAAAAGGTTGAAAACGGCAACGTTTTAGCCGTCAGTTTCGAGGCCCTGCGCGGCAACGTTAAAATGTACCGTTTCAAAAAATCAGATGGAAAAATTGGATACTATGACGAAAATGGTAATGGCGCGATTAAATCATTAAAACGTACGCCGATCAATAATGCCAAGGTAACCAGCAGTTTTTCAAACCGCCGAAAACATCCTGTTTTGGGATATACCCGCGCACACAAAGGCGTTGATTTCCGTGCATCAACCGGCACCCCAATTCCGGCCGCTGGTGCGGGTCGTGTTGTCGCGCGCGGTTACAACAGTGGCCACGGCAATTACATCAAATTACGCCACAATGCATCGTTTGAAACACTGTACGCACACATGTCTCGTTTTGCCAAAGGTGTGGTTGTTGGCACAACTGTAAAGCAGGGTCAAACAATCGGATACGTTGGTTCGACGGGTCTATCAACCGGCCCGCATTTGCATTATGAAATTATCAAGGACGGCAAACATGTAAATCCTATGACTGTAAAATTGCCGGCGATTAATAATTTGGGCAAGGCTGATAAAGAAAAATTCATTGAATACCGTAAAACATTGGATACCAGTATGGATTTTCTGTCCAAACACCCCGACGCCTTTATCCAACTGTAAAATACCTGCGGGCGAACGCCCGCTTTTAATTACTCGTGACTCGTATTTTCCCCGTCGCGGTCTAAGTTCCCCTCTGCGGCGGGGTGGCACGCGTCAGCGTGCCGGGGTGGTCTATCACCCGAAACTTTGGCGAAGGGGAAAACATAAGTCACGAGCAACTCCATCGCTGTCATTGCGAAGGAGTACGATCAACGTTGAAAACGTTGTCGTACGACTGTGGCAATCCAGTCATAATATGTCTGCGGGCGAATGCCCGCAGTGCTTTTTTATTTACTGGATCGCCACGCTCCGCTCGCGATGACAAAGGGTGACTAAGTACCCAATCCCATACTCTCTAACCACCACGGGCTTCGCCCACCCCTCCAACGGAGGGGAACTCGGCCCGCAACGGGAACGTAACAAGTTCCCCTCTACGGAGGGGTGCCGCGATACCGGACCCCGCGAAAATGCAATTTTCGTGGGTGGAATCCAGGCGGGGGGTGTCGTACTTTGCACGACGGGGGTGGGGCACACGAGTAACCAGTAACTATTTTTCTGTGGAATCGTGTCCGCAATTTATGTTACAATATACACAGCCCATGGTATGTCCCTTGGGCCGGGGAGTCGAAACCCCATCTAACGTGTTCATCATGAACAAAGAACTCCAAACCCGGGTTGGAGAGTGGTGAATATATTGAATAAGCCCGCTATTTCGTTAGATGTAGTTTCGACCTCCAACCGCCTGATTTTTTCAGCGGTTTTTTTCGGGGGAAAACTTACATGTTCCGACGCTTTGTCGTGTTTTTGTTGATGCTTTTGCCGGTAACTGCGCAGGCGGTAACCTGTGACCCGGATCAGTATCTGGACGGCGAATTTTGTTATACATGCCCTGCGAATGCAACATGTGACGGCACGAATTTCACATGTAACCCAGGTTGGTTTTCCGACGGCGCAATCTGTACGCAATGCAGCGTTGCGAATTCGTCCTGTACAGGCCCCGACGATTACAGTTGTTTGCCGGGTTTTTATGACAGCGATGGTAAATGCAACGCGTGTCCTGATAATGCGACTTGTGCCGGCGGACATGAATATTTTTATTGCAAACCGGGGTATTACAAATACAATCAAATTTGCTATTCCTGTGCAGAACATGTTTGCAACGGTGAAAATTTGATAAGTTGCGGTGCGGGATATTACAGAAGATATGATTTCAGATGTGCTAAATGCGCCAGCGCACAATATTGTCCGGCGGGACAAAATTCAACCCCAATGTGTATAGAGGGCTATTACCGCGACGGTAATGGCAATTGTGTCCCGTGCCCAGATGGTTATTATTGCCCTTTGGCTGAATCAGATACAACCAATATACACGAGCATTGCGATGTTGGATATTATCGTGCAGGGAACAGTTGCAGCAAATGCCCCGATGACATTGTGTGCCCTGGGGGCAAGATGGACGAAATGACATGTCCAGACGGATTATTCAAACATGATAATGGTCAATGCCTGTCGTATGCGCCGGGTGATTGTGGTATGGCACCAAACTGTAATCCAGGATGTTGGAATGACGGCGGCCAATGCACGCCATGTGTCACAGAACACTCAACATGCACAGATGGAAATAATTTTACATGTATGGCGGGATATTATAAAAACGGCCAATCGTGCGAAGTATGCCCTGAAAACTCAAATTGTCCCGCAGACAGCACACAAATTTCATGCATGCCCGGATATTATCTTGATGGTAACGAATGTTTGGCATGTGGAACGGCTGCGGTTTATTGTATCGATAATATTCGATATAGTTGCCCCGAATATGTACCAGGCAGCATGGATCCATTTTTACCAAATGGGTCGTCGGTAATTTCTGCAACAGGATTAATGGCGTTGGACAGTCCATTTCAATCACGGGTTGAAAGATGCTCGATTAATTTCGATATTACATCGCCAACGGGAAATTACAAACTTTTTTGGTCGCGCTGGAGCATCGCCAACAATTCATACAGCGGTCCCAATGACGGTGGTATGCGGTATTGGTATTCCGCGAATGCGGGTTATTATTTATCATCACCAACCATAATTATCAGTACAACATATTACCTGAAAATGAATGAATGTACCAACGGGGCGGAAAATTCATATTATACAGGCCCCGGTTCGCCCGAAGGTAATGATTGCCCGTGGGTGTGTAATGATGGATTTTATCGCGACGGCAACGAATGTTTGACTTGTCCGCCCGGGATGAATTGCGCCGGTGGCGGCATAGTTTGCCCAATCGGAATGTATGCCGATAAAAATCAGTGCCTGGCATGTCCGTCTGGATATACTGATGCGCAAACCAACGGCGCGCAATCGATCGATATGTGTCAAAAACGGTGCGATGGCGGGACTTATGTCGCCACCCCAGAATCAAATACATGCTCAAACGTTGGCGCGGGTTATTGGATTGGCGAAAACTATACAAACTATGGCGCGACAGGCACACGTAACGCGTGCGACGGTGGAATGACTACATTGGGTTACGGCGCCGGCGCGGACGAGGCCGCCGATTGTGGCCGGACTTTGCACATTGGCGATAAAACCGTGCATTTACGCAGTGCGCGCCGTACAAGTCCATCATTGGTGGTTAAATATTCAGATAAATTATTTTACGGCGATATGTCGCCAAACGCCCCCGGCAATTTGAAAATTAAAGTGGGCAACACAACATATTCAGTCTATGACGATTCCATGATTGAATAGTACGCCGTGGGGCGGCCCGCACCAATAGCATACCAAGTTCCCCCTTTACGACGGACATGGTTGCCGCCTCCGTCCTGCCGCGGTCTAAGTTCCCCCTTTACGACGGATGGGTGCCGCGATACCGGGCCCCACGAAAATGCAATTTTCGTGGGTGGTTGGGGCGGGGTGGTCTATCATCCGAAGCCCTGGCGAAGGGGAAAACATAAGTCACGAGCAACTCCATCGCTGTCATTGCGAAGGAGTACGATCAACGTTGAAAACGTTGTCGTACGACTGTGGCAATCCAGTCATAATATGTCTGCGGGCGAATGCCCGCAGTGCTTTTTTATTTACTGGATCGCCACGGTCGTTTCACTCCCTCGCGATGACAAAGGGGACTAAATGCCCAAGCCCGCAGTCTCTAACCACCCCGGCGGCAAGCCGCCACCCCTCCAATGGAGGGGAACTTGGTACGTTCCCGTCGCGGTCTAGGTTCCCCTCTGCGGAGGGGTGGCACGAAGTGCCGGGGTGGTTTATCACCCGAAACCTTGGCGAAGGGTGAGACACGAGTAACAAGTAACCAGTAACTCCCCCTGGTTCTGGTTCAAATCCTGGGCTTGTACAAAAATTAAACCGCCGTTTCCGGCGGTTAAATTCCTGGCGCGCCCAGAAGGATTCCCTCGCACGGCACATATGTGCCGGCTGTGGGGCATTCGTGACGATTTGGCTGCGCGTGGCTTGCCAAATCTACTCATTGTCGAACCCTTTTTGTTCGGGTTCAAATCCTGGGGCTTGCACATAATAAAAACAACGTCACGAAAACGTGACGTTGTTATTTATTCTGGCGCGCCCAGAAGGATTCGAACCCTCAACCTTCTGATCCGTAGTCAGATGCTCTATCCAATTGAGCCATGGGCGCAACGTTCGTATATTCTATACGATTTTATCCAGATTGCAAGCAAAATTATATCTTATCGTGTTTTTTCGCCACGGCCATGATACAGCTTATTAAAATGTTGCCGGCATACGGATTTATAATTACTGTCGCCAACCGCGATTTGTTCGCCGTCATGAACCACGCGACCCGACGCATCAAATCGCAGGTGATGTGTCGCCAATCGCATACAGCCCGGTATCTGGCACGTCGATTCCATGCGGTGCAGTTTTGCGCCGACCTCGATTAACCTGCGGGCGGCCGGAAAAATGTGTTCGTTACTGTCAATCATCAGTCCATAACACATAATTATCACGGGCGCAGAATCGGCAATTCGAACCAGGGCATCTATATCCGCCGGGGTAAAGAACTGGATTTCGTCAATCAGTACCATTTTTGTATCCGCGTCCGGCCGCCATCCAACCAAAGACCGCATTGGTGTGGCGTCTGCGGATATTCCGATGCGTGAATTTACTTGATCGGTACTGAAACGGTTGTCGATAAGCGGCTTTATAATTTCGGTTTTATTACCATTTTTATTTTGGTTATACGCGTTTATCACCAGCAATGCTGATTTAGAGCATCCCATAGTCCCATAGTGAAAATGTAAATTTGCCATTCGTTAATTCCCTGCGTTTGATGCCATAGATTCCAATCGTTCTATACGTTTTTCAACCGGCGGGTGCGTTGCCATCAGCGAACTGGCAAACTCACGCGGGCCGCCAGGGTACGCGATGCACACCGCAGACATAGATTTGACTTTATCCAGACACTCCACGCGTGCGTCGGTTGTGATTTTGCGCAGCGCGTTTGCCAAAGCCATCGGGTTACGCGTGATTTGCGCACCTGTTGCGTCGGCTGCATATTCGCGATTGCGCGACACGGCCATACGTAAAATCGGCGTGATAATCCAGTTAAATACCATAAACGCCAACCATACCATTAACAGCACCGCCGCGCCATTACCGCGATTGTCGTTGTCGCCATTATTGCCAACAATTGCCAAACGCAAAATCATATCGGCCGCAAATACTGTCACACCGACGCCTGTTATTAACATCATATCCAGCCGAATATCGCGATTACCAATATGCGCCATTTCGTGCGCGATTACGCCCTGTAATTCCAAATTGTCCAATTTTTTAATTATCCCGCGGGTCAGCGCAACGGATGCGTCGCGGGGACTGCGCCCCGTGGCAAAAGCGTTCATAGAATCGTCGTCAATAATATAAACGCGGGGGCGGGGCAATCCCGCCGCAATTGCGACGTTTTCAACCGCGCGGAAAATTTCACGATTTTGCTTGTCATCATCAAAAATCTCGTGCGCATGGGCGGAATGCAGCATCATAGAATCACCAAACGCCCACGATATAACCAACCATACTGCGCACGCGATAAACGTCGGAATTGCGACCGATACAGTCGTTTGCAACGCTGTGTCAATCGGTGCAACAATCCAAGTAAATAGGAAAATCAGCGCAATAAATATCAGCGGAAAGCAAATCACCAAGAATACAGTTTTTATGTTATTACTGCGAATATGGTCATATACAGTCTTCATACAACTATTCCTTTGTATTGCGTACAGATTCTTTGCGGAAAACTACGTCAAAACTGCCGTTATTTATTGGTGTGACGGAAATGATGTACGGTGTTAAAATACTTTCAGTCGCCCATTGGATAAATAACGGTTTTAATACACCACTGGCCCCGGTTATAATTGTTGCGCGTCGTACCCCAGACGTTGCCAAATTCATAATTTCATCCCATGCTTGATCGACCGTATGCCGGTGCAAATCCAGAATTGCGTGTTCTGGGATTTGTGGCGCAATCTGTGGGATTCGTTGTGATAATTTTAATTCTGCGCGTACGGTGCGGCGGGTCGCGTCACTGTTGGGCGCGAATTCAGCCCCCACCATGTTTGCAATATCCGCATCTGTTAATTTTTTCATATTAATCAGCCACCGTCCCAGATTCAAAATCCGCTGGTTTTTTATCCAACTTTTTTGTCCATTCGTTGTCTGGGAAATTCAAGCGCAGCATTTCGGCATATCCGTATGCTTGTTCAGGCAACCCGATTGCGGTATAACATTCGGTTAATCTGTACAAAGCCTCGGGCGTCATGACGGTTTCTTGGGCTGTTTGCACAACCGATTGCAGCCGTGAAATTGCGCTGGGCCAATTTTTGCGTGCCATGTCGCCACGTGCAGAATACATGGCTTTGCCCGCGATATAATTTTTCAAGATATTAATTTTATTTTCAGCATTTTTCGCATATTCAGATTTTGGGAATCGCGTAACCAGTTGCTGGAATTGTTGCAACGCGTATGCAGACATCCCCGGTTCGCGGCGAACATCGCTGACCTGGCGATAATAACACATTCCGCGCAGATACAACATGTACGGAACATCGCGGTGGCCTGGGTGAAAACGCATAAAACGGTCAATAGTCATTATTGCACCCGCAAAATCATCGTCCATATATTGTGAATACGCCGCCATCACCAACGCGTCCGCAGCCCATTGGGACGCAGGGTATTGAGTTTCTGCCTGTAAAAATTCTGTGGCGGCGGCTTCGTATTCTTCGTCATTGAATTCTGCGTACGCAGATTCGTATATTTCAGACAACGGCCGTTCGACAATAATATCGTTATCTGCGCCGGCGCACGCGGCCAATGCGGTTGCCATTCCAATCAACATAAAAATTTTTTTTGTGTGCATATTCCTGCCTTGATTTTGTATTCCAAGTGGCAGTATAATCCAAACTATGAGTCTAGGCAAACATATTTTCGGCGTAAGTGTTATGACCGGCATCAGCCGTGTTTTTGGCTTTGTTCGCGATTTGTTGGTGGCGCATGTTTTTGGTGCAGGTCGTCTGTCAGATATATTTTTGGCTGCGTTCAAGTTACCAAACTTGTTCCGCGATTTATTGGGCGAGGGCGCATTATCATCCATATTCATCCCGATGTACGCCGATCGAAACAAAGACGAATATTTCGCCAAAAATGTATTTTCGTGGCTGATGGTGATTTTGTTATTCATCGCCATTTTGTTCGAGATTTTTATGCCAATCGTCGTATGGATATTGGCACCCGGGTTCGCAGATGACCCCGGCAAAATGCAATTAACTGTTGTGATTTCGCGCATAATGTTTTGGTACGTGGTGTTTATATGCGCGTCTGCGTTTTTATCGGCCATTTTGAACGCGTTTTCACGGTTTTTACTGGTGGCGTTTATGCCTGTGTTGTTAAACGTGATGTTGATTGGTGCATTATTGTTGGCGGCGTGGTTCGCACCAATGACGATATTGTATATCATGGCGGTAACTGTGGTGTTGGCTGGGATTTTACAGTTCGCAATTTTATGGGCGCGAATTCGTCGGCATCATTTTGGTCTGCGATTAATTCGCCCGCGTTGGACGCCCGCGATTAAAAGTATGTTTAAACGGTTGGGCATTGGTATTGTGGGCAATGGGTTTTACCAGATTACGACAATTGTTGGTACATTGGTCGCCAGTTTTCAAAGTGGTGCAGTGTCGTGGCTGTATTATTCCGACCGAATGATTCAGTTGCCAAACGCGCTGATTGCTTTGGCGGTGGGGACTGTTTTAATATCATCAATTTCAAATGCCATGGCGCAAAAGAATATGGCCAGTGTTTATCGCCAACAAAATATTTCTATGCGTCAATCGATGATGTTGATAATGCCGTGTGTTGTTGGTCTGTTTGTGTTGGCAGAACCAATAATCCAGTACTTGTTTGAATACGGCGCATGGACACACGAATCCACACATGCGGTCGCGATGGCAATGATGATCCAGGTTTTGGTGTTGCCCGCCATGATGATAAGCCAGATTTACAGCAAAACATTATACGCATCCCAAGATGTACGCACGCCCGTCACAACCAGCATTATATCTTTGGTTGTCGCGATTTTAATATACATTGGCGCATTCCATTTTGTCGGATATTTGGCAATACCAATCGGCGTGGTGGTCAGTGGTTATCTGAAAAATTATTTGCTGCGTCGCGCATGTCGCAAACGCGATTTGATACGGACCGAGCCACGTACGCGTCGCGCGATTGCGGCATTTGGTGCGTTGGCGGCATTACTGGGCGTTGGTTTGTGGTTTATTCCAATCCCGAACATTTGGATATTGTTTGTGGCAATCGGTGGATTTGCGATTATATATTTACCGGTGGCGTATCTGATTGATAAAAAAATATAGTCAAAATAAAGTTGAAAATGGGACTTTTGTGTGATAAAATCTGAACATAAAAGAATGTAAGGAGTCCCACTATGAAAAAAATAATTTCTCTTGCGGCATTGATGGCTGTTCTGGCGGGTTGTACTGATTTAAGCACCACGGACACCAGCGCGGTTAATGGATATGCTGCGGATGGTTTTGGTGAAGAAACACTGATTACCACAGACGAATCACTGAACAATACATATTTGTTGGCACCGGCGCCGAAATACTATGTCGGCAGTGCGTATAAAGTCGAAGATGTGCAATACATCCCGGTCGAAGATTTAACATACAATCAAACGGGTGTTGCGGGGATTGTGCCGGCTGAATTAAATGGCACGAAAACCAGCAATGGTGAAGTTTTTGATATAAATCAAATGGTCGCAACCAGCAAAACATTGCCTTTGCCGACAATTGCACGTGTGACAAACTTGGATAATGGACAATCGGTTGTCGTCCGTGTGAATAATCGTGGGCCATTTGTGAATACCCGTATTATGGATTTGTCGCCGGCTGCGGCTGCAAAAATTGGTATGAACGGCCAATCCAAGGTCCAGGTCCAGGTTCTGGCGGATGAATCAATCGCGGTTAAAAATGCGACATTGGGTGTTGTGCCCCAGCCACAGCCGCAACCCCAGCAGCAACCAATGCAACTAACCGAAACAACGGTTGTTACAACGACAACTGCCCCCGGGACTGTGGTGACAACGACAACTGCCCCGGCCGCAACATCGGGTGAATACAGCGTACAACTTGCTGCGTTCTATGCCCAAGACAGCGCGGATTCGTTGGCGGCACGTATGTCTAAATACGGCAATGCAGTCGTTGTCCAAGAAGGCGATATGTACAAAGTTCGTATTATAAATCTGGATGCAACCAAGGCGCGCAGTGTTATTGATGCGTTGCGCAGTAACGAAGGTATGGCACCGGGGCTGTTACGTAATGGCCGTTGGATAAATGCCGACAGCATTTAATAAAAACGGGGCGTATGCCCCGTTTTTTATTTTTTCCAAAAAGCAAATCCGCTGCGACGTTCTGATTTTTCTTCGCGTTGTTTGCGGTCTTCGATTGCGCGACGACGTTCTGCGCGGCGTTCTTGGAAACGACGGGCGGATTCTTCATCGCGATGGATTAATTTCAAAGTGGTCACAGATAATTTATCGTTGCGAACCTCTTCTTCAAATTCGACTATATCATTTTCATTCAAGAATCGTATCCCCGCGGCCTTTAATGCACTGGAATGAACGAACACATCATCCGTATTACCATTTTCGTTCGGTGTGTCCGGCGTAATAAAGCCAAAGCACTTTTTACCATTGTACCATTTTACTTTACCTTGACGCATAATGTACCTTCCTTTCTTATGCTTGTTATAGTTCCCAAAGTACTGCGAACCTGTGATAATTGTGGCCAATAAAAGCACATAAAGCAAGAAAAAACGCCCCGAAATATCTGGTTTGATTTCCTGGGGCGATAAGATATTTTATTTACTGGATTTTTTGTAATACCGTTGAACTTCGGTCATAACAAAGTTGAACAATTTGCCCGCCATCGTATCCAGTGGCACAGTCCAATCGCGCCCAAAATACGGCATAGCAGCGACCAAAATAAACCGCGCCATAAAATGGAAAATTTCGCTTTCTTGGGCCTGGGTCAGTTTGGCGGGCGCGTTTTTAACGCGGAAAACCTCGTTTTCAATTGCGCCATCCAACTTATCCACGATTATATCCAGTATTTTGGGCGGATAATATAATTTGCACGGCTTTGGGAATCCGTCAAACATAGATACATTTGTGCCCTGGCTGTATAAAATATTCCAACCGACGCGATCGAACAAATCTTCCAGACATTGGCAAATCATAAGATTATATTCACGCACGCCCATTTCCATAAAATCAGCCAATTTTCGTTCAATTGTATTACTGTTTTTTATAACTGCCGCAGTTTTTTTAGTCTCGTTATGACGTGCGATTTCATAGTGCGCGTGCGTTTTACGTTCGAATTCGAAAAACGTGCGTACTTGGCATATAATTTCCATCGGCACGACGTGGCCGCCTGTACCGATATCGATGATTAATTTTGCATCGCGATAATTACGCGGATTTTTCATATCGTAAAAATTATCGCGCACAGACAAAATTCGGTCAGGCATCATCGCGCACACGCGTTCAATAAACGTTCGCGCCTGGGGAATTAAATCAAAAAGGCACTTTACCCGCCACACGTCTTGCAGACGCATACGCGGCCGCCGCACTTTATCCAGTGCGCGCACAAGTTCCACTGCAATATCTTCGTGTCCGCCACCGATAATGGATAAAACCGTTTCGGCCGGTGTGGATATATATTTTTCAGTTAATTTTTCACGCACTTTATCGGCAACCGCGCGGGCAGACGCATCGTTTTTACGTGTCGAAATAACGCGATATACTGCATCGCAAACATCATCAACATACGCAGCATAATATTTGCCGGTTACTTTATCCAGCGCACGATTAACATTTTTTTGTGCCCCAACGATAACCGTAACAATTGACGATACAGCCAAATCGATTTTATGCCCCGCGCCACTGGTAAAGAACTGGTTACGCATGGGGTCGGCGTCCAAACGATGATGCACGATATATGGCGACAATGGATTTATATCAGAAACCTTAATCGGTTCGTCAATTGCACTGTCGGTTGCATAATCATACCGCATCACGGGTGCCTTTGGCGCACCAAAGCATTTGCCCAGGAAATAAAACACTTCGCGAAACCATTTCATACTGTCTGAATACAATTCAGACAAATACGCGGCGGCTTCGTCATTTATTCGCCCCTGGGTGCGCGCTTGTTCTATGACGGCCTGATTTTTCCGGTCGTTATCGGCGGTTAAATCTTCGGCATAAAACGAATCAGAATAACCATTCGGTGACATAACAGTATTCACCCCCCGTTATTTCATTATTGGAAACAACACAACATCGCGCAACGTCGGTTGGTCAAATATGATACTGGCCAATCTATCTACGCCCATACCGACGCCTGAAATCGGCGGGAATCCGTGTTCCATCGCGCGGACAAAATCATTGTCGGGGTTAAACGCTTCTTCATCGCCGTCGGCAATATTTTTTGCCTGTTCTTCGAACGCAGCCAATTGCTGGATTGGATTAACCAATTCGGAATATCCCTTGCACAATTCAGCCCCGCATACCAGCAACTGATACATATCGATACGACGTTCGTCTTCGTCGTTACGACGCGCCAGCGGCACCATATACGCAGGATAGTTATACAAGAATGTCGGATTAACGATACTGTCGCGAATCTTGCGCTTATAAACATAATCGACCAAAGCAGGCAAAGATTTCAAATCTTCTAATTCATCCGCAGGGAACATCCCGGCCGACACCAGTTTATCACGCAATTCATCCACATTTTCAAAATCTAAAATATTGCATCCGAAAAATTCATTCATTTTGGCGGTATAGTCAATCATCTCGTATTTTGAAAAGTCCAGTTTCGTGCCCTGATATTCAATCTGTAACGTGCCGCGGCATTTTTTCAGCAGGTATTGGATTAAATTCCACGTAAATTGAATGTTTTTCTTGAAATCCCAGTACGCAGCATACCATTCAACCATGGTGAATTCTTGCAGATGCATTGCATCCATACCTTCGTTGCGGAAATCTTTGGCGACTTCATAAACACGGTCGAAACCTGCGCCGATGGCTTCCTTTAAAAATAATTCAGGCGATATACGCAATTGGAAATCAGCATTCAATGCGTTGTGATGTGTTGTAAATGGACGCGCCGCCGCACCACTTGCGATATTCTGCATAATTGGTGTTTCGATTTCCAAAAATCCGTTTTCGTTCATAAAATCGCGCCAATATTGAGTCATCTTGAACCGCCCCAGCAACGCGTTGCGCGCATCAGGATTGGAAATAATATCCAAATAGCGTTGGCGATAACGCGTTTCCATATCGGTCAGTCCGTGGAACTTTTCAGGCAACGGGCGCAACGCTTTGGCCAAAATATCATATTTTGCCACACGCACAGTCAATTCACCCGCGGTTGTATGATATAATTCACCATCTATTCCGATAAAATCGCCCAAATCGACATTGGCCTTCATAAATTTGTATTGTTCTTCGCCCAGTTCTTCACGCGACATAGAAAACTGGATTTCACCGTTGATATCGTAAATTCGGCCGAACATTAATTTACCCAACCAACGCAGCGCAGTCACACGCCCGGCCAACCGAACATGCGTTCCATCCGACAATTCACGTGCATCGGCGATTGTATGGGTGCGTTCATATTTGTCTTTCCAAACAACACCATCGCGTGCGCGAATGTTTTCAGCCTTTTGCAGGCGCGCCTGTAATTCATTGGTTGATATTTTCGTGTTGTTTGTATTTTCCGACATTGTTTTTTCCTTTTATGGTTTTTGGTTAAAAAAACGGACGCGTGGAAAGTGCGTCCGTCAAACTTTGATGGTCGCACCGCGTCAATTAAAAATTTTTTTCATATTAAACATAATTATTAATTCCTGTCTGTTGTGACCAGTTGGCATACATTATTACCAATAAAAATATAAAAGTAAAGTCAAAAAACGGGGCGATTGCCCCGTTTTTATCATTTCTGGACGAAATGCACACTGTATTGAGGCTTTTTATCCGCCCCCAGCGACGCACGAACAACCTTGTTCGACGCAATTTGAACCGCGCGAATCAAGTTTTGTTTGTCTTTGCGTTCAGCCTTGGTCAGGTCGTCAATCGCACGCGTGATTTCGATTTGAATCTGGCGTTTCATGAACCCGGTATCATCGGTTTCAAAAATACCGACACTGGAAACCTCGGGCGTGCCTTTCAAGAAACCGCGTTTATCCACCGGCAAAGTTACAAATATTGCGCCGTTGGACGCGATTTTTTTACGCGTTTTATACACAGGGTCATCCGTACTGCGTTCGGTTTCGCCCTCCATCACGACAAAGCCTGTTTCGATTGTTTCTGCGATATACGGGGCTTGCCCATCGGCCAGCGCAATCATTTCGCCGTTATGCACAACCATCATATATTTTGCGCCACCGCGCTCCATCGCCATTTTCCCGTTCAGCATTTCATTGATGTAATCGCCGTGCATTGGAACGGAAACCTGGGGATGAACCATATCGTAAAAGCGTTCGAATTCTGGTCGTCCCGCGTGGCCACTTGCGTGCAGGTGGTCTGTATCATAAATTGTATGCGTTTTAATTCCCATGCGCGCCAATTTGTTATACAGATAAGAAACATCTTGTTCGCGCCCTGGGATAATAATTGAACTGAACAACACAGTATCGGTCGGCTGTAATTTCATTTCTTTTACATGCCCGCGACACAAACGCGTCAGCATAGCAAACTGTTCGCCCTGGGACCCGGTCAGGAATATAGCCTGCTTTTCGGCGGGCAAATCTTTGATTTCGCTGTGCAGATATACTTCGTCTTTGTCCAAATATCCAAATTCAATGCCCATTTCGCGGAATTCAGGCAATCCAACAAATGGCACAGGATTCGGATTACTGCGTTCTTTTATCGCGGCAACACGACCCGCTGCACGCGCGGCGGCTGCAAACATCTTCATACGCGCAATAGAACGTGAATATCCCGTAACCAAAACGCGACCAGGTGCATTTTTCATCAGTTCTGTGAATGTATCGCGAACCTGGATTTCGGTTGTTTGTGCTTCTTGTCGGGATGCAGATGTCGAATCGCACATACATGCCAACAATTTCGGGTCAGACCCAATTTCACGCAAACGTGCATAGTCGGTTGGATCTTCGATTGGATTATCGTCATTAAATGTCCAGTCCCCCGTATGCAGAACTTTACCCGCAGGCGTTTTGATGATTAACATCTGGGCTTCGGGAACCGAGTGCGACACGTGGAACGTTTCAACCTGGAACGGATCCAAATTCAATGTTGCGCCATGATGATCGAATTCGATAATATCCCGTTCTGGGTTAAAATCGATTTCAACACCGCGAAAAGTTTGACGCAGAATTTCCGCCGGAAACCGCGTACAATAAATAGGCTTTTTGAATTTCGGCCATATAAATTTTAACGCGCCGATATGATCTTCGTGCCCATGTGTTAAAACGAACGCGATAACATCTTTCTTGCGCTTTTCCAGCCAAGTCGTGTCACAGTACTGAACATCGCCGGCACCGATTTCTTCTTCCAGAAATCCCATGCCGCAATCGACAACCAGATATTTGCCCTTGTATTTATAAACGTACATATTTTGACCGACGTGTTCCAGTCCGCCCAACGCCATAAAATACAAATTTTCGTCGTTTTTATCGTTTTCGTGTTTATTCATGCCGCGAATTTTTTCTGGCAGATTCGGCGTGTCGCCGGCAATAGTGTCCGGCACAGTTTGTTTTTCACGTACTTTTACCATACATAAATCCTTTTATTAATGTTACACTTTTGCGCCACCACACAATCCATTGCCAATAAAGAAAATTCTTTATTTGTAGTGAATCTGTGGCGGCGCGGCTTGTTTTCCCCGCGATATAATCAAAACAAATTAAAACAGCGGGGGTATTTTTTGGGTATATGCCCAAAAATCTCTCTTTACCCCCGTAATGGTACTATGTTTTTTCAGAAAAATCAAGAAATCTTTATCCCACAGGTGTCACAGGTAAGCCACCGCCACTGATAGCATTGTTGTATTTGCAATCACCGCCAGATATTGTGTATGTGCCAGTGGTGTCCGACGTGGTTGTGCCCTCGGGGATATAGCAACTTGTGACGGACACCGAACCCTCGGGTGCGCTGCCGGGCATCGAAATGTTATTCGATGTGGTGCGCATTTGGCGCAATCAAAATGGCAAAAATTGCAAATAAAATCAGTTTTTTTATAGGGTTATTTCCTTTCTTTCCTGCCGAAATAAAACGGTCGGTTAAAATCGGCAAAATTTGATATTGACGCACGGCGGATTTTTGGGATAAAATAGGGTTAAACAGATGCCGAATTAAAACCACCGTTTTATTTCGGCGGTTTTTGTTTTTATAAAATCCCAGATTTCTGGGACTTTTTTATTTCCCCAAAATGCCGAAATAAAACGGTGGTTTAAGTTCGGGGGAACAAGATGAGAAAGTTATTTTTATTCGCAATCACCGCAATATTAATCGCACCGAATGCGCACGCCGAGGTTGGTGTAACCGGCGGCGATGGTTGGACTTACAGTTGTATGTTATACGGGTTTTCAGATTCTCCTTCATCTTTATTTCACGAGGATACATCATTAGACTACACAGATACCACAGGATGCACATCCACTACATTTTTGCTATGGACGCGGCGAAATCTCCAAAACGCGTCCTACGTTTCTAATTTGTATAAGGAATATTGTACCGCGTGCAGTTCAAATTACAGATTGGTCGAAATAACAGGTACTACATCCGGTGGCTGCGAAGTCACTTGGACTTATTGCCAACCGATATGTGCCGGTAAACCATGCGAGGGCAAAACCAGTTGGTCTTCTCATCCGAATATTTCGACCAATCATAATCAGACTAGGTGTGTCAGGGGTTCAACCCCCAGTGCCGACAAATGCCGTTTTCGTTGCACTAGCGGATATTACGGCACGAATGGTCTCTTGAACACAACAGAAGTAACATGCACGCGTTGTCCCGAATACCCAAGATACGCGAACTCTGCCGCTGAGAATCCAAGGCCAGCATACGGTGCATCAATCGCGGGCAGCAACAGTTCTATTACAGGTTGCTATATACCAGAGGGAATATATTCTGGCGACGAAACCGGCAGATTCCTAGTAACAGGCGGCAATTGTTCACACGATGAATCCTTTATAGTTACCCCACCGGTGGTTGGTAATTAAATCAACAACCGTCACGCTGTCACCAACGAAGGGTAATTTAGTCCGCGATGGGAACATACCAATGCCCACCGCCCAAGAGTGGAAAGAATCAAATAATTCATCGCGCCGGTCGTATGAATGCCCACCGCCCCTGTTGTGGGGGCGGGGGGTGTCGCACATAGTGCGACGGGGGGTGGGGCTAATACGAGCACCACTGTCATTGCGAAGGAGTACGATCAACGTTGAAAACGTTGGCGTACGACTGTGGCAATCCAGTCATAATATGTCTGCGGGCGAATGCCCGCAGTGCTTTTTTATTTACTGGATCGCCACGCTCCGCTCGCGATGACAAAGGGGAGTAATTGCCCAAGCACACACCACTCTTGTCATTCCCGCGCCCGGGGTCCCCGCAAATACGAATGTATTTGTGGGGTGGATAAGGCGGGAATTCTATATCCTTTCAGCAATAATTCTTGTCATTGCGAAGGAGTACGATCAACGTTGAAAACGTTGGCGTACGACTGCGGCAATCCAGTGCAATATGTCTGCGGGCGAATGCCCGCAGTGCTTTTTAATTTACTGGATCGCCACGCTCCGCTCGCGATGACAAAGGTGAGTAAGTGGCTAATTCCGCACTCTCTAAGCACCCCGTCCCAACCACCCACGCGACACGTCGCGCGGGGCCCGGTATCGCGCCACCCCTCCAATGGAGGGGAACTTAGCCCGTACCGTTGCGGAACAAAGTTCCTCATCTAGCGGAGGGGTGCCGACGCAGTCGGCGGGGTGGCTTGTCACCCGAAGCCTTGGCGAAGGATGATTTATCACCCGAAGCCTTGGCGAAGGGTGACACGAGTAACGAGTCACGAGTTACGAGTAACTCTCACTCGGCCAATGTGCCAACAGACATTGTAATGCGGCGAATTCCACTGCTGATGGATTTTTCTTTGTTTATCCGCGCGTGCAGAATTTCGCCGGTGTGATACACGTGTGTTCCACCGCACAATTCGCACGACACATCGCCCGCAGAAATCACCTTTACAGTATCGCCATATTTTTCACCAAACAATGCCATTGCACCGCGTTTTTTTGCGTCGTCGATGGACATTTCTTCATGCGACACGGGCATATCGGACGCAATCCATTTATTAACCAAATCTTCGACGGCCTGTTTTTCTTCGGCGGTCATTGCGCGTCCAAACGAAAAATCAAATCGCACAGAATCAGGCGAAACCTTGGACCCGCGCTGTTCCACATCTTCGTTTAACACGTGGCGTAAGGCAGCCTGTAACAAATGCGTTGCGGTGTGTGCGCGTGCAGTCTGCATACGCGTATTACCATTGATTTTTGTTTTAACCGCATCGCCAACAGACAAATCATCGGTTAAAACACCTTTGTGAATAACGATGTTATCAACGCGGGCGGCCTCGGTCACGGTCATAACCGTTGCGCCATCACGGGTGATTTCGCCTGCGTCGCCAACCTGGCCACCCTGGGTGCCATAGAAGTTTGTTTTATCCAGTGCGATTTCCACTTCATCCCCAGATTTGGCAGATTGCACAAATTCGCCGTTATGTAAAATCGCCAATACGGTTGAATTCAAATTTTCATCCGGTGCGTATTTATACGAATCATCGGTCGCAGGCAAATCAGTTTGTGATTCCCACAGTGTTCGTGTGCCTTTGGTATTGGCGCGACTGCGTTCTTTTTGTTCGGCCATGGCGCGTTCGAAACCCGCGACATCAACGTCCATATTTTTATCGCGCAAAATCATTTGTGTTAAATCCAATGGAAAACCGTATGTGTCAAATAATTTGAACGCGATTTCGCCGGGCAGCACGCCGTTTTGTACGCGTGGAATTTCAACATCCAACAATT
The DNA here is from genome assembly GCA_944392595.1 of uncultured Alphaproteobacteria bacterium. Taxonomy (GTDB): domain Bacteria; phylum Pseudomonadota; class Alphaproteobacteria; order Rs-D84; family Rs-D84; genus Enterousia. The sequence continues at coordinate 35,435 of CALXXD010000002.1, forward strand.
TCATACCGTTCTGTAACAAATCCGCAAAGGCATTTTCTTCATTTTGAATAATTTCGACAACGCGTGATTGTTCGCGTGCCAATTCTGGATATGCATCGCCCATCTCGGTCACCAGTGCAGGATACAATTTCGACAGCAATGCCCCGCGATGTCCCAATATTTGACCGTGACGCATTGCGCGGCGCAGTATGCGTCGAATAACATATCCGCGGTCTGTATTACTGGGGATAACGCCGTCTGCGATTGCGAACCCAACCGCGCGCAGGTGATCTGCGATAACTTTGAACGAAGGCGTATTTTCATCCGTGCGTTTAACACCCACAACATCCTGGGTGGCGTTAATCAGATTCGTAAATAAATCAGTATCGTAATTATCAACCTTGCCCTGTAATATTGCGGCCCAGCGTTCCAGTCCCGCGCCTGTATCAACATTTTGCTTTGGCAAAGGGGTTAAATTTCCGTTTGCGTCGCGGTCGTATTGCATGAACACGTCATTCCAAACCTCGACCCAGCGGTCGTCTTCATTATCAAATTGGTCGCCAAAGTCATAGAATATTTCTGTGCATGGCCCACATGGACCGGTATCGCCCGCCGACCACCAGTTGTCTTTGTCGCCCATACGGATGGCTTCTTTGCCGGCGACGCGACGCCAAATTTCTGTGGATTCTTCGTCGCTTTCGTGTGTGGTCACGCGCAAACGGGCAGGGTCCAATTTCAATACATTGGTTAATAAATCCCACGACATTTCGATTGCGCCGTCCTTGAAATAATCGCCAAACGACCAATTGCCCAACATCTCGAAGAAAGTATGATGACGGCCATCAAATCCAACTTCGTCCAAATCGTTATGTTTGCCGCCCGCGCGAATGCATTTTTGCACATCTGCAACGCGTGGCGCGAACGCAGGTTCTGTGCCCTGTAAAATACCCTTCCATGGAACCATACCAGCAACGGTGAATAACAACGTCGGATCATTCGGTATCAGCGATGCAGATGGAACAATTTTATGTCCGTGTGATTCAAAATAATCTAAAAACACTTTACGTATATCATTGTATTTCATTGTGATTTTCCTTTTTAATTAATATTAAATTTCGTTATCGCATAAACATTACGTCATTATTTACCCAGCCCCCGTGGGGCCGCCGCCAATGCCGCATTCAAAACTGCATTATATTTTTCAGTTACGCGATGTAATTGTTCCGCCACATTACGTACGGGCCGCCGTACGCGTCCGTATTTTATGCGATTTGTATCAATGTCACATTTTATATAATTTGTTTTGTCCATATAAATCGGTACTGCGTTTGGATTTTTATGACGTGCATAGATGTTTATAAAATTCCACATAATGGTATCCACAGGTGGCACAAATTCCAATTTGTTATCAAGATTTTTAATCGTATCAAAAACAGTATTGCAAACATCAAATAATTCAAACAATACATCTGAACGTATGGGCGTTCCCGCCATCCCCAAATGCGGCCGCATTAAAACGACGTTTTCGCCATCTGGGTCAATATCAAACGGATTGTCAATTGCGCGCAGTAAATCAACCACCCTGTGACGCAGCACAACGGCATTTTGAATTATTGCAAAATTATCATCGGATACATTTGGAATTTCTGCATCAATCAACATATCGTCGTCGTCACAGAATATAAACCAATCAGGTTTCAAATCGCGCGCGGCATCAACAATCGCCATACGTGCGCGAAATTCGCCAAGATTTTCATCAGAATTAATTATTTGCAAATCACCACTGTACCCAAGTTTTCGTATTTGCCTGCGTGTAATGGTGGTGGTTGGATTATCGTTAAAAATAATTAAAGTAACTTTCTGATGCATTCGTCCAATCGCAGGCACAGAAATCCGCAACATTTCATTATCAAATGTTGTTAATCCCACGACAATGTTGCTTTTTTTATGCATCATGTGGCTGATTGTAAATAAAAGTTTATAAAATTGCAATCAGTTACTTAATTATGATATAATATAAATCAACAGATTGTGGGGAATTAAATAATGAAACCATTGATGATGTTTGCAATAGTCGCACTGGTTGCGATAATCGTGGTCGTATCGTTTGGATTGCAATTGGCACCGAACGCACCAATTGCTTTGTCGGACGGGGCGGGCGCGAACGCGCTTTATATTTGCCCAACCACAAGTTTGTTTTGGGATTCTTTTGCCCAGGCCCTGGCACCGTTCCAACATGTTTTAATAATCGCCTTGTTTGCGGTAATTATGTTGCTGATGTTCAGTTGGGGATGGGCATTGTATCAAAATTTGTTAAGCGATTCATTCAAACGTGACACTTTTAAAAAGCCGTGGCAATTAACGAAATGGGTGTTTTGGTGCGCTGTGATTGTGTTATTGTTTGCGGTGACGCCGAACTATTTTCGCACAGTCACGGTTGATGGATTGGACGGTGTGTATGTGCTGTGTGAATCTGATACGCCGGGCGCCCAGGCGGTTCGCGCAGAAACGGTACATAATTAATTCGCTTTTATGTCTTTTTGTCAATATTTGTAAAAAACAGCAAAAAATAAATATGCTCTTGACTTGAACGCCCGAATTCTCTACGATTCGGGTAAGCAGTACAGGCAATGTCTGTGGAATACAAAGGATTGCGAAATTGCGTAATCTGAAACGTCGTATATCCGCGGGGTTTAATTCCACTGACATTGCCTTGGGACTGCCGGACACCTTATATAAATTTATATGAAAGGAGAAACATAATGAACAAACAGCAATTGATTGAAGCAATCGCAAACGAAGTCGAAGTTACCAAAGCAACAGCGGCGGCATGCTTGGACGCATTCATCAACACAGTTACAAAAGTTCTGAAAAAGAAAGGCGAAGTTCGCTTGGTCGGTTTTGGCACATTTACAACTGCTAAACGCAAAGCGACAACAGGCCGCAATCCTCAGACTGGCGCTGCGATTAAAATCCCGGCTTCTACTCAGCCTAAATTCAAACCGGGTAAAGCACTGAAAGATGCTTTGAATTAATAATAAAAACGGGGCATCGCCCCGTTTTTAGTTACGAGTAACTAGCAACCAGCAACTCCCTTGTCATTGCGAAGGAGTACGCTCAACGTTGAAAACGTTGTCGTACGACTGTGGCAATCCAGTGCAATATGTCTGCGGGCGAATGCCCGCAATGCTTTTTTATTTACTGGATCGCCACGCTTCGCTCGCGATGACAAAGGAGAGTAAGTACCCAAGCACACATCACTCTTGTCATTCCCGCGCCCGGGGTCCCCGCAAATACGAATGTATTTGTGGGGTGGATAAGGCGGGAATTCTATATCCTTTCAGCAATAATTCTTGTCATTCCCGCGAAGGCGGGAATAGGGCTTGGATTGTTATTAGTTATTTAATTTGGGAAGTTTATTCAGTGTTGTATTTTCATCCACCCGCAATCCGCAGCACAATTTAATAGACCCTATTCCCGCCTTCGCGGGAATGACAAGAGAGTAAGTGGATAAATCCGCACTCTCTTACCACCCCGTCCCAACCACCCACGCGACACGTCGCGCGGGGCCCGGTATCGCGCCACCCCTCCAATGGAGGGGAACTCAGCCCGCGACGGGGATGTAACAAGTTCCTCATCTAGCGGAGGGGTGCCCGATACCGGGCCCCGCGAAAATGCAATTTTCGTGGGTGGTTGGGGCGGGGTGGTCTGTTACCCACCGCCCATATCGTGGGCAACATATCCCCGTGACGAGAACGCGCCAATGCCCACCGCCCCCGGGCCCCGCGCAAACATAGTTTGCGTGGGTGGATTCCGGGCGGGGGGTGTCGCGCTCCGCGCGACGGGGGGTGGAGCTTGCCACCCGAAGCCTTGGCGAATGATGGTCTATCACGAGTAACTAGTAACTACTACCGCTGTCTGTCACAGATGTTTTCAATTGGAATTATTGCGGCGGGCGTCGGGCCCATTTGCCCATTATAATGACTGGTCGTATTTTGATTATATGGTTTGCGCGCGCCTGTAAATTCTTCATAATAAATTTGTCCGATGCGCATATCTGGATACACCACGGTTGGATACAGTGTTTTTATTTCCAACGTCCATTGCCCACAGAATCCATCATCGCCGCGACCGGCTGTATGATGGTTTAATATAAAATTACGTCCAACCGAAGATTTCCCGTCAATATACGGGAACAGATTGTACGTTTCAGTATATTCCACTGTGTGCCCCAAATATCCAATCGAAGGCGACAAAATTCCGCCATTTTTTGGTATTTCTATATCAATTGTTTCATGTGATTCTGCGTCGCACGGATCCAGTAAAAATCGTGGATTACGTGGATCGTATTTTTCAGGATATTTGCGATATTCCAAATAAGCACTGTAATCCCAGAACCAATCGCGCATAGAATACACGCGTCCCTTGTGATATTCCAGTGCGGGATACATGCCATACGGCAAAGTATTTTTATAAATCTTTAATTGACTGCCCAGATGCAGGTCATAACTGTTACTGCCCAAACATTTTTCATCAAATGGCGTAATTGTTATATCAGGCTTCCCATCTGGATTGCGTGGATTTTGTAATTGCATACGGCGTAATATTTCTGGACCAGTCAGTTGCATAAATAAATCCTTTATACGTTCGGCTCTCCGACGTGGATTTTACAACACGATTGCCTGTTTGCAAGATTTTTATTCACTTTTGTTTTTGGTGTGCTATTGTACGGGATATGGAAAACACATACTCTGGATTTGTGGCCATCGTTGGCCCGACTAATGCGGGTAAAAGTACCCTGATTAACCAAATTATGGGGCGCAAAGTATCCATCGTTTCGCATAAAGTGCAAACGACGCGGACTAATTTGCGTGCGGTAAAAATGGTGGGTAATCGGCAGTTGATTTTTGTCGATACACCTGGAATTTTCCGCCCGTCGCGTCGGCTGGATCGGGCTATGGTTGGTGCCGCCATGGATGCGACATCTGATGCAGATGCCATATTGTTGGTGATTGACGCACAAAAGGGCATAACCGACACTGTGCGCGGATTGGTTGAAAAAATCCGCGATCATAAAAATCTGTTTGTCGCATTGAACAAGGTTGATTCTGTACCCAAACCGGATTTATTGCCAATAACGGCAGAAATAAATGAACTGGCGCACCCGCGCGATATATTTATGATTTCCGCGCTGAAAAACGACGGTGTGGATGAAATGTTGCGCGCGTTGGCGGATGTTATGCCGGCTGGGCCTTATTTATTTGAAGCGCACGATGCAACGGATGTACCGGATAATTTGTATTTGGCGGAATTAACCCGTGAAAAGATTTATAAATATATTCACCAGGAATTGCCATATCATATAAACGTGGTGACTGAACGCGTTGATGTTGCGGATGATGGCGTGTTGGATATATATCAAAAAATCGCTGTGCGCAGCGACGCGCATAAAAAAATAGTTATCGGACGTGGTGGCGCGCAATTAAAGCAAATCGGCACGGCCGCCCGACATGATATTCAAGACCAATGGGGTGTGAATGCGCGCCTGCATTTATTTGTGCGTGTTGAACCAAATTGGGAAGATGTATCTGAAAATTACGAAGACCAAGGATTGGAATTTAAGAAATAATGTTGCACACATCAGATTTTGATTTTGAACTGCCCGCTGAATTAATTGCGTCGCACCCGTTGGCCGCGCGCGATGCGTCACGTATGCTGGTGGTAAATGGAAACAGTTTATCTGATGCGCATATTCGCGACTTTGTGGATTATTTGCAACCGGGCGACGTTGTGGTGTTCAATAATTCACGTGTCATTCCGGCGCGTTTTAATGCGACTGATTCACACGGCGCGTCGCACGAAATAACACTGCATACCGCGGTAAATGATAAAGTTTGGTGGGGGTTGTGCAAAAAGTTCAATAAAATACCGGTTGGCGAAATATTGACACTGGATGACGGTAAAACAACCGCGCATGTATTGGACAAAAACGACGACAGCGGATTAAAAATTGAATTTAATTGCGACAATGTTTTTGCAGTGTTGGATGCGGTGGGAAAAATGCCACTGCCGCCGTATATGAAACGCGCGGCTGAAACGGCTGACCGTGAACGTTATCAAACGGTTTATGCCGACCCGGTGGGGTCTATGGCGGCACCGACGGCCGGCCTGCATTTTACGCCGGAACTGATGGATGAAATAGAACGCCGCGGTGCAAAAATTGTAAAGATAACACTGCATGTTGGGGCGGGGACCTGGATGCCTGTAAAAACTGAAAATCTGAACGAACACAAAATGCACAGCGAATGGTGCTGTATCACACCTGAACAGGCCGACATAATAAACAACGCAAAACGCGTAATTGCGGTTGGAACAACGTCTATGCGCACACTGGAAAGTGCGGCAATGGACAACTGTAAATTAGCGGAATCTGCGCGATGCAAGCGCGTTGCGCCAATTTGTCGCAGTACTGATATTTTTATTACACCGGGCTATAATTTTCGTGCGGTTGATGTGTTGCTGACTAATTTTCATTTACCAAAATCAACATTGTTTATGTTGGTGTCGGCGTTCGCGGGACTGGATGAAATGAAGAACGCATATGCCCATGCCGTTGCAGAAAAATACAGATTTTTTTCATACGGGGATTGTTGTTTGTTGTTTAAAAAGGATGGTGCGCAATGAAATTCGAACCACAATTACATAAATTGCCAAATGGACTGACGGTTATTCTGGATCCTATGGATTTGGAAACGGTGACGTTCAAAGTATTGTTCCGCACGGGGTCACGTGATGAAAAACCGAATGAATACGGTTTGACACACTTCTGCGAACATATGCTGTGCAAGGGCACCCCACGTTTTCCAGACAGAAAATCAGCCGAAGAATATTTAGATTATTACAGTGCTACGCGTAATGCGTGCACAGGTAATGCACGATTAAGTTTTTACGGTCGTATTATTGCGGAAAATACCGAAAAACTGGTGGATTTCATCGGTGATCAATTGCAAAATTCATTATTTGACCCGAAAAAGATAGATATTGAACACGGCGTTGTTTGTGACGAATTGCGTCGTGCATTGGATAACCCATTTCGGCAATATGATGATTTTTTATCAAAAACATTGTTTAATTATGCCACTTTTTCGATACGCAGTCTGGGGACAGTTGAATTGATAAATTCATTTAACCGCGATCAAATAATTGAATTTTTATCGCGTCGGCTGTCTGCGAAAAATTGCATAATTTGTGCATCTGGGAAAATAAAGGACACGGACAAACTGTTAAAATATATTGAAAAAACTTTTGCGTTTTTGCCGTCAATTGATGTGTCGGAAAATACTGCGATTGAATATACGCCTGCAATAGCGCACAATTCGCAGCCCGATAAAGAAAACGTAAAAATACGCATATTATTCACGGATAAATGTGGCAAAAGTTATGAAGATTTATATCAAAACCATTGCGTTGGTAATTTTGAACGTTATATCACACCTGAATTAAATCGCGTAATTCGCCATGAAAATGGATTGGTGTATGGATTCGAATGTGTTGGTTTTGGTAATGAAAAATTTATGATTAATGGATTCGCAACCGAAACAGCGGCCACAAACGTAGAAAAATGTGTCGCATTGATTGCGCAAAATGCCTGTCGGGTATATACAGAAAACAAAATCAACGCGGACGATTTGGATCGTATGTGCCGGCGCAGTAAATTATCACGTGCGAATTTTCTGGAATCCGCCGGCGCGCGTTGCGATAAATTGATTTCGTTTTACAGACAATATGGCCGCCTGTACGATTTTTATGGCATAAATGAATTATATGATTCTGCAACGGTGGATGACGTTATTAAATATTCGCGTGGATATTTTGATGGCCCAATATCAATCATAACCCAAGGGGCGGATTTTAACGCTGATTTGGGCGCGGTTTGGCGCGAAAATTTTAAATAAAGTAGGAATAAAAAAATGTCGTTAAAATTTACATTATTGGCAACGGACGGTAACGCACGTCGTGGCGCGGTGGAAACAGCGCACGGGACTTTTCAGACGCCTGCATTTATGGCGGTTGGAACCGCCGCCACGGTCAAGGCACTGACCATGGACCAGGTTGCGGCCACCGGAACCCAGGTTATTTTAGGCAATACATATCATTTAATGATGCGCCCCGGGGGTGATTTGGTTGAACAAATGGGCGGACTGCATAAATTCAGCGGTTGGCACGGGCCCATTTTGACCGACAGTGGCGGGTTCCAGGTTATGTCACTGTCTAACCTGGTTAAAATGCGGGAAGAGGGCGTTGAATTTACATCGCACATAGACGGCGGAATAAAGCATTTTCTGCGCCCCGAAGATTCCGTTCATATTCAGCATCAACTGGATTCAAATATAACAATGGCGTTGGATGAATGTTTGCATTTGCCGGCACCACGCGATCGTGTTGAAAAAAATGTGGAAATGGTTGCACGGTGGGCGCGCCGCAGTCGTGACGCCTTTATCGACCGCCCGGGTTATGGTATATTCGGTATTGTTCAGGGCGCAGACTTTGCGGATTTACGTAAAAAATCGGCCAAACAACTGACTGATATCGGATTTGACGGTTATGCGGTTGGGGGACTGGCCGTGGGCGAACCCCAGGATGTTATGTTTGACATGATTGCAACAACAACGCCGTTGTTGCCATCGGACAAGCCGCGGTATTTAATGGGTGTTGGTACGCCATTGGATATATTGGGCGCGGTTGAACGTGGTATTGATATGTTTGATTGTGTAATGCCGACGCGTGCGGGGCGCACTGCCCAGGCATTTACCAGGCACGGTACAATGAATATGCGTAATGCCCGTTTTCGTGATGATGCGGCGCCGTTGGACGATAAATGCGGATGTCCTGCGTGCAAGTTATCACGTGCATATATACATCATTTGGTAAAGTGCAATGAAATTCTGGGGGCGACATTACTGACACAGCATAATCTGTGGTTTTACCAAGATTTAATGCGTGATATTCGTAATTCCATAGAACAGGGCAACTTTGCCCAATTCAAGCAAGATTTTATATCAAAATACACAGGTGAAGAATAAAATGAGTGATATTACAATTAACAAAAATACAGCCACAACCCCAGGCGCGCCACGCTTGGTGTTAAAAGCGAATGATAAAATATATCTGGCGACCGCTGTAAAATCTGTTGATAAATTGACGTTTGTTTATACGTTGGCATGCCTGCGTCGTGGCACACAGTATGAAATAAACCCAACAACAGAAATCGCAACATTTGACAACGCGCATGACGCGGCAATATATCATAAAACAGTCAATCAAATTATGACTTATCAACAAAAAAACATTGGCCCGCAGAAAATACGCGAAATGCTGGCAGATGATATAGTCGTATTCATGCAACAAACGCGATAAAAATGTTGAAATAAATTGACAAAGTTTATTAAACTGTGTTTGTCAGTAAAGGAGTTTTATCATGCCCAGAAAGAAGAAAGAAGTCGAAGTAATCGAACAAAACGGCGCAAAAACGGTAAAGAAAAAGAAATCTTTTGTAACACGTGTGAAAATTATATTCGCGGTTATATCAGTTATCTGGATTGCGCTGGTCATTGCGGCACCACTGTATGTAAAGAACACTTATTCACAACCGATAAAGAAATCAATTGTTGTATCAATGTTCTTTGATTTACAGCGTAACATTGTTGAACAGTACGAAAAATTACTGGACGGGGTAAAGGACGCAATTAATCTGGAAAAGCCTGTCGCGTTTGCTGTGGATAAAGTTCGTATGGTGGGCGATGCGGTTGATGTCGTAACCGATACAACCGATAAAGCCAAAGATGTCACCGCCAAGGCCAGCGAAACAACTGATAAAGTAACCGATACCACTGAAAAGGTTGGCAAACTGTCCGGATTGGCAAAAATGTTCGGAATTAATACCAGCGGTGTCGATAAAGCACTGGACGAGGTTAATAAGGGCGTTGAAAACGTAAATGCCGGTATTGATAAAGCCAACGAAACAATCGCACGCGTTGATGATACGGCTGCGCTGGTGAATGAAAAACTGGACGAAATCGAAACAGAATTGACAGGTGTTTTACAGGTTCAAATCGATGATATGATTGACGATGTCATAAAAACACAACTGAATAAGAATACAGGCGGTTTGGGCACAACATTGCTGACCAATTATGGCATTGAACATGTGTATCCGTGGCGTCCATCGTCTTGGCCGGTGGCGACCCAGATATATGATGATTTGGCCGCATCAGATGTCCAGGTTATAACGGTAATCACCGATACAGTTGATGATTATTTCAACTATGTCGCGTGGGGATTGGTAATTGCGGTTTGGGTATTGGGATTGTGGATATGGCACGCCATGTTCAAGAAAACCAAGGCCGTCATTGCACCGTTCATCGTATGTCCGCGCTGTGGCCATACATTTGCGGACAAGCGCACAGCATACGGATTTTTACAGGTATTCCAACCGTGGAAATGGCTGTAAATATGGTGGAAAAGCGCGAGATTTTTGGTAATGATTTCGGCAGCCCAGTCAAAGTAAAATTGACTGGGGGCCGATGGTTTTTTATTGCGCTGGGGACAATAATGGCAATGTTTGCGGCATACGGTGTGGTGGGTGCATTAAATGACGCAAATGAATTAAAACGCGCTGAATTGGATATTCTGCGTCAAAGATTGGATGTGGCCAAACACCAATATACATTGGATTCACTGAAATATTTCGGTAATCAAAAAATCAGATAAAAAATTGCTTGCAAAGATAAAAAAGATATGTCAGAATGTCCCACACAGTGCGAGCGTAGCTCAGTTGGCTAGAGCGCAACCTTGCCAAGGTTGAGGTCGAGGGTTCGAGCCCCTTTGCTCGCACCAAAGTTTGATAAAAATCCACCGAATGGTGGATTTTTTTGTTGCGGAATTCAAAGCAAAGGGGCGAGAACCCGCAGGGTTGCGAGGCGAGCCGTGCGTCAGCGCGGCGAAGTACTTTGCTCGCACCAAAGTTTCACAAACCGCCATGGGCGGTTTTTTTTATTTATATTCGTGCAAAGGGGCGAGAACCCGCAGGGTTGCGAGGCGAGCCGTGCGTCAGCGCGGCGAAGTACTTTGCTCGCACCAAAGTTTGATAAAAATCCACCGAATGGTGGATTTTTTTTGTCATTCCTGTGTCCGAGGACTACGCAAATACGAATGTATTTATGGGGTGGTCTAATGCCCACCGCACAAGAGTGAAAAGAATCAAATAATTCGTCGCATCGGTCGTATGAATGCCCACCGCCCCCGGGCCCCGCGCAAACATAGTTTGCGTGGGTGGAATCCGGGCGGGGGGGGGTCGCGCCCCGCGCGACGGGGGGTGGGGCTTGTCACCCGAAGCCTTGGCGAAGGGTGACACGAGTAACTCCCTTGTCATTGCGAAGGAGTACGATCAACGTTGAAAACGTTGTCGTACGACTGTGGCAATCCAGTTATAATATGTCTGCGGGCATCCGCCCGCAGTGCTTTTTATTTACTGGATCGCCACGCTCCGCTCGCGATGACAAAGGGGAGTAAGCACACAATTCCGCGCTCTCTTATCACCCGTAGTCTCGGCGAAGGGTGACACGAGTAACTAGTAACGAGTAACTGTTTGCTTTTATCCAAAGGTTGGTATAGAATAACATCAAATATAACCAAGGGAGTTTTCTATGTGGATTGCGATTGCTGTTGTTGCTGTTGTTTTATTGTATTTTGTTATGGTATATAACGGACTGATTGCGCGCCAGAACCAGGTACGCGAGGCTTGGGCCACAATCGATACGCAATTAAAGCGTCGTTATGATTTAATTCCGAATTTGATTGAAACGGTGCGTGGCGCGGCCAAACACGAACGCGAAACGCTGGAATCTGTAACCCGTGCGCGTGATGCGGCCATGGCGGCGAATGGTGCAAATCGCGCAGATGCAGAAAACAAATTGACTGAAACGTTAAAAAATCTGTTTGCGATTTCTGAAAATTATCCGAATTTGCGCGCGAACGAAAACTTTTTGGAATTACAGCGCGAATTGACTGATACCGAAACAAAAATCCAGGCGGCACGTCAATTTTATAATAATGTGGTTATGGGGCTGAATACTCAAATCGAACAATTCCCATCGAACATTGTTGCGCGTATGTTTAATATCACCACTGAAAAGATGTTCGAAATGGATGAATCCGAAAAGAAAGCGCCACGGGTGAAATTTTAATGCAAAAATTCACACTGCACACGCATACAATTGGATTTGATGGGAAAAATACAGCCCTGGAAATGATTGCGTCCGCTCGTCGCGCTGGCTTTGATACATTGGGGGTGTCAAATCATTTTATCGTTCATCCCAAAATAAAAAAATCCCATATGTATCCGTATGCCGTGCGTGGCGGATATTCCGCGATTTATTCAGATTCTTTTGACGAAGTAATGGATAAATTTCGCGCGCATTATACAGAATTGCGACAATTACAGTCTGAATCAGACGTTCGTATTTTATACGGGGCCGAGGTTGATTTTTTCCCCACGCGCGCGTGGCGCGATGGATTTTTGCGTGCGATGGATGAACTGCAACCCGATTATATCATTGGTTCCGGGCATTTTGTTTATTACGATGACAATTTATGCAATGTGCATGATATTGCGAACGCAGGCGCAGATGCGCGTGATGAAATTTTGAATATTTATTGGGATAACATTGTCACTGCGGCGACCAGTGGGCTGTTTAATTTTATGGCGCATATCGATTTACCCAAAAAGGTCGGCATTGGTCGCACAGACAAATGGTGTGCCGCGGAAAATCGCGCCCTGGATGCCATCGCAGATTCCGGCACGGCAATGGAAATAAACACTGGATTGTACAGGCCGGAAATATACGAACCGTATCCATCCGCCCGAATTTTGCGCGCGGCGGCGGCAAGAAATATCCCTGTATTGCTGTCGGATGATGCGCATGCGGCAAATCAAATTGGGCGGCATTTTGACATCGCGCGTCAATTTGCACACGATTGTGGCGTTAATAATTTTATAACATTACAGAATTTACTTGATTTTCCGCGAAAAAGCCGTTAAAATGACCCCCGCTGGATAACCAGAACTGAATAAGCAATATGTATTTTGGTCATATTGACGATAAGGATTCTGTGAAGTGTCCGGCACCGAAAAACCAAAAAATAAAAGGATAAATTATGGCAAGAGCAGGCGCAAAGCGCAGCACCAGAAAATTAAAAATCGGCCGCAGTTTGGGCGTGAATTTGTGGGGCCAGGCAAAATCCCCATTCAATAAACGTAAATATAAACCCGGCCAGCATGGTCCAACATCCCGCGGTGGAAACTCGTCTGATTACGCAAAGCAGATGCGCGCGAAACAGACTTTAAAGGGATACTATGGCAACATTGGCGAAAAGAAATTCCGTTCATATTATTTGGAAGCAAACAATATGCGTGGTGACACCCCGGATAATTTGATTGGTTTGCTGGAACGCCGTTTGGATGCGGTTGTATATCGTGCTAAATTGGCACCGACCGTCTTTTCAGCCCGTCAATTGGTCAGCCACGGTCACATCTATGTCAATGGCAAACGCGTTAAAATTGCGTCTTACCAGGTAAAACCAGGCGATGTTATCACAGTCAGCGAAAAAGCAAAACAAATGCCGCTGGTTGTATTGGCTTTGGAATCCGCAGAACGTCAATGGCCGGATTATATCAACGTGGATAGTGCAAACTTTACCGCGACATTTACACGTGTTCCGATGTTTGCAGACGTCCCGTACCCTGTCCAGATGTTCCCGGAACTGGTCGTCGAATTTTATTCTCGTTAATAATAAACGCGAAAAATTCAATCCCACCGATTCCGGTGGGATTTCTTTTTACTGGTAAAGATTTTGCAAACGTTTTATTATACAGGCAAAGGATTTTTATAATGACACAATCAAACGATATTATTCTGACTGGAATACGCCCGACGGGCCCATTGCATATCGGGCATATGGTCGGTGCATTGATACCGAATATTGAAATTCAAAATGCGGGCGGATATAAAAAAATGTACGCTATGATTGCGGATGCCCAGGGATTGACCGACAATTTTGACAATCCTGAACGCGTGCGTGAAAATGTTATGGAAGTCGCACTGGATATGCTGGCAACGGGGTACAATCCGGAAAAAACAACGATATTTATTCAATCCGAAATATCGGAACTGACCGAATTGACGTTTTACTATATGAATCTGGTGACGATTGCACGCCTGCAGCGTAACCCGACGGTAAAAACGGAAATCGCGCAAAAGGAAAAGTTTAATGGTGGTGTACCAGTTGGCTTTTTTACTTATCCGATATCCCAGGCGGCGGACATAACCGCGTTTGGTGCGAATATTGTGCCCGTTGGTGATGACCAGTTGCCTATGTTGGAACAGGCGGCAGAAATTGTGCATAAGTTTAACAGTATATATGGCGACACGTTGATTATGCCGCGCGCAGTTGTGCCGAAAACAAAATCAGCGGCGCGTCTGCCTGGTATTGACGGTAATGCGAAAATGAGCAAATCGTTAAACAATGGCATTTATCTGAAAGATTCCGCCGATGAAATCGCGGCCAAGGTAAAATCTATGTACACCGACCCAAATCATATCCGTGTTGAAGACCCGGGTAATACGACGGAAAATCCGGTGTTTATATATTTGTCGGTTTTTGCGCGTCCTGAACACTTTGCGGCGTTTTTGCCAGAGTATAAAGATTATAATGAATTGGCGGCGCACTATGAACGCGGCGGTTTGGGCGATGTAAAGGTTAAAAAGTTCCTGAACGCCGTAATGCAGGAAATGTTGCGCCCGATACGGGAACGACGCGAAGCGTTGGCGCGTGATCCAGCGGCGGTTATGGAAATACTGCGTCGTGGCACAATAGATGCGCGTGCGGCGGCGGCGGATACTTTGGCGCGGGTAAAGCGTGCAATGAAATTGAACTATTTTGATTAAAACAAAAGCCAAGGAAAGGAGAAAGAGAAATGAAAAACGCATTAATTTGGACGGGCAGTGTAATTGGTGTTGGCGCGGTGTTGGCATTATTATTTGGGTGGTTGGATAAACCGGAAACGCCACGTGTAATATCGGTCAATGGCGAATGTTTAACGTCTGCGCCAAAGGACAGAACCGCAATCACATTGCGCGTGACGACTTTGGATAAATCGGCGGCGACGTCTATGAAAATGGCAACTGCCAAGATTAACGAAATTACAGATTATCTGAAAACCCAAGATGTCCAAATGCAGACCACAGAATTTAATTCGTATGAACGGTCTGAATGGAATCGCGAATTGGAAAAATCGGTTGTATTGGGCACAGAAACGACAATTGCAATCGAAGTTTCCGCCGACAATATCGAAACGATTGAAAAAATCTTGACTCAATTCGCCGGCCAAGAAGACGTTTATTCGGAAAATCTGCGCATGTACACCAGTGCCGAAACAATGAAACCGATATTGGAAGATTGCCTGGGGGCGGCTGTTGAAAACGCGCGCGAACGTGCGAATACACTGGCGGCGGGCGACGGGCGCAGTGCGGGCAAAATGTTAAGTGTATCGTACAGTTTGGGCGGTTCATCATCGGTGCAACCACGCGCGTCTAATTTCTTGACCGCGTCCGCAAAAATGGCAGTCGCCGATGCCGAGGCTTTTTCCGCCGCCGGCAGCATAGTTGCCAAAGATACCGAGGTTTCCGTCACTGTATCTGCAACATTTGAAATAAAATAATAAAATGAATGATTATGTCGCCGGGTTTGTGGAATATTTAACGCAGACAAAAAATTATTCTGCGAACACGGCGACCGCGTATGAAACGGACGTGCGCGATTTTATCAAATTTTACGATAACTATATCGGCGCAACTGCAACGATTGCGGATTTTGCGCGTGCAGATGCAATTTGTTTTCGCGCATGGATGGCGGATCGTGGGCGGCGCGAATTGTCGCATAAATCGACTGCGCGTGCGTTATCGTCATTGCGCGGATTTTATAAATTTTTGGCAAAAAAACATGGTATAGAAAACAGCGCAATCGGATTAATATCTTCGCCAAAAATTCCGCGCAAATTATCCAAGGCCATAAACGTCACCGATGTTGAACACATGCATGACGCCATTCATGAAATCGACGATGCAGAACCATGGATTGCGGCACGCGATTGGGCACTGGTGATGTTGATGTTTGGTTGCGGCCTGCGCATATCCGAGGCTTTAAGTTTAACCAATGCGGATGTTACGGGGCGACCTGATGCGCTGCGCATATTGGGCAAGGGCGACAAAGAACGCATTGTGCCTGTGTTGCCTGCGGTTTGGGATGCGGTTGAAAAATATATAAAACTGCGCCCGTTTGGCGCGGCCGCGAATGATACATTATTCCGCAGTGTGCGCGGATTGCCTATGTCATCGCGTATGGCGGAAAAAGTTGTTGAAAAATTGCGTCATTATTTACAGTTGCCTGACTATGTAACGCCACACGCACTGCGCCATACATTCGCGACGGCAATGTTGGCGGGCGGGGCGGATTTGCGCAGTTTGCAGGAATTATTGGGGCATTCATCATTATCCACCACTCAATTATATACCAAAGTAAATATGGCGGAAATTATGGATGTGTATGAACACGCACATCCACTGGCGGACAAAGAATAAAACGCGCTTACATTTCGTCACACCGTTTAATCCAAGTATGGGGAACGTTACCCGCAATGGGAACTTAGCAATGCCCACCGCCCCCGGGCCCCGCGCAAACATAGTTTGCGTGGGTGGAATCCGGGCGGGGGGTGTCGCGCACCGCGCGACGGGGGGGGTGGTACGAGTAACTAAACCCGTTTTTTTATAAACTGCGCAAGTAATCTTTTATTGCGTTCAAATCCTGTGCAAAATCGCCCCCCACGATAGCTTTGGGAAAGGATTGATTTATGGTGCCCAGACTTATGTCAGGCGCATTATCCAACGCGGCAACTTTGCCCACCCCGCCCAGTTTTTGTCGGCCTATTGTTTTCAAGACTAATTCTGTATCACGCAGATCACCAATTGTATTATCCAATGCATCCGCAATCTGTTTTAATTCAGCAGAATTGTAATGATTAGTAATTTCAGTAGTGAGCCCCTTACGAAACCAACCGTTTGCTGTAATGCCGCCAAAAAACTCCCACTTGCCGGTTGGAACATCGGTTTTGCCGGCAGTGCCAGATGATATATAAAACGGTATCTTTTTATTTCCAACCCGCACCATAACAATTGCGCGTCCGGAAACCTGACCAAAATCCGACATAGTCTCGATTACGACCGGGGTTCCCCGTATGGATGTTATTGGTTTGCCGATTTGCTGTTGCAAGCGCGCCATATTCTGTGAATTATCTATTGGATAAGTCAAATCGTTACCATCCCAAACATAACGCATTTTGTCGGCATCAGATTTTGACATTGTGATAACCATGTAATCCGCCCCTCTAGAGCCCTTTTTGTTAAGAATTTCAGCATAATACTTTCCCTCTTTATTTATCATTTCTGCTATATTTTCCGCCTCGGATTCTTTCAATCCCGTGGGTTGATACACGTATGCAGGCGTATTACGATATGTCGCACGTTCAGAATTTGTTAATATACTATTGACGGCACTGGAATTAACATTACGCGCATTTTGTCGGGCAACGGTTGCGGGATGGTTGGGGATTTCTTCAAAGCGCATATATTCACCACCGTTGGAATGTCTGGTGCGCGTTAATCTGATGCCATCGTCTGCCAAACTGTTATTTACGATTTCCCATTCTTCATCAGTCAAACGTCCAACCGGCAACAACACACCTTCACCATCGGCCTTTACTTTATCAAGGTGTTCATTAAAATTAGAACTGGCGCGGTTGCGCAGGCGCGCGATAGTGGCGGGATGATCGGGTATATTGTCAAACGCCATAACTGCGCGTCCGCCACTGGTTCCGGAACGCATACGAACACCACGCGATTCCAACGTACGATTGATTGCGTCCCACGCATCATCGCTGACCTCGTCACGCGGGAAAACAGCGGTTCTTTTACCCGTTTGTTCAAATTCATCCAGTGCCGCCCTGAACCCAGAATTGTTTAGCATATCAGACGCCTGTTCGGTTGCGCTGCGTACGGCATTGGCCGCACCACCCGCACCACGTGCGCCCGCACTGGTGGCATCGGTTGCAGCATCCGCCACGTCATCGGCCGCGCTGGGTTGTATTATTCGCACGCGACCACTTGCAATTAAATCATCCAGATTTTCTTCCGTTTTGGCCAGCCATTCGGTTGCTTCTTGATTATAATGTGCATTAAATCGGCCCGCGTACCCATTGTACAAACCATTCATCCATCCATCAGAATCCGTTTCCAGTTCATATATATAAATGGACTTGTTGCTTAAATTCAGCGGCTGATCAGATGTGATTTCCAATACACCATTGGAATACACAAAATTACCATTGTCCAAGTGTGGATTTTGCGTTTTGACCAAACGGTTAATGGCATAATTACGGGCGGTTTCAATGTCTTGGGCGATGGATACGCCGGAAAATTCTGGGCGACTGCCAACACTGGGTTGTAACAGAACGTCGTCAGCCAAATCAACATTGGTGCCGTGATACCCCGCACGTCCAGCCTGTTTGGCAGACGCCAAACGTGCGGCCTTGGATGCGTTTGATGCACCGCGTGCGGCATTGTCGGCTGCCCCGCCTGCACGGGTGGCATCGGTTGCCGCATCTGTCGCATCATCAGTTGCATCTGCGCCACGTGCGGCATCCGTCGCGTCATCCGTTGCTGAATCGGCGGCGCGTGCCGCATCGTCGCTTGCGCCGCCCGTACGTGCCCCGGCGCCGACCGCGTCCGCTGCATCATCAACCGCGCCATCAACCGCGCCGCCCAATTCACGGATGCGTTGTTGTTGGGCTGCGATTTGATTATCCAACGCGGTAACGTCGTGTCTTGTGCGTCCATTGCGTAACACTTGTTGCCCGTTTCGATTGGTTGTGTATAAATTTGCACGTTCTTGTTGCAATCGCGCCAATTCGGCTTCGGCCTGTTGTAAATCATCCAATCGATAAGCCTCGGCCTTGGCGGCGTTCAATGCTTCTTCTGATGGATTACCCAACTGATTTAATAAGGTTTGACGTTCTTGGCGAACACGGGTTAAGTTGGACCGAATTTCAGCCGCCTCGCGCGCGCCTGGGTTTTGTGCCTGACGTGCCAACAGCCGTTGTTCTTCCAATGCCAAGTCATCCAAACGTTTTGCCTGGGCACGCGTCAGACTGAAAACATCATCGGCCTTGTTGCTTATAGTGACTGCGCGGGTGCCGGCGGCACGTGCGCTGTTTGTAAGTCCGGTTACTGATGTAAAGAAACTTGTTAATTGCAACGCGTTCCCAATGGCGGCCCAAATCTGTTCTGGTTCCCACGAATCCGCGTCCCAGAAACTTAACTGATTATTTGCCAACAACACAGATTCAACTTCGTCGAATATTTCAGAATCGTCGGGCACCAATTCAATCAATCGTGTAAATTCGCGATCAATGGCGTATATTTCAGAATCCGTAAATCGACTGGATAAATTCGACATACGTTGCAATTCTTCTTTGATGGTTTGTTCCGCACACGCCGCTTCCCTGCAATGTTGCACATTGGTTAAAAAGTCTTGCGCCACAGTTTGCATTTTTGATTCTGCAATCGTTGTGGCGGCCGCGCCCGCAGTTTCGGCAACCGCAACAATCACCGCGCCCGTGCCGGTACCGCCGGTTACCACAGTTATAACGACGCCCGCAACCATAACACCGATGGCCGCGCCCAATTTTACACCTTTTTTAATATTTGTTTGTCTTGCGGATGCAGGCAATCTGCAACTGTTTGTTTCTGTATCCCATTCGGCGCGAGAGCATTCAGGACAACTTTCCAATACTGCGTTGGCCAAATCCGTGCATGTGTCTTGGTCCAAACCAATACAGTATTTCCCGGTATATACGCCGTTTTCCATGATTTCACAATTAATAATTTCTTCGGCGGATTTCAGGCGGCCTTTATTGCTTTCGGACAAATCGTCAAACACGAAATAGACATCGTCGCCATTAACCTGGCATGTCAAAACATCGTCTTTGTAAGAACTGTGCTCGGATTCAGGAATCTGGGTATAACTGTCGTTACAGCGGCATGATTCCAATGGTATTGGTTGAATTTGCTTTTCAACATATTGGCATATTTGATTTTGCAGTGCCGCGCTTAAATACCAATTGCCGCCCGTCTTCTTGAAATGATACGGATCCAGCGTACTGTAATCATTACTGATGTCGTCGGTTTCCGGCGCCCACAGCGCGCAATGCGTACCATTGTCGGTTAAATTGTGAATGGGGCTCATCTTTGCCTGGTATCCAAAGCGTTCGGCACTGGAATAAATTTGCGTGCATAACATCGCATCATCTGTATGGCAATAAGATGGCCATTCCATGGCTTCCTGGGCACGGCCAGAAAATGTTTGTATTTCGCTTGTTTTACCGGCGCGTGTATATCCGACGCCATATATACCGCACAATCCATGCAACACACCATCGACGATGTTGGCGTCCGCTGTTGCATCTGTTTTGCGAAATACGAATTCATAATATCTGTTCAAACGGGTTGATGTGCATTGTATGCAATCGCGATTGTTTTTGCATTGAACAACATCAGGATTACATTTTACTGATACATCATTACGTTTTACGCGGGCGTATTCTTGGGCCAATCCAATCGCAGCCGTCGGTTGCACGCGCAGCGTTTCAAATAATTCGGCTTCACATATTTCTGTGCCGCCTGTCTTTCCTGCATCGTCCCCGCACACAGAAAAATATTTCACATCAACGTTATCTATGCCACTGGCGGTTACATTCGGGTTGCATATACATTTTCCGGGTTCAGGCATCGTTGCACTGACGATTTCACAGTCTTTATCGGCCGTTGCCTGTCTGCATAACACCATACAATTAGAGGCGTTTTTAACACGGGAATCTTCCAATGAAAACTCGACGCATTCGCCATTTTCATTCGCAACGGCTGATACACCACCGGCAGCTGCCCCAGTGGAATCCGGCACACATTCATCGTTTTCGTTTTTATGATAACCGTCTGCGCAGTTTGCGCACATGCCCGATTCCAGTTTGTATCCGTCTGCACACGCGTCCGCAGAACAAGAGCATGTCCCGCCAACATCAACGCCACCGCGCATGGTTCCCGCGGCATATTTGAATATATGCCCACGTGTTACATTGCCGTACGTGCACGCATCACCAACGCGTTTTCCGCGTGCAGATGAAAACCGTGGATTTTCATCTGGGCATGCCATTGACATACAAGTTCCGTTGTTCCAATAGCAATCTGACCCGGAATTTTCGCATTCAGACTGATTGGTAATTGCGTCGCAAGATAAATCCCCGGTGATGACAACATCTTCATCGTCGTCGTCCAGTCCATCGTCTGTGCCATCATTGTCATCGTCGTCATCTGCATCCGTACCATCGGTTCCATCAGGACCATCATCCCCGGCGACAGCGTCCGGCACACATTTCCCGTTTTCGTCCAGATGATAACCCTGGTCGCATTGTGGTGTGTTATCGACACATTCGCCATCAACCCATTCGTGGTATTCCTGGGCTTCGCATTCTGCAATTTGACGGCGCAGTGCGGCGGCATCGGCGCATTGAGTGTATGCCGCCCGCATTTCATCCAAATCATATTCAATTACCAGTTCTGATGCGTCGGTCATCATGTCGGTGATATAATCCAAACCGTTTATGTAATCTATATATTCTTGGAATTCGGGGATGCACTCGGTTTCAGTAATCGTTAAAACGAATTCTTTGTGCAACCGCAATAACGCATTATATTCTTCAACCAGTTTGGAATTGTCTTCGATGGCCTGGGTCAAAGCCTGTTCGTTTTCGGCAATTTCATTATCGATTTCCCGTTTTTCTTTTTCGTATTCAGCGGTAATTTCGCGACTGCGTTCCTTTGGTGCGTCACGATTTATAATTAAATTTCCAACCAAACCGGCGGCTGCACCGACGCCTGCGGTAATCGCACCAGTCTGGATTTTTTCGTCTGTCTCGGTTGATGCGGCGCGTTCCGCGGCGGTATCCAACGCGTAATCAGTTACACCAACGGCGACATTGTCGTATAAATTTGCATCGGTCGGATCCAAAATTTCAACTGATTCAATTCCAAGTGGCAGCCCCAGGGATTCTTTGGCCTGGCGCAGGCGCGTGGCCAATTCTATATATTCGTTACGCAGTGGCAATAAAATATTCGCGCCCGGCAAAGTAATATTCGTTTCGCCACCACTGATGTTCAAACCCATACCATAATCACATTTGAAGGTTGCCAAATACGCGTTCATATCCATTGCAGCCGTATCGTCCGCAGATTGCTCGGCCAAACCAGACGCTAACATTTGCCCACCAATTCCCGTTGCGCCCATTGTTGCACCGCCCAATAAACGGTTTTCCAATGATTGCTCGGTTTCGCGCATGTCGTCCAGATTTTCATTTAATTCAGATTGGTATTCGTTGTACAGATCTTCTGCGGAATTCAATGATTCTTTTAACGCATCGTACGCGGCACGAATATCGGGCGAGAGATTTTCAGATTCCGCAGAATCGACGCGCGCCAATAATTCATTTGCAGTTTGATATTCGGCCGCCCAAACCGGGGGTGTTATAACCAGCAAACCCGCCAAAATGCAACAAAAATGTAAAATCCCCCTGAACATAAATTACGCCGAATTAAAAGGTTGGTTTTAATTCGGCACTTTTTTATTGACCGTATGCGCGGTATTTCGCTATATTTTATCCAAGGAGAAGTCGAGAAAATAAACCAACCTTTTAATTCGGCATGTTTTGATTGTCTGGTGTTGGGTTATCTCATGTTTTTCAGGGCGTTTTCGACAATTAATTTGTCTTTGCGTTTGATGTGCCAATTGTCCAGCGCCTGTTGATACAGTTCTTTTTTCTGTTTTTCAAATTCGTCCGGCATGTGGCCGTTTTTAATCGAATTGCATATCGCGTGCGCCGGCAGCAGGTTAGAAGCCTCGTCCAAACCGCCATGGCACAGCGGTATATGGTGGTCCAGTGTTAATTTCTGGTTTCCCAATATCGGCTGGCCGCAAATGCTGCAAATCAATGGTTGGGGTTGAAATGACAGTTCGATTTTCAGTTTGATTGTAAATTTTTGATTCATAATGTTGTCCTGGTACGGATACAGCGTACATAAATCCGCGCATTCAATCAATATGTAAAAACATACAAAATCGGGATTTTTGAAATAAAACCGCTTGCATAAAATTGCCGGATTTGATTCAATATGCGGGTGCGCAAATTACAAATTAACCCGCACCATTGGAGATTTCCGAACCCATACCGGTATGAAAGCAAATAAATCAAACCGTTCGCGGTTATCAAAATATTTCACCCGCCACACCGGAACCCCAAGCAATTTGATTTTTAACCGTGTTGTATAATATTTTATACGAATGATGCCGCCCATATACTTTACGCCGTGAAACATTTTATCGTTACGCATCAGAATCATTTCCAACATTTTGACAATTGGTTTCGGTAATTCAGATTTTGCATTCGTGCGTATAAAATCAATGGCGTAATCAAAAATTTCGCGACGATAGGTCGGATTTGATGCGTTATCCAACGCAAAGTAAAAATTATTTATAAATACATTTCGCCAAAAATAAATCTTTTTAGAATCCAATAATCCATGTGATTTTATGTAATTATAATACCATGTGGCTGTGCCCATTCCGTCGATTGCATGATTAATGGATTTTTGTTGAAAAGTTTGATTCATGATTGAACCAGCGCGTCGCCGATAATTATATAATTTGTCTGTTATAAACGACATTTTTTTCGCCCACAACATATACATGTTGAAAAAGCAAACGTCTTCGTACTTCAACCCATCAGGAAATCTTATACCATAACCAGATATAATGGATCGTTTGAATATTTTGTTCCAAAGAACGCCGGGGGTCGTATAAGTCATATATTCTGTTACATCAAACACCCCGGAATGTTTTACACGTAAATAACCATTATCAGATTTTTTATGGCTTACGTCAGACTCGTAAAAAATATTTGCGCCACACATAACGATATCAGTTTTGTCGCGTGTAATTGTGTCATACATTTTTTTGCACATATTCACGTCAAACCAATCATCGGGATCGCAAAACATTATATATTCAGCATCTGAATTATCCAATCCAACATTTCTGGTTGTGGCAATGCCAGAATTTTGTTTGTTCCTTATAATTTTTATTCGATTATCTGTATCTGCATATTTGCGTACGATGTCCATGGATTTATCTGTTCCGCAATCATCAACACATACAATTTCTATGTCATGCAATGTTTGCGTTACCAACGACCGCATACATTCATCAATATATGGTTCCACGTTATATATCGGAACTATAACAGATATTTTGGGCTTACGCATCATAATACACCTTTGGTATTGCAAGATTATGCAGAATATGCCGGTTCAAAATATAATTTCCCGAACATATCTATAATTTGTTTTACATTATTGTGGGCGGAAAATCTTTCCAGGTTTTGGGTCGCGGTTGTTATCAACTTGTTGATGTCAATTTTATTAAACCAAACCTTATCCATAATTTGTGCCAGTTCATACGCATTGCCCGGCTCGAATAATATTCCTGCATTACCGTTCATCAATATTTCGGATGGACCAGATTTGCAGTTGCTGGAAATCGCCAATGTGCCAAGTACAGCGGATTCTATTAAAGTCATAGCAAATCCTTCATTATAAGAAGACAGAATATTCGCAACGGCATTTTTTATAATTGAATAAGGTTCATTAATCTTACCGACAAAATTTATATTTGGGTAACCTTTGGCCATAAGACGCAACGTTTTATCTTGTTCCCCAGTCCCCACAACAAGCAACTTTGCGTCTGGCGCCCCCCCTTGAAAGATTTTAAAAGCAGTTATTACAGTTGCCACATCTTTATCATTATCTAAACGTGATACTATACAAAAGTATTTGCCGTTATGATTTGGTAAATTTGCATTATTTATAATTTTGTTTTTATCAATAAAATTATATATGCACATAATTTTATCGGCATAACCAGGGTATTCGTTTTTGAAATCAGTTTCAAAAGATTTGGATAAGCATACGATTTTGTTATAATATTTTATATATTTCAATGCGTGTTTGTTATCTGCCATAAAAGCAGGAAAACTTATATGAATCCATGCAACTTTTGGCACTTTGATTTTTTTTATATAACTGGCAAATGTAAAATGATGAAAATCAACAAGAATATCATAATGCTGGTGTGAAATGCTGTTCCGCAGCCACCATTTCCTGAATATTTTTCGTATCGGGTTACAGATTTTATATTTTATTTTTTTTAATAACACATCTGGTTTTTGTGGCAACGCGGATATATGTAAAGCGATGTTACGTTTTTCAAAAAAATCAACAAAATAAGTATCAATGCGCGAATCCAATGTCCAGACATCCAATTTCAAATCTGGATACCTGGTATGCAGTTCATCCAATAAATACAACAGAATTTTAGTAACGCCCCCCATTACCAAATCCGGGACTAAAAACGCGATTTTTTTATTCATATCACTTTTTGTCATTTTATCTTTTCCCACCGGTGGGGGTGGCGACCAATTTATAACTGTTGTCCAACAGTGCGTATATTTGTGGTAACGAAACCGACCCATCCAGTAACACCGATACCCACGTTCCGCCCATGTGATACCCACGTAAAATTCCGGGCACATCGCGCAGAAATTCGTACATACCCATGTCACATTTCACGTTCAGTATATCAACCGCATCCGCGCCCGTCAATCCTAAACGCGCGCGGGGTACATTCATTATAATTCCATACCATTTTGCATTGTCTTCGCGCCGCAGTACCGCATAATCCGGGTGTCGTGCCCACAGATATTCTGGGCGCGTTTTATATTTTCGTTTGGCATATTGAATTATATCTGGGCGGTAACTTTCCATGCCCCAGATTATAAACGTAACACATTGCATAAATCAATATCAAAACCAAGGATAAAACAAATGATATACGGATATATTCGGGTCAGTACCGATAAACAAGACTGTGAAAATCAAAAAATCGGCATAGAACAAAAGGCGGAAAGCCTGGGGATAAAAATCGATAAATATATAATGGATTCGGGCGTGTCGGGAATCCGCGAACCAGACAAGCGCGCTTTGGGTGGATGTTTAATGGATTTAATCCCGGGCGACGTAATAATTTGCAGTGAATTATCACGTTTGGGCCGTAAATTATTTATGATTATGCGCATATTGGAATACATCATGTCCCAAGGCGCAAAATTATACACTGTCAAAGACGATTATGTTTTGGGGGACAATATTCAAAGCAAAGTTTTGGCATTCGCATTCGGATTATCAGCCGAGATAGAACGTGATTTAATCAGCAAACGCACCAAAGAGGCCTTGGCGGCGCGCCGCCTGGCTGGGGTGCATCTGGGGCGTATTAATGGCAGCAAGAACAAACATCATAAATTGGATGGATGTGAAGATTTTATATTAAAGCAACTGAAAAAGGGGCGCCCAAAATACAAAATAGCGAAAAAACTGCATGTTTGCCCGCGTACTTTGCGTGATTATATACGGCAAATCAAAGGTACGTTAAATTTTACATCATATCTTGGATAATTCTAGCAAAACTGCGCGCAAAATCAACTAGGAAAAGATGCAAATTGTATCGTACGTCAGATGTGATTAACATCGTGGGTAAATATTCTGATGTTAATTTTCAATGGCGACGCCATTAAAAAAAAGGACGAGGATTCAATGACCAAAACCGAACTTGTAACAATTGGTATTCCTGTGTATAACATGGAAAAATCTGTGCTGGATGCGATTAACAGCGCGCTGAATCAAACCTATGAAAATCTGGAAGTATTATTGGTAAATGATGCATCGACTGATAACACGATGTCGGTTGTGCGCGACAAAATACACGATTCGCGTTTGCGGATTTATGAACGTGAAAAAAACGGTGGCGTTTGTGCGGCCATGCGTGATTTGGTAAATCAAGCGCGCGGCAAATACATCTGCTTTTTGGATGCAGACGATACAATGATGCCAACGCGGGTCCAGCGGCAATATGATGCAATCAAAGCGGCGGAAGCGCAATATCCAAACCGTATGGTGGCTTGCTTTTGCGGGTCGCGCGTGAATGATATTACAAACAAAAAAGAATACATAATCAATCCATATAACTTGTTCAAAAAAGATTTTGGTGGCGGCACAGGTCATTCAATGTATCGTGTGTCAGATTTGAAAACTTTGGGTAATTTCGATGTTCGTTTTTCCAGATCGGCCGATGCAGCCATGTGTATAAATTTTCTTATGCATGACGGATTTTATGCGATGCTTGATGAACCACTGCTGCAATATAACTTTGTATGGAACGGCCATAAATCAGATATAGCCGGCGTCGAAGAAAAAATTTTTTCACAATTACGAACCGAAGTCAGGTCTGAAAATCCGCGAAATTTATATCTGCGCCGTTTTGCGGGATTGGATCACGAAAATGATTACACGCACACATACATTGATTTATTCGGAATCAAAGGCGTTCGATTATTAACTATTCGTCACAAAGGCACTAAACATATTGTGCGCTTGTTCGGATTCATTCCATTGTTACGTATTAAAAGTGTGGGGGATTAACATCATGCAAAATGAATATAAAAATAAAATTTTGGTAATTACTGGTGGCTCGGGCAGTTTTGGTCAAACTATGCTGCGCCATTTTCTGAAAACAGACATCGCTGAAATTCGCATATTTTCGCGCGATGAAGAAAAACACGACCGTATGCGGCATACATACGACGACCCCAGAATTAAATACTATATCGGCGACGTTCGCGACGTTGCAAGTGTCGAAAATGTAACACGTGGCGCAGATTTATGCTTTCATGCAGCCGCGTTAAAAGAAGTCCCCAGTTGTGAATTTTGGCCAATCGAGGCTGTACGTACAAATATAATTGGTTCCGACAATATAATTAACGCCTGTGTTAAAAACAATGTATCGCGATTGGTTGTGCTATCGACTGACAAAGCGGTTTATCCGATTAATGCCATGGGCGAAACCAAAGCGTTAATGGAAAAGTTGATGATTGCAAAATCGCGTAACATAGATTCTTCAAAAACAATTGTATGTGGCACACGATATGGAAATGTGATGGCATCGCGCGGTTCTGTTATTCCGCTGTTTGTAAAGCAATGCAAAGAAAACAAACCCATCACAGTCACAGATCCGAATATGACGCGTTTTTTAATGTCTTTGGATGAAAGTGTCGATTTGGTTTTATTTGCTTTCCAGCATGCAAATAACGGCGATTTGTTTGTGCAAAAAGCACCTGCATCAACGATTATGGATTTGGCGTTGGCGATTCAAAAATTGTTCAATGCAAAAAACGAAATTCATGTAATCGGTTCGCGTCACGGCGAAAAATTGCACGAAACTTTGGTCGGACGTGAAGAAATGGCAAAGGCCGAAGATATGGGAAAATTTTACAGAATTCCATCTGATAATCGCGATTTAAATTACGATAATTTTTTATCAAATGGGCACCAGGCAATAAATTGCGCAGCCGATTATACGTCTGAAAACACAACGCGCCTGACCGTGGATCAGGTTATCGATAAATTAAAAAACCTGGAATACATCCAGCAAGAATTACAATCATGGGGATCATAAAATGAAAACGGCAATATTGGGAATAACCGGGATGTTGGGCGGTGCAATGGCGCGCAAATTCAAATTCGCGGGAATTGATTTTGATGGATTTTCGCGCCCCGCATTTGATGCAGAATCTCCGAATTTATCATTGTTGGCGGGATATGATTATGTCATAAATTGTATCGGAATAATAAAGCCGTACATTCATGACGATAACGCCAACGAAGTTTTACGCGCAATTCGTGTTAATTCTGAATTTCCGTATGCTTTGGCAAAACTGGACAGCAAAGTTATTCAAATTGCGACTGATTGCGTATGGGATGGCGCGCGTGGAAATTATACAGAAACAGATTTTCATAACGCATTGGATGTGTATGGAAAAACCAAAAGCCTGGGCGAGGTTCATTCAGATAATTTTTTGAATCTGCGATGTTCAATTATCGGACCCGAGCAACAAAATTTTTGTTCGTTATTGGAATGGTTTTTGCACCAGCCGAAAAATGCGAACTTAAAAGGTTTTCAAAATCACTTATGGAATGGATTAACCACAGACGCATTCGCAAATATCTGTATTGGAATTATAGTAAATAAAGCCTGGTTTAATGGCACGCAACACATTGTGCCGGCGGATATAATGACCAAAGCACAAATGCTGCATACATTCGCAGATTGCTTTAATCGGCGCGATATTCACATATCTGACACAGATGCGCCAACACCGATTAATCGTACTTTGGCAACGAACAACGCGACGCGAAACAAAGATTTATGGCGTTTTGGTGGATATTCATCAATACCCACAATCCGCCAAATGATTCAACAAATTCAACGATAAAAAACAGCGGGATGTTATTATGAATACTTTTCCTGAATCACGTTTGGCGCATGAATATCTGGATGGTTTGAACGGGTGTGAAATCGGTGCAAGCCCTGAAAATCCGTTTAATATTCGGGGTGGGGCGTATTGTAATATTGACATACCTGCGACGGACAGAATTTCGCATAACGCATATTATCACAACGATTTCGCAGTAAATATTTTTGCAGATGGCGCGCATTTACCATTCAAAGATAATTGTATGGATTACGTATTGTCTTCGCATGTTGTCGAACATTTTTTTGATACGATTGGTGCAATATCAGAATGGCTGCGTGTAATTCGTCCCGGCGGATATGTGTTTATGATAATTCCGCACAAAGACAGAATTTATGACATAAATCGCCCTGTGACGACGGTGTCGGAATTACTTGCCCGGCACAGCGGAAAATTAACGCGTGAAAATTATATAGTTCGTAAAAATCCGGGCTATGAATTGGGTACAGATATAAATGCGGTTTATGCATCGCCTGATTTTATAAAAATATCAGACGAAATTCCCGACGGTTATATGCGCCTGGACAACGATCCGCGCCATCATTTATCAGTATGGAATTATGATAATATGACAGAACTGTGTAACACAATGGGCTGGAACATAAAACACGCGTCCCCCACAGATGACAAAGTCGGCAACGGATTTACAATAATATTGACGAAATAAAAATGAGTTTTACATTCCCATATTGCTTTTATGGCTTGATTTGCCGTGTTATACCTGTATAATTGTGAATAAAATACCAGGAAATAAGGAATACAGCAATGAAAATATTTTTCAAAAAACGGCATCCATCTGGATTGCGTGAAATTTACCTGTGCGGTATCAAAATATTCAGTTATCGAAAACGTATTCCAGGTTGGTTTCAAATGGTCTCGTACGAAGATTTACTTGCAGACTTTTTATATTATGTTCCAAATTCTGATGTTTTTCGGCCGAAAATTTTGAATGTCCCCCAGACTCTGGACAAGTTATTGCACAGTCGTGACAGTATCGCACGATATGGCGATGGCGAAATGGAAATAATGAATGGTGGCAAGATACCGTTTCAAGATTATGATGCGGAATTAGCAAATCGCTTAAAATCTATTATAAAAACATCTTATTCAAACGTTATGTTGGGTATTCCATATACGTATTTCTTTCCAAAATTTTTACCAGAACGCTCGGAAGAAATAAAACAGTGGAATTACACACGAATTCCAAAGTACAGACGTGATTTTTTACAATGTATAGATAAGGGATTGGAATATTGTGCCGCGGAAATATCCACCCTTGATGGCGCGTCTTCTGAAACCTATGAAATGTTCAGGAAATTATGGAACGGTAAAAATATCGCCATAATCACATGCAAAAGTTTATGGGATAAAGTTGAATATAATATTTTTGATAATGCCCGTAAAATTCACAATATCTGGGTGCCGAACAAGAATGCGTGGTCTGATACTGAACGCGTATTATCTGAAATCTGCAAATTGCCAAAAAGTGTGATGATAATATTGATGTGTGGGCCTGCGGCCACCGTTTGGGCGGTTGATTTGGCGAAACGTGGATACCGCGCGCTGGACATCGGTCATGTCTTAAAGGGATATTATTTCTTTATGCACAACATTGATAAAAATTCAAGTGCCGAGGCCGAGTTTTATCAACCAGATTAATCAAGGTTATTGCCAGTTATACTTTTTGTATGTATAATCATCACATGGAAATAAAAACGAATGTTATGCGGGTGTTGGACGCGCGGCATATTCCGTATGAATCTTATTCATACGTTGGCACAGGCGCGCTGAACGGTGGTGAAGTTGCCGCCGCGTTAAATCAAAATCCGGCCCAGGTTTTCAAAACGCTGGTAACGGTTGCGCGTTCGGGCAATCACTATGTCTTTATGGTGCCTGTGTGCGCAGAATTAGATTTGAAACGTGCCGCCACGGCGGTCGGCGAAAAATCAATTGATATGTTAAAATCGCGCGATTTATTGGGATTAACGGGATATGTACATGGCGGATGCAGTCCAATCGGCATGAAAAAACAATTCAAAACCGTGGCGGATTCGTCGGCGTTGAATTTTGACACAATTATATTCAGCGCGGGCCGCATTGGTTATCAAGTACGTGTCGCGCCGTCTGATTTATCAAAAATTATTCCGCTGACTTTTGCCGATTTGTGCGCACCACAGAATTAAAAAATTTTAATACATCGCGTTGTACTTGTGCGAAATTCGTTTCCATCAATAATTCGTGACGCGCGCCCGGATATATGATTAAAGTTAAATTTTCAACACCGCCCGCGCGATACATTCTGTACAGTGAATTGGCGAAACGTCCGTTAAAACTTACCATATCGCGCCCGCCACTGATAATCAGCATCGGCAATTCTGGATTTGCATATCCAGACAGTTTGATTAAATTTTTGAACAAAGAATAATAAAATCCGTATGAAAAATATTGCGCGCGCATGGGGTCTGCGTTGTGTGCAGCGACCTGGGCGGCATCGCGTGTTAAACGACTGCCGCCGTGTATTGTGCGCCCACGAATTGGTGAAAAATATTCTAAAAATCGCGCGGGGGCATCTGGACCAAATAATTTCATCCCAACAAAAGCCGCCGTCACCGCGGGCGCCAACAACGCCAACGGATATTTTGCAGAACCCGACAAACATACCCCGGCCGTGGCCAAATCGGGTTCTTGGATTATTCTTTGTGTGATAAAACTGCCATAACTGTGTCCGAACAACAACACAGGCAACTTGTATTTTCTGCGCAGATATTTTGTAATTGCGATTTCATCGTCGGCCGTGGCGGAAAATAAATCATATTCGCCATTTGGTTTTCCTATGTTTTTTGTGTCGCCTGCGGTGCGGCCATGCGCGCGATGATCGTCGCCAAACACGATATATCCATGCTTGTTCAAAAATTTTGCGAATCTGTCATATCGCATAACATGTTCGTCCATGCCGTGAATAATTTGCACAACGCCAACGGGGCGGGGCGCATCATCCCACAGCGAACATATTAATTTTTTACCATCACGTGCGGTAAATTTAATTTCTTTCATTGCGTTACACCCCTTGGTACATTTGAATGTTATAAAAATCAGTTTATTAATAATACAGGTATGAATTCCGTACAAAACAAACCCCGCGATATTCGCGGGGTATTTTGTTTTGCGATTGCCAAATTACCACATTGTGAAACCTTCGTTACAGGTTCGGACACACTTCTTTCTGGATTCGTTCCAAACCATAGTACCCGTTTCGTCACTGTATTCTTCGAATGGGCAAATCTGAACGCATTCGCCATATTCCAAATTATACAGTTCGCCTTGGTCCATACACGATGCGATTTCGCATTCTTGGACATAACTGCTGACCGCCACAGTACCATTTGCGCCGTACTTGTTTTTGCATTCGCCGCATTGTTTTGTATGGTCATTGGTCAAAGACGGGTCGCTGGTATATCCTGGGTCGCATTGCGTTGCGACACATTCGCCCCAACCATTGATATCATGATTCCATTCTTTGAATCCGACACCATTTTCAACATTGCATGGTTGGACATCAGATACACATGCGTTCGACGAAACATGGTAACCATATTCGCATTCTTTTATCATACAAGAACCGAAACTCTTTTTGTTAAAGTCCCATGTTACTTCGGCATAGACCGCGTTTGGCGCGCTGCATTCTTGGATATTATATTCGCAACGATCGCCATTCGGATGATATCCAGACGCACACACAGCAATCTGACATACGCCGCCATCCTTGTATGATAACGCATGTTCGCGGTTACACGGTTCGCAAACGCCGTCAATCATTTCGTACCCAGCGTTGCACGATTTTTCGATACATACGCCATCCACAATTTCGCACGGGTTACCACTTTCAGACTGACCCTGGTATTCGCATTCGTTTGGATAGAACGCTTTATCACTGACCGGTACAGCCGTACCATTGATAACATCATACGCTTCACAGGTGTGATAACACTGACTTGCATCGG
This sequence comes from uncultured Alphaproteobacteria bacterium, assembly GCA_944392595.1. Classification (GTDB taxonomy): domain Bacteria; phylum Pseudomonadota; class Alphaproteobacteria; order Rs-D84; family Rs-D84; genus Enterousia. The sequence continues at coordinate 69,110 of CALXXD010000002.1, forward strand.
TTGCGCCCGGCAATGACAACGGCCATTCGCCATTACCCAAATCGGCACACGATTTAACATCTTGGCCCGGCACATCTGGGTCTGGATCGATTGTTCCGTCACAGAAACTGCCTTCGGGACATTCTGTGCATGCGCCATTTTCCAGTGTATATCCAACCTGGCACCGTGTAACTTGACACGTATCTGGCGCGCCATAGTAATCACGACCTGACATTTCAAGCGCATTTGCAACCTTCGCGCATTCACGCCAGCACATCGCAACGTCTTCCGTGCCTGCATCCGAATTCGGATACAATCCACCGGTCAGCGATGCGCATGTTTTTTCAGTACCTTCGTCGCATACGCTGCCTTCTGGGCAATCGATACAAGTATTGCCCACTTGCGAAAATCCTTCGTCGCACGCGATTACGGTACAAGTTTGACAATTCAACGTATAATCGGCGTCGGATTCGTCATAGTTACAGGTCTGTTGCCCTGAACCGTTGGTGATGTCGCACGCCATATCGGTACGATAGCAATCCGATGATGCGCCACTGGTTGTGCCGTTGGTAACGCCGCCCAGCGGACATTCGTGACGTGCCATATCCACGGCGGGACTGTAATAATTCCGACCCACCGGCACACAGTCAGTTTCCGTCAGATTGCGGTCGAAATAATAACCAGCATCACAACTTGTCATGGTTACATCTTGGCAACTGGATTCATAAATTGCACTGTCGCCTTCGCCACTGGTATAGAAGCACTTGTTTTCACCAGCACCGTGTTCAGCCTGATACGGCAAGCCATCTTGGTTACACAGTTTTATGTCTTCTGCGGTTTCGGTATCAGTCTTTCCGCCCGCAGGGCACAGATGACGTTCAGTGTCATTTTGGTTACTGTAATAATTGTTGCCAACCACACTGCAATCTTTATCGGTGCTGTTTGCCAACCAGTACCCGCCACGACACGTTTCGATTTTCCACGTATCGCAGTCGCGCTGATACACCGCATCAATGCCATCGCCACTGGTATAGAAGCACCGTTGTGTTCCTGCACCATTCATTGCCGTATATGGAATTTCGGTCTTAAAGCAATCCTGGATTTTGGTTGCAGTTTCCGACTCGGTATTGCCGCCGTTTGGACATTGATTACGTGTGGTGATATCGTCGCCGCTGTAATATCCGCGCCCAACCGCAACGCAGTCCGTGTCGTCATTGGATTCCAGCCAATAACCTGCGACACAACTGTCGATTGCAATATCGCGACAACTTGCACTGTACGACTTTGCAGCATCGTCCCAATTGCACGTCTGGGTCCCAGAACCGTTTGTCGCACTGTATGCCAACTTTGTCTTATAGCACGCAGTTACAGATTCAGAATTGCTGACCGACAACCCATTTTCAGGGCAACTGTAATGACCTTCGGCCGTGCCAGTGTCGGTTGCAAAATCACCACCCGGACAGTAATGATTTGCTTCGCACGGTGCGCATTCTGAACCATTGCCGGTATAATATGTGCCGGGTGCGCAATTCATTGTGCCCTTGGACCACCTTGCAAATATGGTCGCATCGTCCGTTGTAAAGGTCAGGGCGTTTTCATTCGTCTGGAACGCGCCGGCCGCATTGACCAGTTGCACCCCGCCAGATGTTGCGCTGTAATACCCCGCAAATTCATATCCGGTCTTGGACGGCACAGTTGTCAAAGTCGTGATGTCTGATGTTGCAGCACTGTTGCTGAACCAACCAGTCGCATATTTCAGATACACGTCACTTGGCGCGCCATTTGTGTCTGCATCTTGGTGATCCAGTGTCACCGCATAAACATTCGGCATCCACACAGCATATAACGTAACATTTGTACCATTTTCGGATATATTCAGATTGGTGGATTGCCCGGCGTAATAACATGTGCCCGTGCCATCTTTGTTTTTGCACCACTTGTTCTGACCAGAATATCCCGGACGCGTCAGCACATCGTTGGCGGGCAATTCGCATGCGCCACTGTCGAACACGCATTCGATGCTGGCGGGTGTTGAACCCGTACCGCCGTTTTTATCCAACGTCACAGTATATCTGTTGGCAACACAAGTCGGACTGTCAGAATTGTTATCCTGGACGGTATATCCTGTATCGCACGTTACCGCATAAGAGCACGCCGCATATTCGGTTTTGCTTATACCAAACACAGTGTTATCTTTGGCCGCAACAGACGATGCGTGTTCCACATCCAAATCGCACGCCATATAGCAATCTGTGTAACTGTCGGCATTTTCAGACGATTCCACAATACCACCGGTTGGATTTACTGGGCATTTTGTCTGTTCTGTATCTGGATACGGGCTGTAAAATCCTGTTTCAGTGGATTCGCACAAGAACGCATTTTGTGTCTTGTAATAATAACCCGCATCGCAACTTTTTACCTTTTGTATCGAGCAAGATATATAGTCCGTAGCGGTCACGTGCCAGTTGCACTTTGCAGACGCCACACCATTATCAAACCCGTCATAGTCTTCAAATATCTTGTAACATTGGGTCGGTGATACAGCGCCCGTGCCGTCTGTCATACCGCCGTCGGGACATTCATACACTGTACCGTCACCTGGGCAATAGTGGTCTTCTGGGCATTGTGTCGGGTCGCCAAATTCACAAACTGGATTTGCTGTACCGTTGCCACTGGCCACGTAATTTTCATTACATTGCACGGTGTAAGTACATTGATTATAATCGCTGCCGTTGTAATAAGCGGGACCATCGCTGTTTGCAACGCCACCAACCGCATTTGCAACCGGTTTGGTCGCAGGGCAGGTAACAAAGCACTCGGTTACAGATTCCGCACCGGCCACAGACGACCCGTCGCCAGGACAAGTCTGGGGTCCTTTGCCTTCTTCACAGTACGATCCCTCGGGGCAATCTTCGGGTTCGCCGCTGTCCGTACCACCGGGACAATTGACGCCCGCTTCGCACATTTCGCACGTGGCGTTGATTGTGTTTTGATTCACCGCCACATAACCGGCCTCACATGTTGCGGTATATGTACATGTTGGATACTTCGCGCCGTCCCAATATTGCCGGTCATCGGTATCACTTGCATTCGATGTCAGTGTCCCACCGGTGATATACCCAACGCGGTCGCATTCAACATAGCAGCCATTTTGTGATGTTGCTGTTCCATCGGATGTACCGGGGGCGATACATTGTTGCGGTTCGCTGCCATCAGGCGGGCAATATTGACCCGGTTGGCATTCGCCGACAAACTTACACCATGGTACTGCGGTGTGGTTTTCTTGCACTTCGTAATCTTCATTGCAGACCACGTTATACGTACAGGTCGGATAACCGCCGGTATCAACGTCGTAATATTTTCTGCCATCGGATGTTACAGAATATGCATTATCAACATGTAATTCAATTATACATGCGTCATAGCATTCTTCGATACTGCCTGCACCCGCATCGGACCAACCCACGCCTGTGCCAACGGGCGGACAAGTTTTCGCAATACCGCCCTCGCAGTAATCACCGGCCGTGCATTCTTCTGTTGTTGTGCCTGTGCCACCCGGGCATATAACGCCATCTTCGCACGGCGTGCATGACGCGCTTGCGCTGCTTTGATTTATTGCAACATAACCAGCATCGCAATCTGCCGTATATGTACAGGACGGATATTCACTGCCGTTCCAATTCATTTGTGCATTTATTGGTGATAATTCGCCACCTGTAATATCACTGCTTTGGCATGTGATATAGCATTGCGTTTTATCAGACGCACTTGCCGGACTGGTTGCACCATTGCCGCACGGTACGTTACATCCAGATTGGCCAACCTGGACATTGCCTGTGCCGGGGCAATAATCGCCCGGTTTGCAATTTTGCAACACGCCACTTTCATCATAGTATTTACCAGCCTGACATTCATAAAACGTCTGTGTCCAGCACGCATACCGTGTCGCAGAACCCATAAACACTTCTTGGAACACGCCGCTTTCACAACTTGGATCGGCGCCCCATCCGGTAAATGCGTATCCTGTGCGTTCAACGCCTTCGCGTGGTAATTCACATGGCACGCCGTGCAAACAAGTCTTGCTGGCTGGGGCGGTGCCCGTTCCTTGATTCTTGTTCAGCGTGATTGTGTATTCGTCTGGTTCGCACGTCAAACCGTTGTCGGACAAATGATAACCATCGTCACATGTGAATGTATCTTCACTGCCTTCGGTTCCACAGTTGTTCGAATTTTCAGGGCACGCCTGGCACGCGGATTCCAATACATAAAATCCAGACTTACACTGGGTCGGTACGCATGTATCGCCTTTGCCCTGGGTCATATAACCGGACACAGTAACCGCATTCGGTACATCGGCCGCAACGCACGCACGTTGGCAATCAGCGGTTGTTTCATTGCTGCACACATCGTAATTGTCACCCGAAAATTCACCACTGCACTGCACAAAGCAACTTGTGCATCCATTGCCATTCGGATATTGTGTGGCCGAACAATCGCATGTTCCCGATGCGCCCGTATTTTTGTCGCACGGTTCCCACACAGCGGTAAAGTTAATATCTGTGGTGTATTCCCAATTGAACGTGGTGCTGGGTTGGAAAGTTTCGCCCAGTCCATCAGACCATCCACCAAACGTAAATCCAGGCCGTTTGCAGGTATTTTGTCCTTTGACCTCGTAATTTTCGGCATACAACTGTGACGAGCCCCCCGGCGCATTACCAGTCGCGCCCGTGCCACACGAATAAGATACCTTATACGCATGCGCGGTACAACTTAATCCATCCAAAGATACATCATACCCGGCATCGCACACAACGCCCGCCAAAGAACACTGCTTTGCGGATACGCTGCATTCTTTATCAACTTGGTTTTGAATACCCGTTTCAAATTCTTCGGTATTCCAAGTACATGATGCGGCATGTTCAGGACACGCGCCTTGACCCGGGTCGGTACATGGCACATTGCATGCCATGGTACATTGATTCGGGTTTGTCGAACCCTGGGGCGCAGTATATCCACCTTCGCACGCCGGGCATGTTATACCACTTGCATACCGATTCGCTTCGCATACAACGCTTGCCACGGGCTTGGTGCAACTTAATTCATCCACAGTCTTGCATTCGCCAACATAATCACCATCACCGGCCGCGCCGTATTTTTGTGTGCATTGCCAATTATCAGGTTCGCATGCACTGGTTTCTTGGCTGACCGCGCCGGTAACCAATTCAGGCTCTTTTTGTTCGCCGGTTACGGTAAATACTTTCTGGCATTCAGATTCCGCGGTCGTCCCCGGTCCATCGCGCCAATCGTCGGGGCATTGCAACGGCGTACTGACGTTGCCTTGGGATACTGTGTGATTGCCGATATAATATCCGCCTTTGTCCGCCAAAGACACACATTGTTCGCCGGCGGTTGCAACGTATGTTCCGGCATCGCACGTTATCTTGCACGATTCGACGCCAGCGTGTCCGTCGGGCGTGGTATATCCAGTGTTACATGTCGTACATTGTGTCGCACCTTCGTCAGAATATTCGCCCGAATCGCACATGTTACATGTTGAAGTATTGCCGTATGTCACCGTATGCGTGGTTTTATACGTACCGGCCGCACATTGTGTCGGGCTTTCGTCATATTCGTTGGCCAAATAATATCCGTCTTCTATGTTCTTGGCACACCCAGACAAGGACGTCGCAGGATTCCCATCGGTATATCCAGTCGGACAATCACCATAATCTGTATCCAGCACAGATGTTTCACCCTGGGACACGACGCCACCCGTCGCCCAATCGCCTGCATCAACCACGGCACAGGCGGCGTTGGCTTCTTTTACCGCCTCGGTTGGGTCACATGTTGTCTTGCACGATGCCACGCCCGCATGATCGCCCTGCGTATCGCCGCTGTTACCATATCCTGCATCCGTTAAACACGCAATACACGAAGCCGCACCAGCATCCGAGTAACTATTATCATCACACACTTCGCACGCTGGGGATGTGTCGCCATAGAAAACCTGGTGTGCCGCTTTAAAAGTCCCCGCCTGGCAACTTTCAAAACTTGTCGAACCCGCTGTCGTTAAAATCGAACCAGCCGGAACATCGATATAGCATGATTTTTGCTGATATGCACCCGCTGGTGATGTATATCCAGTCGGACAAGTGTTTATTCCTTGGTCTTTTGATGCATTATAGTAATATTTGCTCCCCGGGCAATAAGACCCCTCCGGACACTCGGAGCACCTCAAACCATCTGCTGGTAAATATGTACCTGTTTCGCACAGTATGGCTGATAATTTACAATCCTGACCGGAGGTAGAGCGTTTGTTCAGCATCGCGCTATTTGATAAATCTCCGTCAATTGTGTATCCTCTGTCGCACAGACAATAAGACTGCGTTCCGCCCGGCGATGTGGAATTTTCACCGCATGGATCGCAAGTGTTACCTACGTTGGTTCCGCCACTCATATAATAATTCTCGTTACACGAAGTGTATTTCCGATTTTCGGGACAATCATATCCCGCGGCAAGCGCATTGCCGGCAAAAATCAAAACGAACAACGATGCTAAAACACCCAGAAATCTGCGAATTTTCTCCATGCTTTCCTCTCTTTTATACTTAATCATAGAAAAAAATCGCCATATCACGCAAGGGAAAAAGTAAAATATTTCCAGCCACAAATAAAAATCCCCACGGGATATGCCACAGGGCGACAAGTCAAGGGATTAATTACCCAACCCCGTTCTCTCTTACCACCCCGTCACGCTGACGCGTTCCATCCCTCCAACGGAGGGGAACTTAGCCCGCGACGGGAACACACTAATGCCCACCGCCCCAGAATCCACCCACGCAAACTTTGTTTGCGCGGGGCCCGGTGTGGGGGCGGGGGGGGTGCCGTGCTTTGCACGACGGGGGGTGGGGTTTATCACCCGAAGCCACGGCGAAGGGTGACACGAGTAACGAGTTACGAGTAACCAGTAACTAAAACGGGGCTTTCGCCCCGTTTTTTATTTCTTTTCAGAAAAATCTGCGTCACGCGTACCGTCGTCATTCGGTTTATCATTTGACTCGCCGGATTCAGACGATTGCTGCGCCGCTTCCTGGGACGCTTTATATACCGCTTCGCCCAGTTTCATAGACTTTTCAGTCAGCGCATCGGTCTTTGCTTTCAGACTTTCCGCCGTGGCATCGGATTTTGCCAATTCGTCGGACAGTTCTTTTTTCGCATCTTCGATGGCTTTCTTTTCGTCCGCGCTGATTTTGTCGCCGTGTTCTTTCAAAGCCTTTTCAACTGTGAATACAGCGGTCTCGGCATTATTTTTCGCCTCGGCCAATTCACGTTTCTTTTTATCAGCGTCGGCATTGGCGGCGGCTTCATCAACCATACGTTTGATTTCTTCTTCGCTTAAACCACCGTCGGATTTAATAGAAATCGCCTGTTCTTTACCGGTGCCTTTATCCTTGGCGGATACATGCACGATGCCATTCGCGTCGATGTCGAACGAGACCTCGATCTGGGGCATTCCGCGCGGTGCGGGGGCGATGCCTTCCAGATTAAATTGCCCCAGCAATTTATTATCGGCGGCCATATCGCGTTCGCCCTGGAATACGCGAATTGTAACGGCGGATTGATTATCTTCGGCCGTGCTGAATATCTGGGATTTTTTGGTTGGGATGGTTGTGTTACGATCAATCAAGCGCGTAAATACGCCACCCAAAGTTTCAATACCCAAAGACAACGGTGTCACATCCAGCAACAGAACGTCTTTTACATCGCCTTTTAACACGCCGCCTTGAATCGCGGCACCCAACGCAACGACCTCGTCGGGATTCACGCCTTTGTGCGGGTCGCGACCAAAGAATTCTTTGACGGTTTCTTGAACCTTTGGCATACGTGTTTGCCCACCGACCAAGATAACTTCGTTAATCTGGGATTTATCCAACCCGGCGTCTTTTAACGCTTTGCGGCATGGTTCAATTGTTTTTTGAATCAAATCATCAACCAAAGATTCCAACTTTGCACGTGTCAGCGTTGTATTGAAATGTTTCGGACCCGTCGCATCTGCAGTCAAGAACGGCAGATTAATATCCGTCGATGTTTTCGACGACAATTCGATTTTGGCTTTTTCGGCGGCTTCTTTTAACCGTTGCAGTGCCAATTTGTCGTTCGACAGGTCAATTCCAGTCTGGGATTTGAATTCGTCGATTAAATATTTCAATACGCGTGCGTCAAAATCAGAACCGCCCAATGCTGTATCGCCGTTTGTGGATTTTACTTCGAACACGCCATCAACGATTTCCAAAATAGAAATATCAAACGTACCGCCACCCAAGTCATATACTGCAATAGTACCGTTTTTGTTTTTATCCAAACCATACGCCAACGCGGCCGCAGTCGGTTCATTAACAATACGCAGAACATTCAACCCTGCTATACGCCCCGCGTCTTTTGTTGCCTGGCGTTGGGAATCATTAAAGTACGCCGGTACAGTAATAACCGCATCTGTTACCGTTTCGCCCAGGTATGCTTCGGCATCTTTTTTCAATTTTGCCAAAATCATAGCAGAAATCTGGGACGGTGCATATTTTTTACCATCGATTTCCACCCAAGCATCGCCATTATCGCCCGCCACAATTTTATATGGCACGCGCGCGGCAATTTCTTTAACCGCGGGGCTGTCAAAGCGCAAGCCCATTAAACGTTTGATTTCATATACTGTGTTTTCAGGATTTGTCACAGCCTGATTCTTGGCGGTAATGCCCACCAATTGTTCGCCACCCGACGTCATCGCAACAACAGACGGTGTTGTGCGTTGTCCTTCGGAATTTTCGATAATTTTGGGATCAGATCCATCCATGAACGCCATGGCGGAATTTGTTGTACCCAAATCGATACCCAATACTTTTGCCATTTTTTCACTCCTTCAAAACTGTTTTATTTTTCGCTGCATACCATATAGTGAATAACAAATACCATTTCAAGACCACAGGAAAAAAATAATAATAAAAAAACCGCCCAAACGGACGGTTTAATTTTATACGCGAAAACATTATTTCTTTTCGCCCGCATCCGCGGCCGGTGCAGCAGCAGCCGGTGCAGCAGTTGCCGCAGCCGCCGCAGCCTTTGGCATATCTTCGTCGGCCATTTTACCGCCGATTGTCGCGAATGCCAATTCAGCCTGGTGCAGCCCCAATTCAACGCCCGCCGGCAAAACCAAATCAGAACCATGGACTGAATCGCCAATGTTCAAATTTGCCAAATCAATTGTGATTTTTTCTGGGATGTCATGAACCAAACCACGCAATGCAACTTTACGAACGGCAAAGTTCAACACACCGCCCATTTTAATACCTTTGGATGTTTCAACATTGATAACTTCGACCGGCACGCTTACATTAACAGGTCTTTTAACGTCAATACGTTTGAAATCAACGTGCATAACATTGTCGCTGACCGGGTGATATTGGATATCCATCAACATGGCGTCTTCTTGGCCATTTGCGGTATCAATTTCAAATAATTTCGTACGCAAACTGGGTGTTTGCAGCAACATTTCAAAATCGCGTCCGTTCAATTCAATCGCAACGGGGGATTTTTTCTCGCCATAAATAACGGCGGGGATGTTTTTGCTTCTACGAATGCTACGTGCGGCCCCCTTGCCAGCAGCGTTGCGAATTTCTGCTTTTAATTTAATTGCCATTTTTTGTCCTTTTTATATCAAGTTTCGTTGTGTGCGCAACCTCCAAGGGTGTTGCGCGGCGCATATTATTTACCAAAATCTTTGAAAAATCAAGGTTTTTATTCGTCACCGCGCTGCATAATTAAAAAACGCGCCCGCCCGTATGTTTTATCGCGCAAAATTTCCCATCCATGCGGGGGTGGGGTGAAATTTGTGGATTCTTGCTCCCATATCAAAAAAGTCCCCGCGCGTGCCCGGCGCGTTACCGTCCGAACAAAAGACGCACCCAAGTCTGCGGCGTCGTATGGCGCATCGACAAAGATTAAATCCGCCACGCCCGCATACTTTTTTACCGCCATATTGGCATCCACCAATTCAGTTGTTGCGGATGCGCCAATATTCAATAAAGCCAAATTTTTGCGCACTGTTTCGATGGATTTGAGTGACACGTCTGTAAAAATCGCGCGCGCGTTTGGGTATCGTGACAGACATTCTATGCCAAATGCGCCACTGCCGGCGAATGCGTCCCAAACGACAAATTCATCGCATGGGTTAAACAGATTTGCGCCAATCATATTAAACAAAGCCGCGCGGGCGCGATTCTGGGTTGGGCGCGCCCCATCAGGCAGGTATAATTTTCGCCCATGAAAACGACCTGAAATAATTTGCAATTTTGAATCCATGATATAAACTGTACAACATGATGTTTATGAATCAAGCCTTTAATTCAGCACTACGCGCCGCGGCACACGATGATGTGCCAATTGGCGCAGTTATTGTGCGTAATGGAAAAATAATCGCGCGTGGCGAAAATCAGGTTCAAAAGAAAAAAAATCCAACACTGCATGCGGAAATAGTGGCGATTAACCGCGCGTGTAAAAAATTGGAAACCAAATTTTTGGACGATTGTGATATTTATGTAACGCTTGAACCATGCGCGATGTGCGCGACGGCCATATCTTTGGCGCGGATTCGCGGCGTTTATTATGCGGCCGCGGATGAAAAGGGCGGGGGAATTGCGCATAACGCAAAAATATATGAAACCGACAAACACTTGTGGCGACCGACTGTTACACAATTGCCAGAATATGCGGCCACATCCGCCAAAATGCTGCGTGAATTTTTCGCAATTCGCAGAAAACAAAAAAACGGCGAATAATTCGCCGTTTTTTTAATCCACCAATGAATGCCCCGTCATATCGATCGGTTGTGGAATTCCCAACAATTTCAACATTGTTGGCGCGATGTCGGCCAATCCGCCATCATGCACCGTGTGGGGTTCTTTCGATACGACAATAAAATTCACTGGATTTGTTGTATGCGCAGTCCATGGAATGTTATTTACATCATCCCACATTTTTTCAGCATTCCCATGGTCTGCCGTGATTAAAACAGTCCCATCCAAATCCAACACCGCCGGAATCAAGCGTGCCAATTGAGTATCTAAAAATTCCATTGCGCGGATGGTGGATGGCTCTTTACCAGTATGCCCAACCATATCACCATTTGCATAATTCAAAATGACAACGTCAAATTGCGCTAACCGCGGCAATAACGCGTCTGTTATTTCCAACGCAGACATTTCAGGTTTCAAATCAAACGTTGCGACATCTGGGGATGGAATTAAAACCTTTTCACTGCCCGCAAAATCAACGTTGCGTTCCGCATCAAAGAAATAAGTAACGTGATTATATTTCTCGGTTTCTGCAATACGCAATTGGGATTTACCGGCCTGTGCCAAAACATCGCCCAACGTATTTTTAACTGGCTCGTCCGGCAACAGGGCGGGGCACGATTCGTTTAATCCTTCGCCATATTGCGAAAAACACAACATTTTTGCGCCTGTGCCCAACATGGCACGAACAATTTGACGTGCGCGATCGCTGCGGTAATTGCCGAATAAAAATCCGTCTTTGTCAGTAATTGGCACATCGCCATCAATAACGGTTGGACGTATAAATTCATCGGTTTCGCCGCGTGCGTATGCTGCACTCAGTGCCGAATCGATTGTTGCTGCGTGATATTCAGACGTCGCGCACGCAATCGCGTTAAACGCCAATTCAGTCCGATCCATATTTTTATTTCTGTCCATTGTGTAATAACGCCCCGACAAAGTTCCAAAAAACGCGCGCCCATCGGATAAATACTGCGCCAAAGCATCTTTTATCATCGTTATGTATTTTTTTGCGGATTGTGGCGGGGTATCGCGGCCGTCTGCGATAAAATGAATGCACAGACGCACCCCAGAATCCAATACGTGCCGCGCAATTGTCATCATATCGTTAATATCCGAATGTACGCGTCCGTCGGACATCAGACCCGCCAAATGCACGATGCCATTCGAATCGCGTACTGAATTTATAAAATCGTGCAAAGGCGCGTTATTATCCCAATTTTCCAACTGAAACCGGCGCAGGAACTGATTTACAACGCGCCCCGCGCCAATTGTTATGTGCCCAACCTCGGAATTTCCCATCGTCCCAGCGGGCAATCCAACTGATTCACCACTGGCGTCCAATTTTGAATGCGGATACCCCTGTAACAACTGGTTAAAGAATGGCATATTTGCCATCGCGACGGCATTATGATTTGATTTTTCGGCAATTCCAACGCCGTCCATAATGCACAAAACAAGCGGTTTTCTCATATTTTCCGTCCTTTTTGAAAAAAATATTTGCAATAAAAAAACTATCATATTAGTTTTTTGATTGCAAAAGAAAAAGAAAAGTTATTAAATTCAACTAGGAAGGAAATCGTAACCCACGGTGCAAGGAAATGGCAGGAAAAGTATTACAATCAGAAGCAATAGATCAACATATCGGGCGTCGCGTTCAGCTGCGCCGGGTTTTAATGGGCTTGTCACAGAAGGATTTGGCGAACATCTGTGGCGTGACTTTTCAACAAATTCAGAAGTATGAATGTGCGGGCAACCGTATATCTGCGTCGCGTTTGTTTGAATTAAGTCGCGCAATGGAAACACCCATATCTTTCTTTTTCCAGGGATTGCCTGGATATATGCCTGAACCGAATCGCAGTGGTCGTGTTGGTACGACACGCGTATCGGAACCAAAACCGGGCGATTTGTTGGCAAAAAATGAATCGTTGCAATTGATTCATTTGTATTGGCGTTTGCAAACGGACGAGCAACGCAAAGCGATTATGAATATGTTGCATGCGTTGTTGAATGAACCAACAAACAAATAAACAACGCCGATTGGCGTTGTTTTTTTGTGCGTTTGGATTTTCGCACTTGCAATTATTTTTATCGTTCTGTATAATACCCCACGCAACCACGCGGAGCGTTGGCAGAGTGGTAATGCAGCAGATTGCTAATCTGTGACCGTGTTTTAGCGGTCCATAGGTTCGAGTCCTATACGCTCCGCCAGGATTGTGTTTTATTACAATGACCATCAGATTTATTGATTTTTACTGTTGTTGTCGCTGAATTGTCGTTTTGGCAAACGTTTTCGTTTGCAATATTTTTTCCATTTAACTATCATTTTTATATCAATCATCAAAGGACGCGCATAATGACAATAAAATTATTTAATACCATGACCCGCAAAACAGAAGAATTCAAACCATTGGTTCCCGGCAAAATGGGGTTTTATTCATGCGGCCCAACGGTTTATTGGGATCAGCATATCGGTAATATGCGCAGTTTTGTAAACAGTGATATTTTGAAACGTATGTTTATTGAAAATGGATACGATGTCCGCCATGTTATGAATATAACCGACGTTGGCCATTTAACCAGTGATGAAGATACTGGGGAAGACAAAATGGAAAAAGGAGCCGCCCGTGAAAAAATGTCTGTATGGGATATTGCACAAAAGTATATAGATTCTTTTTTACGTGATATTGATTCTTTGAATATTATACGCCCAACTGTTATGCCCCGTGCAACAGATAATATCCCCGAACAAATAGACCAAGTAAAACAACTGGAAAAATTAGGTTATACATACGAAATTCCTGGTGACGGCATATACTATGACACCAGCAAATTCCCAGATTACGGTGCATTGGGTGGCCAAAATTTATCTGAATTACGCGGTGGCGCACGAATTGATGACAGTGGCAAAAAAAATCCGACTGATTTCGCGTTGTGGAAATTTTCACCCACGGATAAAAAACGTCAAATGGAATGGGACAGTCCTTGGGGCATTGGGTTCCCTGGGTGGCACATTGAATGCAGCGCAATGAGTATGAAATACCTGGGGCCACATTTTGACATCCATGTTGGTGGTCAAGAACATATCAAGGTTCATCATACTGATGAAATCGCACAAAGCGAACCAATCGTTGGCAAACCATGGGTCAATTATTGGGTTCATTACGAATGGTTGTTATCCAAAGACGGCAAAATGTCTAAATCGTCTGGTGATTTCTTAACTGTTCAAGATTTAATAGACCGTGGATACGATCCAATGGCATTTCGGTATATGCTGTTGATGGGGCATTATCGTCAACCGCTGGATTTTTCTTTTGACGCATTGGATGCCGCCAGCACAGGTTATAAATCTATTGTACGCAAAGTGGCAGAATTGTTAAAAAATGCGAATTCTGTTCAAATCAACCAAGATACATTTAACGCATGGCATGATAAAATATTAAATACAATATCTGACAATATGAAAACTGCCGAAACATTGGTGATTGTACACGAATTGTTAAAAGACACCGACACTGATGCCGCAACAAAAATTGCGCTGTTTGAATTTATTGACCGCCTGTTGGGATTGCAATTCATTGACCGTGCGAAAAAGTTAAATGATGCAGAATCAGAAGCCGCACCGGCCGAAATTGTGGCACTGGCAGATGCGCGCACCGCGGCCAAGGCGGCCAAAGATTGGGCGCGTGCCGACGAATTACGCGCGCAAATTGATGCCGCCGGCTGGACAGTTATCGACACGCGCGACGGGGTGAAATTGGTCAAAAAAATATAAAAAACGTCCAGACGTCAATTTGTATAAAATTTTATACAAAAAAGGCTTGAAATAACGGGGATTTTGGTATATATTACACCCCGTCAAGCAAGAGGAACGTTCTATGAATTACCCATATATGCCAAAATCCACCGCGCTGTGGTTGATTGAAAACACGTCATTGACGTTTGAACAAATCGCTGAATTCTGTGGCCTGCATGAATTAGAGGTTAAAAGTATCGCTGATGCGGAAACATCAAAAATCCAGGGTTTAAATCCGATTTTGAACGGTCAATTAACGCGCGAAGATATTGCCCGGTGCGAGGCTGACCCCGATGCACGCCTGCAATTGCGCCAGGAAATTATCGATGCCCAACAGGCTCAAAACAAACGCGGCATTGGATATACGCCAAAATTGCATCGTCAAAATCGTTTGGGTGGCATTTTATGGATTTTGAAAAATTACCCTGAATTGTCCGATGGCCAGGTTGCCCGCCTGATGCGCAGCACGAATCCGACTGTGGCATCTGTACGCAACAAAACGCATAAATCTTATTCTGAAATTCAAATCCAAAGCCCGATTGTTTTGGGATTGGTTTCTGAATCTGCTTTGCATGACGCGGTGGCCAAGGCACGCAAACAGGCAAACAAATAATTTTTACAACAATAACACTTACGGGAAGGTTTGTTCATGGCAAAAAAACTGGACGAAGCAACCAAGTTACTTATTGATTCTTTACCGGAAAACTTACAAAAATTGGCCACCAGTGCGGTGGATGTTGGATATTTATCAAAAATGGATTTCGATGCCGCGACCGAAGCGGACGAAGTACCAACCGAAGAACAGGACGAAGTCCTGGACTTTTTTCAGCAAGATTTGGGATTGGAAATTTTGGAAACTGATAATTTCACCCAAAATATGGACAAATATTATGACGATGATTCTGACGAGCCGCTGGATAAAACACGCAATTTATTGAACGCAGACGCAGAACAGGTCGATGTTAATGACGAAGATTACGAACATTACGCCAAACAATTGGAACGCAGCCAGACCGGCAATTTGGTTTTGGGCGTCCAGGATTCTGTTCAATCATACTTAAAACAAATCGGCACAGTTCAATTATTAACCGCCGCAGGCGAGGTTGCCATTGCCCAGCGTATCGAGGCCGCATCCCGTTTGATGGTTTATGGCCTGTGCGAAAGTCCGATGACAATCCAAGCCATGCTGGATTGGTATCAGCAATTGTTAAATGAAGACATTCGTTTGCGTTACATCGTGAATCTGGAAGTAATGTATTCCAGTGATTCCGAACAAAAATCTTTGGCGGCATTGTCCGAAGCCTTGAAATCCAAGGGGGTTGAACATGTCGATGAATTGGACGACGATGATTTGGATGATTTGGAAGAATCCGCCATGGCCGACGAAGACGAAGAAGATGAAGACGACGAAGATGATGATGGCATCAAAAAAGAAGATACGCCGCGCGGAACATCTGGTGTGCCAATTCCTGTTATGGAAGAATCTTTGATGCCGATGATGCTGGAATTGTTTGGCAAGATTAAACGCATTTTCAACAATATGCAAAAATTACAGGCCAAACGTCTGGAAAACTTGGAAACATCCGCCACCCCGGACGAGGCACTGGAAAAGAAATACAATAAAATGCGCGTGGAATTGTTCGAACACGTCAGCAAAATCCGCCTGAACGACGATCGTATCGCGGAAATTTTGGAACAATTAACCAAACGCGACCAGTTGTTAATGGGGCTCGAGGGCAAATTGTTGCGCTTGGCGATGGCGAATAAAATCAAGCGCGAAGATTTCTTGGCCGAATACACAGGTAACGAAATCAATCGCAATTGGGTTAAAAAGTTAATGCGCAGCAAAAATCCAACTTGGGCAAATTTTGCGAAAAAGCACGAACAAGACATCTTGAAAATTCAATCGGATATCACTGACATTGCGGTTGAAACCGGACAACCCACCGCCGAGTATAAAAAGGTCGTAGAACTGGTTCGCCGTGGCCAGGCCGAAGCCGCACGTGCCAAACGCGAAATGATAGAAGCCAACCTGCGTCTGGTTATCAAATTCGCAAAAAAATCCAGCAACCGCGGTTTGGGATTGGATTTTTCTGATTTGGTCCAAGACGGTAATATCGGTTTGATGAAGGCTGTGGATAAATTTGATTATCGTTTGGGTAATAAATTTTCTACGTATGCCACCAACTGGATACAACAGGGTATTTCGCGCAGCATCGCAGACCAGGCACGCACAATCCGTATTCCTGTGCATATGATTGACAATATTCATAAAATCCAGCGCGCGACGCGCCAATTTATGCACAAATATGGCCGCCAGCCGACCCCCGAAGAATTATCAAAGATTATCTATTTACCAGTGGATAAAATTCACAAGGCGTTAAAAGTTAATCTGAAACCAATATCTTTAGAGGCACCCGTCGGCACCGAAGACGACAGCAGCCGTTTGGAAATCATCGCGGACGAAACCGCCAAAAACCCATTTGTATCGGCTGCGCAAAAGAATTTGCGTAAAATCGTTACACAAATTCTGTCCGAATTGGATCCCAAGGAAGAAACTGTTTTACGCCAACGTTTTGGTATGAGCACGAACAAAACCAGCACTTTGGAAGAGGTTGGCGAATACATCGGTGTTACCCGCGAACGTATCCGTCAAATTGAACAAAAGGCGCTAAACAAGTTAAAACATCCAACACGCGCCCGCAAACTGCGCAGTTTCTTGGAAGAAGATTAACAATAATGAATCCCGCATAACGCGGGATTTTATATACAAAAAAGGGGGCAGAATATGAAACGTGGATATATGTTGGCAATCGAGGGCACAGACAAGGCCGGCAAACACACCCAGACAATGAAAATTATCGATTATTTGCGCGCACGTGGTGTGGCGGCCGAAACGTTGGATTTTCCGCAATATAACGCATTTTTTGGACGTCTGGTTCGTGATTATTTGAACGGCCGGTTCGGTGCCACACGCGATTTACCGGCGGAATATACTATGTTGCCATACGCACTGGATCGGTTACAGCACCAGCCACAAATCGCGGGGTGGCTGCGTGACGGAAAATGGGTTGTGTTGGACAGATATACGTACAGCAATTCTTTTTCTGTCGCGAAATACCCGCGTGATAAATGGGCTGAAAAAATCGCATTTATGGAAGATTTGGAATTCAATCAATTGGGCATCATCAAACCCGACCATAATATATATTTATACCTGGACCCCAGAATATCGTACAATATGCGTAATACCGGGTTAAAGCAATATCAAAACGGCCGCCCAGACATTCACGAAAGCGATTTCAAATTACTGTACGATGTTTCAAATGTATATAAGCAAATTGCAACCGTAAATCCAAATACTTGGACAGTTGTTGATGAAATGCGCCCCGATGGTACGCGTATGGATGCGAACGAAGTATTTTCACATCTGCAACCGACGTTGGATAAATTATTGGCGCGCCAGCGTTAAAAAAAAACACGCCCACGGCGTGTATTAAGTGGTGGGTTAGGTAGGACTTGAACCCACGACCAAAGCGTTATGAGCGCTCCGCTCTAACCAACTGAGCTACTAACCCACGGACGCCATTATATATCATTTGGCATTTGTTGCAAGTGATTTTTATTATCTGCTTTATTTTTTTACCGTCGTATGACAATATTATGACTATGTTTAACCCAGTTACGATTTTAAGCGATACACAAATGGCGGCGTTCAATACGATTGAACACACAAATTCAAATCTTTTAATCTTGGGCCAGGCGGGAACAGGCAAATCAACATTTGTAAATTATCTTAAATCTGCATCGAAAAAGCGTATTATTTGCGCATGCCCAACGGCTGTATCTGCGCTGAATGTTGGCGGTCAAACAATTCATTCGCTGTTCCAGATTCAACCGCGTGATTTCATTATGCCCCAGTTATTAAAATTAAAGGCAAAACCACGAAATATTTTAACCGCCACAGATGTATTAATTATCGACGAAATATCAATGGTTGCGCCTGATTTATTGGATGCGATTGATATTTTGGCACGTATGGCGCGTCGCAACAATGCGCCATTTGGCGGCATCCAGGTTGTTGCCATCGGTGATTTGTTTCAATTGCCACCGGTTATCACACGTGACGCGATGGAAT
The DNA here is from genome assembly GCA_944392595.1 of uncultured Alphaproteobacteria bacterium. Classification (GTDB taxonomy): domain Bacteria; phylum Pseudomonadota; class Alphaproteobacteria; order Rs-D84; family Rs-D84; genus Enterousia. The sequence goes on from CALXXD010000002.1 coordinate 87,867, forward strand.
ATTATCGTGCTGAATACGAACATGACAATGCGTACTTTTTTGATGCGAACGTATATAAACGCGCTGATTTTCTGCGATATGATTTTGATATGGTGTATCGCCAAAGCGATGCTGAATTGCTGGAAAATTTGCGCAGATTGCGTCATAACGACGTCGGTGCGTTGGAATTTTTCAATCGGTGTAAAATTGATGACGCGTCGCGTCGGGAAAATGCGGTGCTGATAACGCCTTTTCGCGCGGTGGCCGAACGCATAAATGCGTCGCGATTGGCACAAATTAACGCGCCCCAGGTTACATATAACGGTGAATTAAACGGCAATTTCCCAGAACGCGATACGCCCGCCCCGATGAGTTTGACATTAAAAGTCGGCGCATTGGTTGTATTTGTTAAAAATGGCGACAAATGGCATAACGGATCGATGGGATTGGTGCGTGATTTGGGTGCGCGCGAAATAACGGTGGAATTATTGAATAAAACGCGCGATGTGGTGACTGTTCGGCCCGAGACTTGGCAAAAGATAGAATACACACGTGATGAAAACGACAAAATCCAAGAAAACGAGGTCGGCAGTTTCAAGCAATTTCCATTAAACCTGGGGTATGCAATGACGATACACAAAGCCCAGGGAAAAACGCTGGATGCGGTTGTTGTTGATATTTCGCGTGGCGCGTTTGCACATGGTCAGACATACGTTGCATTATCGCGTACGCGCAGCGCGTCTGATATGCACATGGCGTCGCCGTTGCGCCCGCGCGATGTTATTTTTGACGACCGGGTTTTGGAATTTGTCGATGCAAATCATTAATCATCATTTTATACAGCATATCGCCCGAATGTTTCAGCGTATCAAAATCAACACCATTGCCATTTGTTAAATCACGCACAGAATGCGTTGTGACACTGCGTTTGGCGTCTTCTGCGGCGCGCACGATTGCATTACGTTCGGCTGTAAAAATAATTTTACCATCGTCTGTCAAAGGCCATATTTCTTCATCAAATGGCAACAATCCTATATAATCATGTTCTTTGAACGCGCGTTCTTTTAATCGGCCTGCGATGAACAAATTTCCATATTTTGAATCAAAAAAAGCAGGCACAACATCCCCAGAATTTTCGCCCATCCAATCAGACATATAATTATTATGATGGGCCATCATGCTGTCTTCTGCGGATGCGAATGATATTGTAAAAAAACGTTGATTAACCAGGGGTGCAATCGGGCTGTGCTGAATCACCAAAACCGCCGATTGAATTTTTTTAATATTTTGTTCATCAAATCCCAATTTTTGCATTTCGTCATACATATAATTCGCCAATTGCCATGCCACAGCCGCACCGTGACAATGCGCATATATTTTCATCCGGGACATATTTTTTACGGCCGTTGCCATATCAAATGGTTTGCCCGCGTTATCAACGATGCGTGGCCGTACAAGAATATCAAATAATTGTTTGATATATTGCGGGGTTGGCTCGTTTTGTTGCATATTGTCCAAAATTTTTGCATTTTTATCGCGTGCAATCGGCGAATCTGAATTTTCGATTCTGCGCCGTGCAGTTCGAAACAATGCCGCGCGTTCCGCACCTGGATTGCGCGACCCAAACTGATAAGCCACAGAATAAACACCAACATCAGGTATATTGTTTTCGTACAATAATATTTGCAAACGTTTTGCATACGAATTTGCACCGCGCAAATCGTTGGTCAATTCGCCACCAAACACAACAAAAACAGGTTTATCAATGGGTAAAGATTTTATAACACTTGCCCCGTACGGCGCATCATCAGATTTTGTTACGCGTTGGATAATTGTGATGCTGCTTTTGGAATAAGTCATAAATTTTTCTCCATCAAAATTGCGTCGATACCATCATAATACTTTGGACGTACGCCAACCTGGACATAACCATTATGTTCATATAGCGCACGGGCAGGGCGATTATTTTCCGCAACTTCCAAAAACATTTTTGATGCGCCACGTTTTTTTGCATCGTTTTCAGCCAACACCAACATAGCCGCTGCAATCCCGCCGCGGCGCGCGTCTGGATGAACACCAATTGTAATTATTTCTGCTTCGTCGGCCACAACGCGCCAAACGATAAATCCATTTTGACTGGCGATAATATCACAACCTGATTTTTTCAAATCCGCAAAATCAGATGCCGACCAGGGCTTGTTCGGAAAACATACGCTATGAAGTTTTTCCAATTCATTCAGCATTTTGACAACTTTGTTCCGCATAACTGGGGCGCAAATACATCGGCACAACAGGCGCATTTTCACCACGTGCCAATTTATCAGACACAATTTTTGCACCCGCACATAAATTAAAAGGCTTGTGCCCAACTGTTCGCGGGCATTCCATTTGTTTTACTTCCACTTCGTCAATTCCCATGGTGCATGGCGCAAGATTTTTTGACGCGACAAAAAAATCCCCACGTCCTGAATCAATTGCAACAAAAGCGTCCGGCGCATCGTGCAGATACAATTCAAACGCACTTATTGGCACAACTGGAATATTTAATCCCATCCCCAAACCTTTGGCGTATGCGATTCCCAAACGAATACCTGTAAAACTGCCAGGACCAACAACAACGCCGATTGCGGTTAAATCAGACCACTTTGCGCCGCATTCGCCCAAAAATTTTTCGCACTCGATTGGTAAAGCAACGGATTGTTTATCTGTATCAATGTGTTTGAATTTCGTATCGTCCATTGCGAATTCCAAACCGTTGCCTGATGTATTTATAACCAAAATCATTTTTGTCCCCTTATGCGCGCACGCCGAATCCAATACGTTTGGCCATTGCGGCGCTGTGGCGTGTGCGTAATAATTCGTCGATTTTTTCCGGCGTAAATTCAGTTTTTACATCTTCGCCATCATGTTCCAATAATGTCCGACGCAACAAAGCCGTTAATTCGCGCTGTAATTCACGCACGCCGTCTTCGGATGTATAGTTGCGAATTAAATACCGCAACGCATCGTCACTGATGATAATATTATCAGGATTCCAACCAGTATCATCAGCGGCGCGTTTAATCAGGTGTTCGCGCGCGATTTGGACTTTTTCATCTTCGCTGTAACCCGGAATTTCGATAATTTCCATACGGTCTTTTAATGCGTTTGACATATTCAAACTGTTCGCGGTTGCAATAAACAACACGTTCGACAGATCAAAATCAACTTCCAGATAATGATCACGGAAAGTCTTGTTCTGCTCGGGGTCTAAAATTTCCAGCAAAGCGGATTCAGGATCACCGCGCCAATCGCGTCCCATTTTATCAATCTCGTCCAGAACGATAACCGGATTATTGGATTTGCAGCGTTTTAACGCATCCATAATCCGCCCGGTTTGCGCGCCAATATATGTCTTGCGATGCCCGCGAAAATGTGCTTCATCAGAAATTCCACCCAGTGAAATCCGCTGATATTTACGTCCCAACGCGCACGCGATGGATTTGCACAGCGATGTTTTACCAACGCCAGGCGCGCCGACAAAGCACAAAATGCTGCCGCGATTGCCGCCTGTTTTTTTCATAACAGCAATATGTTCCAAAATACGTTCTTTGACCGGAACCATACCCGAATGTTCTGAATCCAGCACCGCGCGCGCAGTTTTTAAATCAATCGGCGCGGCATCAGATTTATCCCATGGCATGGACAATAATTCTTCCAAATACGTTTTTAACAATCCGCCTTCGTTTGACATAGGCGACATACTGCGCATACGTTTCCATTCAGAAATCGCTTTTTCTTTGGCGTCGCGTGGCATGGCACTGCGTTCGATTCGCTTGCGCAGACTTTCCGTATCCATTTCGTCATCTTCGCCCATTTCACGCTGAATAGCGCGCATTTTTTCCTGTAAAATCGCTTCGCGCCGACCGTTTTCCATTTGCTGTTGAACGCGTCTGTTGATTGACGTTTCAATACGAACGGTTTCAGCCATCAAAGTAATTTTTTCCAGCATAATCATTAATTTTTCGCGCCATGACTGTGCCCGCAAGATTCGGACTGCATCTTCAACGTCAAATTCGCATGTTTGAATAACTGCATCGATGAATGCGGCCAACGGATAATCGTTGATAATCGCGCGCATCTTTTCCAATTTGAATTTGCGATTCTGGGTCAGATTTTGGATGTTTTCAGCCACTTTGTTCCGCAAAGCAATTGTTTGATTATCAGTACTGTCGTCAATAATGGCCAGCGGTGTTGTTTGTGCTGTAAATATACCCTTTTCAACCGATAAATCCGATAATGTAACAACATCAGTTGTACGAATAATTGCATGCAGCGTACCATCGGGCAAACGCAAAATCTGGGCAATATCGCCGATTGTGCCAATGTCATACAAATCATTCGGCGCCCCAGGATACGACCACGAACGCTGCGGCGTAATTACCAATTTCAGATTATCCCTGGCGGCGGCCTCTAAACAAGCAATCGACGCCGGATTATCCACATAAATTGGCACGGTTAAACCGGGATGAACAATTAAATCACGAAATGGTAAAATATAGTTTTTCATAGCAGGATTAATATAAGAATTTTTTTACAGTTTTTCAAGTGTCTATAAAAACAGCCCCCACGGGGCCGTTTTATGATTTTTTACATCGATATTATTAACGACGACGACCGTATCCACCATTGTATTGAGCATTGTTGCTGGAACGTTTTGATAAATAGCGCGCTGCAATCAACACCAACCATTCAAATGATAATACGCCCATCCATCCCAGTTTTGCGTCCCAACCCGGAACCCAGCCCAAAACATAAACGATTTGAGCGATAAATGAAACATACAACAACCCGAACATACCCGTAAAGAAAACTTTTTTTACTTTTCCGAACATAACTTATTCCTTTCGTTATAAATATTGTATCAATCCAGTTGCTGGGTTTCTGTTGCCGGGCACCCAGCAGCCCCGCAATAGGCTTAAACGGATATAACTAACAATTGCCAATTATACCCAAACGCCAATTAGGCAGCCATTGCAAGGCGAACGTTGTCGTTCGCAGCGATTCTATCGCCATTCAGTTTTTATTCGGCTTTTAACGACGCCACGTCGGATTCAACCGATTTGCCTTTACTTCGCCTGTCGAAACTATGTCAGCCCCCATATTTTTATTGGTGGAGCTGTGGGGTACCGCCCCCCAGTCCAAAACGACTATTCCGCAACGGATTCAGAATCATCATCGCTTTCGCGACAGCGTAAATTATAATATTTAATGGTGGCAATTGCAAGTTTTTAAGTTATAATGACCAAAAATAACGGAATACAGATGAAATTTTTAGACAAAGCAAAAATTCATATTCGGGCGGGCGATGGCGGCAATGGCAGTGCCAGTTTCCGGCGCGAGAAGTATATTGAATTCGGCGGCCCGAACGGTGGTGATGGCGGCCGTGGCGGCGACGTAGTATTTCGGGCTGTGCCGAATGTGAATACATTGATTGATTACCGTTACAAAACAAATTTTGCGGCCGAACGCGGTCAAAACGGCATGGGGAAAATGCGCACGGGCGCATCGGGTGAAACGTTGGTTTTGCCTGTGCCGACCGGAACGGTTATTTTATCTGAAAACGAAGAAATCGAATACGCAGATTTGAACACAGACGGCATGGAATACTTGGCCGCACGTGGTGGTAATGGCGGATGGGGCAATTTGCATTTCAAAAGCCCGACTAACCGCGCCCCGCGACAGGCAAATGACGGTCTGCCGGGTGAAGAACGCACAGTCGTTTTGCGTCTGAAACTGATTGCGGATATTGGATTGGTCGGATTCCCGAACGCAGGCAAATCAACATTGTTGTCTGCGGTAACGTCTGCGCGCCCAAAAATTGCGAATTATCCATTTACAACATTAAATCCGCAATTGGGCGTTATGTACGCGCACAATCGCGAATTTGTGATGGTTGATTTGCCTGGATTAATCGAAGGCGCACACACAGGCGTCGGCCTGGGCGACAGATTTTTGGGTCATGCCGAACGTACTAAAATGATCCTGCACGTGATTGACGGCACAGAACCCGATTGGACCGCGCGTTATGCCGCAATACGTCACGAAATGGATTCTTATGGTGGCAATTTAACAACCAAACCTGAGATGGTTGTTATAAACAAAATGGACGCCATTGAATCAGACGAATTAAAAACACGCCTGGACGCATTCAAAAAATCGTTTGGACGTAAAAAGAAACCTGAAATAATGGTAATCAGTGCCGCAGGAAGGTTGGGAATAGGGGAGTTGATTTCTGCAATCGAGAAAAAATTTATGGAAATCGAAAAAAATGAATAATCGCAACCCGTTGGCAACACAAACCATCGAAGAAAAAAACAAACAATATGCGCACGATTGTGCCATAAACGAACACGCGTATTCAGATGCAACCACGTCCGTGCCTTTGCGCGACGTGCCGGTTGATAAAGTCGAATTCATTGGTGGTCTGTGGCGCATTCAAAATCCACACCATTATACTATAACAATCGTTCGCGACAGACCTATGATTTTGGGCGACCAAATTCAGCATTCTGAACGAACATTTTTCAAATATTATCGCGCAGGATTTGTAACGTACAACTGCTATGGATTATTAAAACCGCATTTTGATATGATTGTCGCACAATATACCACCGATAACGGCACATATTTGTCTTATGGTAAAACAATCGCCGAAGCGCGGGCATTTTTGGGCATAAGGCTGTACGACAAGTATATGGACGTAATACATCGAATTGCATGCAAAAATCAGATTCAAAAAAATTGATTTTCAGTTTTTTTCTGATAAAATTCCACAGGCTAATGAAGTAAAAAGGAGAACAAAATATGGCATCATTAAAAGGCACCCAGACTGAAAAAAATCTGCTGATTGCGTTTGCCGGTGAATCACAGGCACGTAATCGCTATACATTCTTTGCGTCCAAGGCCAAAGACGAAGGTTTCCAGGCAATTGGTAAAATTTTCTTGGAAACGGCTGAACAGGAAAAAGAACACGCGTCCCGCTTGTTCAAATTTCTGGAAGGCGGCGATCTGGAAATCACTGCATCTTATCCTGCGGGCAAAATCGGCACAACATTGGAAAATTTGCAGGCGGCTGCATTTGGCGAACACGAAGAAAACACAAATATGTATCCGAAATTTGCACAAATCGCGGCCCAGGAAGGCTTTGATTCAATCGCAGAAATTCTGAAAAACATCGGTTATGCGGAACGTTATCACGAATCCCGCTATCGCGCGTTGATTGAAGCAATCGAAACCGGAACATTGTTCAAACAGGATAAAATCGTTATGTGGCGTTGCACAAACTGCGGTATGTGGCACATTGGAACCGAGGCACCAAAAGTATGCCCGGCATGTCTGCATCCACAGGGCTATTTCATCAGCGAAGGTACAATTTCCCGCTGTGACACGAACGAAGGTTTTTGTGAATATGCAAAAATCGACGATTAAAAAATCCCGCCGATTGGCGGGTTTTTAGTTACTCGTAACTCGTGATAAACTACCCCGGCCCAACCACCCACGAAAATCGCATTTTCGTGGGCCCCGGTATCGTGCCACCCCTCCGTTGGAGGGGTGGCGGCTTGCCGCCGGGGTGGTTAGAGACTGCGGGCTTGGGCACTTAGTCCCCTTTGTCATCGCGAGGAAGTGAAACGACCGTGGCGATCCAGTGAATAAAAAAGCACTGCGGGCGAATGCCCGCAGACATATTGCACTGGATTGCCGCAGTCGTACGCCAACGTGTTAATTACAAGTAACTAAAAAATCACACCAGTCCGGTTTCCATTTCGTCGCCGACATAAAATTTATATGATTTCGGAACAAATTCCAACAAAGTCAAATTCGCGTCGTCTGCACCGCTGTAACCAAAATCACGGAAACTGTCGCGCCAATATTTTTCCTTTTCTGCCAACTCGTCAATCACGCGCATTTCGCCAAATAAACGCACAGCATACCGCGTATTGGCATTAAAATAATACAAACAGCATTTCGCGTTACGCCGCAGTTGCGCCATTTTTGGGCTGTCGCCATTTGTTATAAAATGCAGTTTCAAATCCGTCACATCCGCATTCAGCGCATTCATAACTGTTCGTGCCTCAGGGAATTCGTCCAACCGATTGGTGGCCAAAATCACATCGTCACACGATTTGACTATATCAACGATGGATTGAATTTCATTAGTTTCCTGCATTTTTGCCCTCCATTTCATCCAGTATATCGTCCAACATACGCAACGCGCTGTCTTGGCACGCACGCCCACGCCAAGTCATAATTTCTTCGCCTGTTTTTTGATCGGCGATTGACACATTAAAATTCCACCACCAAAATCCATTAAACGGACACCAGAACGGGTTAAACTTTTCCCTGCGTTCAGACACCTTTACCCTGTAACGAGTATTTTCCGGGATAATGGCAGAATCCAATTCTATATCACCATCAACCTCGTGCGTTTTTGCGTTTGTGCCAACAACAACATTGTAACCACGCGCGCGCATCTTGTCTTTGATGCTTCGTTTCATGCCGTAACCGCCACGATCGGCGTAAAACACCTGGGACACATCCAAAGAATCCGGCTTGACATAAACGCTGTTACAGGCGGTCAAAGACAAAATCATAAACAAAGCAAATAATCGTTTCATATCAAACACCTTTTGCCACAGTTTATACGAAACAACACAAAAAATACAAGCCTAAATAAATTAAACCGCCATGCGGCGGTTGAATTTCTGGCGCACCCGGCGGTTGAATTTCTGGCGCACCCGGCGGATTCCCTCGCACGATATTGTCATATCGGCTGCGGGGCAACCGTTACGTTTCGAACTGCGCGTTGCTTGTTCTCAACTACTTGTTGTCGAACGCTGCGCGTCCAAATCGCGGGGTGCAATACATAAATTAAACCGCCATGCGGCGGTTGAATTTCTGGCGCACCCGGCGCGATTCGAACGCGCAATCCCCGCCTTCGGAGGGCGATGCTCTATCCAGTTAAGCCACGGGTGCAATGTACGAGAGTATTATAATTATTTACATTAAAATTGCAATCTATTTCCGCGTCTGGTCACGTTGCAGGCACGCAATCATAAAATCATCCAAATCGCCGTCTAAAACCGCATCAGAATCTGTTTTTTCAACACCTGTACGTACGTCTTTTACCAACTGATACGGGTACAGAACATAATTTCTTATCTGACTGCCCCATTCGATTTTCTTTTGTTGCGCCAGTGCGGCGTTTTCAATCTCGGCCCGTTTTTGCCGTTCCAGTTCATACAAACGACTGCGCAGCATTTTCATTGCCATTTCTTTATTTTGAATCTGGCTGCGTTCATTTTGGCATGTCACAACAACGCCCGTCGGGATGTGTGTTATTCGCACGGCGCTGTCTGTTTTATTAACATGTTGCCCGCCCGCGCCCGATGAACGATATGTATCAATGCGTAAATCTTTGTCGTTAATTTCGATTTCGATTGAATCATCTATATCCGGCCACACATCCACAGACGCAAAACTGGTCTGACGCTTGCCATTCGCATTAAAAGGCGAAATTCGCACCAAACGATGCACGCCGATTTCGTTTTTCAGCCACCCAAACGCGCGTTCGCCCGATATACGATATGTGATATTTTTTATCCCAGCGGTATCGCCGGCGTGCTCTTCCACCACTTCGCACGTAAATCCGTGGCGTTCAGCCCATCGCGCATACATACGCGCCAACATCTGGGCCCAATCTTGGGCTTCCGTTCCGCCGGCACCGGCCTGGATGAATAAAAACGCACCATTGTTATCCGCAGGATCTGAAAACAACGTGATAAATTTTGCGCGATGCGCCGTATCGGCCAGTTTCTGAATGGCGGCCCCAACATCGGCGTCATCTGGGGCGATTTCATACAATTCAGACAAGTTTTTATATTCAGATTCCATTTCGCGCAAATTGTTCAACGACTTTTCCAAATTGGATTTTTTCTGTAATAACGCGCGCGCATTGTCTGGGTTGTCCCATAAATCAGGATTGTTTGACTGTTCAGTTAATTCCGCGACTTGCTGTTCCAAATTATCGGGGTCAAAGAAACCCCCTGACGGCGGAAATGTCGTCATGAATTTGTGATAAAACTTCGTTCAGCATAATCATATCGCGTACATAATACCAATTTGATTGACTAAATCAATAAAATTGTATTCTGGGCCAAAATCAGTGATTGCGTTTTTTTCCGTAATATGATAAAATTTGTGAAACGAGAGGGGATTTTATCATGAAACATTCTTTGTTCGTATTCGGATTAATGGCGATATTCTGTGCCACGCCGGCTTTGGCGGTCAATGCGGGAACGGTTGCATCAAATGGTATGGCGCGCGGAACGGCGGCGTACAACACAACAACCGGCACAACAAACACGGTCAATCGTGGATATGCAGGATTGGCAAACGCATACGTCACGAACCAGCGTAACACGTATTATATGGTAACCCAGCCTGATGTTGATACCGCGTGCCGTAACAAGATTTTTGAATGTTTGTCTGAATATTGCGGCGATGTAACGGTCGTACCGGGTCAGCGTTCCGGCCGTTGTCAATATGCCACCGAAAGCGAACTGTATAATTACGCGTTGCTGTGCTTGCAGCGTGACACATCCCCGTTGTTACCGCAATATACATCCGGATTGATCGCCAGTGCAGGGGGAATGAATACCGCGGCGCGTCTGTGTCCATCGTATGTCCAGCAAGAAGTTATGTCGTACCTGTCTATGTCGAATATGGCGGACGAATTGTCAAAATCCCACAGTGATTTATGTCTGCAACGCCGGCAAGAGTTAGAGGCTGCAATGGCATGCCATTCTGTCGCGTTGGCATACGGCAACGAAACAACCAGTATGCTGACCACACAATTAACCGACGCATGTGGCGCGGGCGTTCCCGGCGGGTCGGCAGAAATGGTGACTCGTTTCGCAAATGCGGGTAATGTTGGTGCGAACGTTTGGGGATGGGCAGAAAAGATTTTGAATCTGGATATGAATAACAAGGGCGAAGATTGGCAAATGGCGGTCGATTCCGTTTTGGCCAGTTACGCCAATCGTATGAATTTGGCGTGTGGCGACGATTTGCAAATAAATACTGCATCTTATTCTACATCGGATTCGTCCCAGCCAACAACACTGCAAACTGTTGCGGCATTGGCGACGGGTGTTGCGTTCCCATCGACTGCGCCGAATGTTGAAAATCCATATCAAAATCAAAGTTTGTATATGGAACAAACAACAATGTCCGAAATGTACGATTACAACACCGCTTACCAGGTTGTCCAGGCCGCAATGAGTAATCCTGTCACGACCCAGAACGCATTTTTATCAACTGCGCAATTAAGTGATATGCAAACTGCATACACCCGCGGAACCAAGGTGTTCATTATGCGCGACAGTGCGCGTTGCTATATAATTCCGGTTGCAACATTAACAACCCAGGAATCAAACTTGATTGCGCAAATGTTTGCATCGTGTGTGAATTAAAAAAATAATACCGCCCGTTTGGGCGGTTTTTATTCCGCATAAAACTTGAACGCGGTGTTATTTTTTGATATAATTATCCATAATGAAACTTTCACGACGTGCGGTTTTACAGGCATCTGGTTTGACGGCGGTAATTGTTGCGTTACTGCCGCGGGTGGCTTTTGCTGCACGCAACGCGTTGCGCAATGTTCGTACAGGTGTCCAGCCTGGCAATAAAACACGCCTGGTAATTGAAACATCGGAACGGCCGTCGTATTCTTTGTCGTATGCGCCGAATCAATTAACCGTTACTTTGTCAAACACCGCCGCCAACGCATCGTTGGCACCGGCAATGGCATCGGGCACACTGGTCACCGCAATAACCCAAGTTCAATCCGGCGACAAATTACAAATTATTGCAAATTTATCAAAACCTATCGACGCGATTCCGCGCGATAATATTTTGTTGCTGAACCCAAATGGCGATAACGATTATCGTTTGGTGCTGGATTTTACGGCTGGTTCGGGTGCGGGGACGGCCACGGCAGCAACTGCAACCGCCGCCAAAACCGCCAAAGCAACGCCTGCGCGTAAATATGTTATTGTGATTGATGCCGGCCATGGCGGTAAAGACCCCGGCTGTATTGGTCGTGGCGGAACCCAGGAAAAAACCGTTGTATTATCGGTTGCAAAAAAATTAAAAACCAAACTGGATGCAGCGGGATTTCAAACTTATTTAACCCGCAGCAATGACACCTACCTGAAATTGGCACATCGTGCATCTATTGGCGAACAAAAACACGCTGATTTATTTTTGTCATTGCACGCAAACGCAAACCCCAGCCGCGCGATGAAGGGATTTTCGATTTATACATTGTCTGAAAAGGCTTCGGACGAAGAGGCGGCAAAACTGGCCGATGCAGAAAACGCCGCGGACAAAATCGACGTAAGTGGATTTGAACAATTCGATAAAGATATTCGTATTGCACTGTCGTCATTGCAACAACATGCGGTGGCTGAAATGTCGGTTGAATACGCCAATGGTGCGGCATCCGCGTTCAAGCGCGCAAACATCAGACAACAGCCCGGTCCCGATGTTCGCCACGCACCATTCGCAGTATTGCGTTCGACTGTGCCTGGGGCATTGTTGGAATTGGGACATTTATCGAACGCAGACGAAGAAAAACTGCTGAAATCCGCTGCGCATCAGGATAAATTGGTGGATGCGATTGTAAAATCCATCCGCACATATAATTTTGATGTTTAATACTTGCAAATAAAAACGAAATCTGTATAATCACACATCGTCGGAGACGTGGCAGAGTGGTTGAATGCGCGCGACTCGAAATCGCGTATACGGGCAACCGTATCAAGGGTTCAAATCCCTTCGTCTCCGCCAGGAACTATACCGCATCGCGGTATTTTTTATTGAATTATCAGCCGTTTTATGATATAATTGCACGTAACAATCGGACGCCAACGCGTCCGTATTTTTTATCCCGCCCGCGGGATTTTTTTTATTTAGCAAAAGGAAACGAATACCTACGGTCGTGATGGTTTTACTATTCATGGTGGTTTATTCCCAGGTTCCGCGGGCTGTATAGATTTAACAGGACAAATCAGTATGTTTATATCATGGTTGGAAAGCACTGGAAAAGACCTGGTCGTTTATGTAGAATATTAATACATCAATGGTATCAAAAACAATGGATAAAGACAATCAGACTGTTTTATATACGAAAAGCGTACTGTATTTAGCGATAGTATTGTTTTTTATAAACGATACACGAAACTTACTGCTAAATCACAAGTGGAATGGTATGTTGTCCTGGATAACATTCGATACAAAGTACTTAATTACATTAGATCTTGTGTTATCATTTATCTTTTTACTGATGTTTGTATTGACCATATTTCCAACTGTCAAAATATACAAATGGAAAACATTATGGATTTTTCTGTTATCCGTTCCAGCAATGTTCATAATGTTTTTGGTGTATATATACTTTTTATTCCCACTATTACACCTGATATTTTAATTCATATTAAATAGATACATTTTTATCCCGCCCGCGGGATTTTTTTATTTAGCAAAAGGTGAAACACCATGTACAACAAAAATTATAAAATAAACGACACAAACTTTGATATGGCTTACGAAAAACTTGCTGAACGCGAAGGCGGCTATACCGAAGGCACAGACCAAATTGATGACGAGCCAACCAATATGGGAATTACCCAAACCACACTGACCAATTATTCTGCAAAACACCCAGAATCAAACATGCCGTCTGATGTAAAACATTTAACGCCAAATCAAGCGCGCGAAATATATAAATCAGAATACTGGGATAACACCAATATACCGCAAATAAATAACCCACGCATACGGAACGCAGTATTTGACATGAGTGTCATGAGTGGCCCAACAATTCCAACAAAAACAATCCAGCAAACATTAAACGAACAAATGAATGCCAATTTACCTGAAACAGGATACCTGGGCAAGCAAACTATAACCGCATTAAATGCGATTCCTGACAATAAAGTAAATGATTTTATGAAATCACTGATAGGGAACAGAATAGAATCATTGCAAACTATGTCCAATTGGTCAACAGCCCAAGGCGGCTGGACACGACGAACAAAATCATATTAATTGTCTTGTTTTATCCACATGCCCTCAATTGTGGCTGACATACCACAAAATGCACCATCTGAATCTGGATTTTTATACTCCAGGTTCAGATTACCATTTGGCAATAATTCAAAATTAATTCCAACCGGAACAAAATATTCTAAATCTTTGGACTTGTCATACATATATTTTTTTGAATCATATACACCATTGGCAGGCGTGTTCAACACAATCACACCGTTCGCTTCACAGATATGAAATTTACGCCATGATTGCAATTTAAAATCGCATTTACCGTTGTCGCAATTGGATATTTCCATTTTTCCGCCAAAATCACAATCTGCACTGTTCAATTGCCAAACACCACCCCAATCATGAATTGTGTCATCGACAATGGCACACCCGCCCATCACAGACAGCAATACAAAAACAAATAAACAACGCAACTTTTTCATCACTGAAATTGTACATCTTTTATATAACCACAGTCAAACGAGTTTTTTGTCCGTCCAATCAAAAACAATTTGATTTTTTGTGGGATGCGATACAATATTGCCGATATGAAATCTTTTAACGACCAGGTTTATGACATTGTTGCGCGAATCCCGGCGGGGCGGGTGGCGACGTATGGACAAATTGCGCGCATGATTGGGCGGCCACGTATGGCGCGATTTGTTGGATACGCATCAAACAATAAAAACAGTTGGCATCTGCCGTGGCATCGCGTGGTGTTTAAAGATGGATCGCTGTGCGGGCCCGGATTTTTCGAACAACAATACAAAGCCCTGAAATCCGAAGGCGTAAAATTCACCCGTGATAAACGCGTAAAAATGGACGAATACCAATGGAATCCCGAACGCGATGGCGTCCCAATGGACATCCGCGATTTCCCATTAGTGTTTTAACTTTTTCCAAATTTCATCGGCCGGCAAATCGCGCAGTGTTAAATACCAAGATTTTACATCTACATCTTTGCTTTTGTTCCGCATACGAATATTCATTTCGCGCTGGGTTGTTGGTGCCGGCACAACCACGGGTTCCCCGGGCTGCCAATCTGCGGGTGTGGATACACCAAATGCGTCTGTGACCTGTAACGCGGTTAATACGCGCAAGATTTCATCAAAATTACGCCCGGTTGTAAGCGGATAATACAAAATCGTTCGT
Source organism: uncultured Alphaproteobacteria bacterium (assembly GCA_944392595.1). GTDB lineage: Bacteria > Pseudomonadota > Alphaproteobacteria > Rs-D84 > Rs-D84 > Enterousia. Next base: position 103,140 of record CALXXD010000002.1, read on the forward strand.
ATAATACCCGCCGGGTCAATTATAAACACTGCACGTACCGCGCGGGTATCAGACGCATGCGGATGAATCATTCCGTATTTGCGCGCCACTTCCATTTTCATATCGTCTATTATCGGGAAAGATATTTGAACGTCGCGCATCCCGCGATATTCCAAATTTCGCACAGAATCTAGCCACGCCAAATGCCCGGGCAAAGTCCCAATCGACAAACCAATTATGTCTGTATTTAATTCTTTGAATTTATCCAATATGGATTGAAATGTGATGAATTCAGTCGTACAAACGGGCGTAAAATCCGCAGGATGCGAAAACAACACCACCCATCGCCCCATATAATCAGACGGAAACCGCACAACGCCGTTCGTTGTATTTGCCACAAATTCAGGTGCCGCATCCCCGATTAAAGGCATCTGGGGCGTGTTTTTTATCGCGTTATCATCCATATTCATGGCGCATCCGCCACATTTACAATGTTCGTGCATAATTTTTCTCCTTTATATTTTGATATATGCAAGATTATAAATTGTCGTACCGCCGATTAACACAGGCATGTAATCATAAAAAACTTTATTCTTGATAAAATGTGATAAGATATAAATAATATACTGGTTAAAAGCATAAAAGGAAAAAAGAAATGAAGCGTTCTGATATTATACGATCCATCCAGGTCCAATTCAAACACATGCGCGCAAACGATGCGGCCGCGATATTGGATACTGTTGCGGATCAGATGATTGAATCTGTTGCAGACGGCAATCGCATCGAAGTTCGTGGTTTTGGCACGTTTCAGCCGCGCCCACGCGCAACCAAGGTTGGATACAATCCATGCACTGGCCAACCAATGCACTTGGATGCCAGTACAACAATATTATTCAAACCCAGCCGCGAATTAACCAAGGAAATGAACGAGTAAAAAAATGTTATTTGGTAAAAAATCAGGTATAAAAAATCGCAACCGCGAACGTTACGAACGCATACGCCGCCTGATGTGGATAAAGTGCGAATCATGCGGTCATTTGGTTTATTACAAAGATTATAAAACCAATCATTATATCTGCCCACGTTGCGGGCGCGCATTTATCATGACACCGAAACAGCGGTTTGATTTGCTGTTCGATAATATTGAATGGGAGCGTATCAAGTTACCAACTGCATCGGACGACCCATTGCACTTTGTCGATCGTAAATCTTATCGTGATCGTTTGGCCGAATCACGCGCAGAAACTGGATATAACGACGCAATCACCACGGCCGACGGCACAATTGACGGCATTCCGACAACAGTGTGCGTGTTAAACGGAGATTTTATGTTGGGATCTATGGGACGTACGGCCGGCGACAGCATCGTGGCCAGTATGGAACACGCCATCGAAACGCGCCGTCCTTTCATTATGGTGACATGCAGTGGCGGCGCCCGTATGCAGGAAAATATATTATCGTTAATGCAAATGGCGCGCACAGTCGTGGCGGTTAATAAACTGCACGCAAATGGAATACCGTACATAGTCCTGCTGACTGATCCAACATTTGGCGGTGTAACGGCATCATTTGCGATGCTGGGCGATATTCATATCGCAGAACGTGGTGCGCGCATCGGTTTTGCAGGCCGCCGTGTTATCGAACAAAATATCCGCGAAAAATTGCCGTCTAATTTCCAGACTGCGGAATACCTGTACGACCATGGTATGGTGGATATGGTGGTTGCGCGCGATGAATTGCATAATACTTTGGGTAAAATATTACGTGTATTAACAAAGCAACCACATACCCCGGGCGCAATTAACGTAAAAACACCGGTCCAGGATAATAAAAAAGTCCGCGGAATGGGCGAGACAGACGCGTACGACAAAGTATTACTGGCACGTAACGAAAACCGGCCGCACTTCTTGGACTATATTAACGGCATAGTCGAAGATTGGACATACTTGGCGGGCGACAGATTATTTGGCGAAGACCCGGCCATGTGTGGCGGCATTGGGTATTGGCGCGACATTCCGGCCGTTATTATCGGTCAAGAAAAGGGTCGCACAATTGAAACACGTCAATTGCATCGCTTTGGTATGCCCAACCCCGAAGGTTACCGCAAAGCTCAGCGTCTAATGCGTTTGGCCGAAAAATTTAATCTGCCACTGGTATCGTTGTTTGACACAGCTGGCGCATTCGCGGGCAGTGCCGCCGAAGAACGCGGCCAGTCCCAGGCCATTGCGGCATCGATTTCAACCGGTCTGTCCATCAAAACACCATACGTCGCCGTCAATGTGGGCGAGGGCGGCAGCGGCGGCGCAATCGCAATTGGCACAGGCGACCGAGTATTGATGCTGGAAAACACGATTTATTCGGTGATTGCGCCTGAATCCTGCGCCAGTATTTTATGGAAAGACAATAAATACAAAGCCACCGCGGCCGCAGCCATGAAATTGACTGCGCGCGATATGGCCGATTTGAACGTCATCGACAAGATTGTTGATGAACCGTCGGGCGGTGCGCACACCGATTGGCAAACCACAATGGAAATGTTGGCAACGGCTGTATCTGACCAGATTACAGAATTGCAAAAAATCCCAGCGGATGAATTGCCCGCACGCCGTGCTGAAAAGTTTTTGGCCATGACCCGCGACGTAGAATTCTGCGCCCCGGAACACGACACCGAAGACAAGTAAAAACGGGGTGAATACCCCGTTTTTTATAGAATCAAAATACAATTTATGATAAAATGCAGTCAAGATGATGTGGCGGGGATTTATTGCTTTTTCAACATTGTTGTTATGTGGCACCGCAAATGCGGATGTACTGCCGTTATATGACGCACTGCGTGCAACATATACCGCATGCGTCGGTATCGATGATGAATTGGCGGATCTTAAAACAATGGCGGGGATAAACACCGCGGTCACGGGCGTCGGCACGGCCGCAGGCGTTGGTGCAACCGTCACTGGATTTGTAAAGGCCGAAAAAGATAAACAAATCGAAGTCACTTTATCCAAATTACGCGAATTGGAACAACAAAATAATCTTTCCATATCAACCGCATCAGAATATGAAACATGGGTGGTCGATTTTGAAACATTAAGCACAGATAACGCCATTTTAACCCAGATTCAAAATGCGGTTAATGAACGAAATAAATTATTAACCCAATCTATTAAATTGGGAAATTGGCGCACGGGGTTATTGGCTGCGAACACGGCGACCAATGTCGCGGGTGCTGCGATTGCGGGCACAAACCGCGTTGATGCCGATTTACAAACACAAATTGACAATTGCATAACCGCCGTCACGAATTTACAAAATTCTATTGCCCAGGCGCGCATTGACGGCCAAGACGTGACCGAGGCTGAACAAATCGCAACCACATGCAACGAATACAAATACGTCGATATAACGCCGATAAATAACCGCGGTCGTAATTCTATGATTTCATCGATTGTTGGTGCTGCGACTGGATTGGCGGGTACAGTTACCAGTGCGGTTGCAAACACCGAAAAAACGCGCAGTGGTGACGAACAACGTGAAAAGAATCTGAACACGGCATCAAATGTTTTGTCAATTGGTGCAACAACATCATCGGCCGTGGCGACTGTATTTAACGCCACTCAAATTGCGGCAATTAAAAAAGTTGCCGACGTTGCGTCCGCCTGCACAGGGGTATTGCGTTGAAACGTATATTGTTTTGTGTTTTATTATCATTTGTGACATATTCTGCACGTGCGGAAAGTTGGATGTTGTTTTCCGCGGCCGCGGTTGAAGATTCCATTAACACCATGGTTGAACCAGAATATCGCGCGGCCACTGCGGACGAATATGAAAAACAAATGGATTCAACAAACGGCAAAATAACCGCAAGTGGCATTTTAAGTGTCTGCGCAACTGCTGGTTGGGCAATCAACACGGACGAAGGCTTTTATTTCTGTCGCGGTTTTGTCGACAACATTGCGGAATTATCGGGTGTGTCATCAAACGCCGCAAAACAATGCAAGCAAATGAACGGTATCCGTACTGTATTGGACGATGGTTCAAATCAATGTATTGGTCGCGATGGGACTGTGTTGGTGTATTCAAACGCGTGCCGTGGCGGCGATGGTGAATGTGTGGAATTTTTCGCAGACCTGCGAACCCAAGTTCCCAACGCTTTGGAATTTATATACGAATACGGTAAATCGAATAATTTGAAATTCACATGCTCGAACGAGATTGTCGATATCCACAAAATCGGCAGTGATTATATAAAATGCAGCGCTAATAAAACCGCATACGAATTCAAATTTGATACATTGAATCAGTCATATAACCGGCGTATGGTTGATTCTGAAAACGCGGCATTGTGCAAAATGTTTGGCGGCACGGTTGCGGGCACTGATGATTATTGGACAATGTGTGATATGGAACGCGCCAAGTGCGACAAATTGGCGACATTTGCCCCAACAATTGGTCACAGTGCAATGTACCAGGGTTCATGCCGCATATCGCGCACTGTAAATACGCGTGATAATATATTTTTGAATCACATTGACGGCGTGGATAGTTATGTATTTTATGATGTAAAAATACGTTCTGGGGTCGCGAAACCGATGCTGGAACAGTATTTAACATCCATATTCCCAGATGAAGAATACATAACATGTGATTCTGATATAGTTGAATTAAACGATCCAACATCATTGGGCACGAATTGGATAATGCAATGCACCGTCGGCACCCAACAGGTTGATTTTATATTCGATGAATTGGCAACCCAATCCGACGCACAAACTATGACGGGCATGGACATAATGCAGTGTATTATAAACGGCGGCACATTTAACGGCGAAACTTGTCGTGGATTAACGGCAACAGAATGTGATGCATTGGATGCGAAATTGCGTGCGTCTGGTTCGGAAAATGGCGCATATTATGACGACGACATGCGTGCATGTGTATTGGGTAACGCAATGGCGACGTATCAGCGCAATGTTGTCGCGGGCTACGTGATTGGCGCGGTGGTTATTGTTGGTGGCACGGTATTAACAATTGCCAGTGGCGGCGCTGCTGCACCAGTTGTAATAAACGGGGTTGCTATGTTGGCCGGGGATTTGGCAATAAATTATACCATTGACGCCAATCACCGCAGATTAAGCGAAAAAGCCGCTAAGAAGTTTGTAGATTTTGTGACGGACGCGAACGCATGTACAACGGAACAGTGCGCACTGGATGTATTGGAAAAACACTATGCGACACTGTCGGGCGTTATGAGTGACTTGAACACAGACGACCGTGCAGTTGTTGATGAAACAATGGACAGGTTAATAGGCTTAATTCAAACAGAGTTTGTGGCATGTGGAAAAAATGACGCTGGACAAACGGTATATGCCAGCCCGGCCGATTGCGCAATGCAGCAATCAAAATTAACATTGCTGGATCACATTGATCCGATTTCAGAAGTCGCCCTGATAATCGGCAGTGTTATATATGACCCCGGTTACGTAGTCGCACGATTTACACGATTGAAAAATGTTACAAAAACCATAACTCAAACTGTAAATACACTGGATGCATTGACATCGCAAATGACCCGCGGCATAGATAACGCATTGCAAACGTTGGATGATATAAATGATGCCAGAATAGCACTGCAAAACCAAGCCGAAACGGTTAAGCAATTATTGGTTAATAATGTTGATTTAATCAAAAACGCATCGACAATAGAAGAAGCACAAAGATATGCCGATAATGCGACCCAATTGGCATTTGCACTGCAAAATCGTGCTGACGATGCGACATCAGCGGTATCTGCGTTGTTGCGCGAAAATCCCGCCAATGAATTAACGGCGGAATCATTGCGTTCTGCACAACAATACGCAGATGAAATCTCGGCCATCGCACGACAGTCCCAAGAAATCGCTGACGAATCAACGCGCGCGCTGGATGCGAAACGCCTGCAACTGAATGCGTCCAAAAGAAGCGATATGGATGCGGCTTTGGCCCATGCGGATGCGCGCCGTACTAATACAAGCGAATATATCACGGAACCTGTTATGTATTTCAGGGCCATACAGCAGACAGATAAAAGCCCCGAAGAAATCGTACAAATATTAAACAATGCCGGTATTCGTGCATCAACAGATGTTTCTGACCAATCTGCATGGGTTATTAACAGGTCGTCCGTATCTGGCTCTTACGAATTGGTGTCGCCGTTTATGGCACCAGAAACCGCAACGCAACAATTTGATATTGTAAATGATATATTGCGTCAAAACAGTATCCGAACAAGCGGTGCGGTTACGCCAACAACCATATCGCAAATTGATCCAACGGTTGTAACTGGCACATCCCGGGACCAGGCTATGATAAATATCAGAAATTATTTTGATAATAATCCAACTTTATACGAGCAAACAGGATTAACACCCAAATCAACCAATGATGAATTGCTGGGCGCGTTAATAGAAAACATCCGACATAATAACCAATTTACTGCCGCAGAATATATAAGATCCGATTATGCGGGACAAGATGTTTTATATCGCGGACAAAAATTTTCAACGTCTGATCCGGGTTCTGCGTATGCAAATATGTCGCCAAAGGCTGGCACCACGGGCAACGCATTGGGAACTACTGATCATGTCTATGCTGTATCTTATGCTGGCACTGGTGCAATCAGCAATGGCGGCGCTGGACTGTCCGCCGAGCATATTGGCGTACAAGAAGTCGGTAATCGTCGTGTGGGATTTCTTAATGTATATAAAAACAGTGACAAAAATGTTTTTTATAATAACGCAATAATAGAAGATTTAAGTGACGATATTTTGAAAAATCCTTTGTCTTCATCTGGTGCTTCAAATATCCCTGAAACGCTTATAACACCACAGGATAATCCAGTAATAGACAGATATATTGTGGTAAATGATGGGTATTTTAAATTGGAAAACGACAATGAAATTGATAGATTGGTTATGGATGCATTTGCGCCGGATTTAAGCAAAACATATAATGCCGATATGATACGAAGAATCGAAAATGTTGAAAGCGGTATGACGAACGGCGTGCCTCAAACATATAATTTGCCAGAAAATGTAATAAACAGTGTATCCCCGGGGAATTAAAACACCAATGGGAAATCGCGGATGTCCATTGGGACGCCATCGCGTTCGGGATTCCATTGGAATTCGTCCATCTTTACGCGTTTATCACGGGTGAATTTTATTCGGTGCTTTGTATTTCCAGACGTGCCCTGCAAAATGATTACAGGGCGCGGTTTTTATTATAAAAATATTATACATGACCCTTTAATGCGATATAAATTTGCCCCAGGTCGGTTTTCGCCAACGCGCCTGCCAATTTATCAGTCCCATCGGCCGCGCGTGCCGCATTCAAAACTTTATCAAAACCACGCACGAATTGCGTCGCCTGGGAACGGAAAACACTGTCGTTTTTCAGCATTTCGCGCACCTGTTTCTTGTCCGCCGCAGACATTATTTTCGCAAACCATTTTGAAAAAATCGTTTTATCGCCCGCATGATATTTTTTCCATACTACGTCTGGAATTTCCACGCCGGCCGCACGGGTCAAATCCATAGTTTGCTCGTGCAATTTTTCCATCATTTTATCACTTTGCTTCAAAAAGTCCCCCGGACTTACGCGTCCGTATGCCGCCGATGTCGCAGGCGTCGCGCCCATCGCGTCCATTGGCGCAGTCGCGCGCGCAACCATCATTTGTTTATTCAACGTCTGCATAGTATTAACCGCCTGGGAATAATCAGACATTAAATCTATCATTTGTTGGCGCGATGTGCCGGCCAAATCTTCCAATTTCACGGCTGAATCCGCAATCGCAGTGGTCGATTCTGCAACCGTTTGCTTCATCAACGCGATTTTTTCGTTCAGATTTTCAACAATTTTCTGCAAATTGTCACCTGTATTCACTGAATCACGCGCCAAATCGGGCAGGGCAGCAAAATACTTTTCTATCAATTCCGACAAAGGCTGTAACTGTGCCGTTGTTTCCGCCGACATTTTTATCAGATTTTCCGACTGTCCCGACAATTGCGTATGCGCTGTATTCATTTCGATTAAAGTTTCGCGCACCCCCGTCGCCATCGCACGCACAGATTCTGAAAACGCCCCCGCCGCGGTCTTGGTATTTTCCAGCGTTGAATTCGCAACGCCTGACACAGTCTTTAATTCGCCCACAATATCGTTTGTAAAACCGGTAATATCTTTGTTGAAATGGTTGCACAATTCGGTTAATTCGCGCGATATATTGCGTACAGCAGCCTCGGTCGATGTTGCTGCCCCCATCAACGTTTCGACCGCATCGGTTAATTTGCGAACCTGGGATTCAACAGATGTCTCGGACAGCCGCACTTGGCCCGCAACGACGTTTGCAGTATTGGTCAGCGTATTAACTTGGCCGGTTAATTGCTTTTTCGCCTGTTTTCCAAACGCATCCAATTTATTCAGATGTTCATCCAACCGCTTGTTATTATTGTCCATTGTTTCGCTGTACCCATCCGCCGCAGTCTTTACGGATTCAAATCCAGATGCCGTTGTTGCCGATAATTCAGACAATTTTTGCTGCATATTTTCGCATTCCGCGGACAAAGTCTGCATTTGTTCCGTATTGGAACTGAATTCATTCTGCAATTTTTCAGACAAAGTATTGCCGTTTTCAATCCACTGGGTCATACTGTCGTGGATGCGTGCGGTACGTTCAGTCGTATCATTCGTGGTCGCATCGATTTTGCCCAGCATATCGGTTACAGACGCACTGAATTTGTCAGTCGCCAATTCGACATCGCGCCAACCATTGGAATTAACAATTCCGTTCAACCCATTGACTGTATTTTCCAAACGTTGGGCCATTGTGGCCATTTTTTTTGTCGCTTCATCGGTTGTGGCGATCAATTGCGCGTTTTGCGCATCCAGATTATTTTTCAGCTCGGTCGCAGTGGCAATCTGGGCATTTAATGTTTCGCGAACATTTTGAAAATTCGATTCCATTTTAATCATTTCATCCGCAACCAAAGCATTAAACACACGCACAGCATCATTTACCCGCGCCCGTTCGGGACGTGTTAATAAATCCAACACAGATTGCATCACCCGTTGGGATCTGCGCGAAACAAAGAATAAAACAATCAACGCGATTAATAATAATCCGCCCAACGCCCCGCCAACAATCAAAATAATATCTGAAATTTGCATCAAATCCCCCCGTGTCTGTACCGCGAAATATGCGGTTTTATATATCCTTGCAGTTCTATGGAATATATACTAAAATCCCCATAATAAAGCAAGGGCATAATGGTAAAAAAATTCAATCTTTCGCCGGAACAAGACGCGGCCGCCAATCCAACGGACAACGTATGGGTCCAGGCGAACGCCGGCACCGGTAAAACCAGCGTTTTGGTGCAACGTTTGCTGCGAATATTTTTTCGCACACCTGATATTACAGATTGCGGCGTGCTGTGTCTTACATATACCAAGGCTGCGGCCGGCGAAATGCGCAACCGTATTTTACGCGAACTGCAAAAATGGGCAATGGCAACAGACGACGAATTGGTCGATTTGTTGGACGGCGTGGCAATGAACAAGCCCGCCACATCAGATGACATCGCGCGCGCACGCGGAATATTTTTTACATATATTGATAACCCAGATTTGTTGAAAATTAAAACCATTCACAGTTTTTGCGAAGAAATCCTGCGTCAATTCCCAACCGAGGCCGGCATTTCACCCGCTTGGTCAATGGTATCGGACGATGCACAACGAATTTTATTACAAGACGCATTTTCGCGATTGATAAATAAATCAAATAACGCACGCACACGCGATGCTTTTGTTCATATCGTTGAACGGATTGACGAAAACAGCCTGGGCAAATTATTGGGGATTTTAAGCAATCATTATAAAGATTTTTTTCAAATAACAGACGTTGTTAAGTATCGCAAATATTTCATTGATACAATTACAGAATTTTTGAAATTAAATACTCCGATTCAAACTGATATTTCAACCGAACATCTGCAAAAAATCATCTTGGATACCCAAAATTGCATAAACGCATCAAAAACACCGGGCAAGACATTAATAAATATTGTCAATACAACAAAACAATACATTGACAAAACTATTGATTTTGAAGAATACGCCAACGCATACTTAAAGTCCGATAAAACACCAAATTCCACCGTCGCCAAAGCATTGGCAAAAGCCGGCGCATTAATGGCCATTGACGAGCAAAAAAGACTATCTGAAATTTATCAACAACGCTTTGCCGTCGAAATATTTGATGACACGATGGCGTTATTTGATTTATCGGCTGAATTTGCAAACATATATAAATCGATCAAGAACGAACGAAACCTTTTGGATTTCGAAGATTTAATTTTATACACACGCAAATTATTTTCTTCGCCAGACGTTATGGGATGGGTATTGTCGCAATTAAACATTCGTCTGACACATATTTTGGTCGATGAAGCCCAAGACACAAGTCCCGACCAATGGGACGTATTGCGTATGCTGACATCAGACTTCTTTACCGACGGCGACACGTCCGACAATCCGCATTCTTTGTTCGTTGTGGGCGATACCAAACAATCGATTTATGCTTTCCAAGGCGCAGACCCACGCGCTTTTGACGCAACACGCGCCAATATCGCCGAACAAATCAAACAAAATATGCGCACGTTGCATGAAATTCCACTGACACAAAGTTTTCGCTCTATGCCGCCGATACTTTATACGGTCGATGCATTTTTTGGCGACGATACAATTCGCGAAAAGACAGGATTTATAAACAACACCCACAAATATGTAAAAAACGACCCTGATGCTTTTGTGGAGTTGCACGAATTAATGGGGAACGGCGGGATTGATATGGATGGCGACGAATACATTTCGACAATCGCAGACAACATCCAATCCGTACTGAACGAAGGCAAATTTACCCCGGGCGATATTATGGTGCTGGTGCAAAATCGCGAACCCATGTCACCGAAATTGGTAAAAGAATTAAAACGTCGCAACATTCCCGTCGCGGGCAGCGACCGGATAAAATTACCCAATTTTCCGGCAATTCGCGACCTGTTGAACCTGGTTCGATTTTGCATAAATACGGCCGATGATTACAGTTTATGTTGTGTGTTAAAAAGTCCGATTTTCAGATTGTCTGAACGCGATATTTTTAATATTTGCAAAATGCGAAATGATGAAAATAATATTAAAAAACGTCAATCGGAACAATACACGCCAACGACTGTTTTTGATATTTTGACCACAACCAACCCAGATATTCGTTCGCGATTGGAAATAATCATAAATTGGTCCAGCACAATGTCGCCATATTCGTTTTTTACAAACGTATTAAATACAAACGACACGCGAAAAAATATGATTGCTGCATTGGGCGAACAAATCATTGACCCACTCGAAGAATTTTTAACAATATGTCTGGCGTACGAGCGTACTCAAAGCGGCACAATGCGCGATTTTATAAAATGGTTCATCACCGGCGGCAGTGTTATCAAGCGCGACATGGATGCTGCGCCCGGCGTCCGCATTGTCACTATCCACAGCAGTAAAGGTCTGGAAGCCCCGGTTATATTCTTGATTGATACGGTCAGAATGCCAAAAATCGAAAATGTATTTCGTATTACACCAGAATTGCAAAGCGCAAAAATTCGCGCGCACGGCAACGGGTTGCCAACGCCGTGGATATGGTTTCCACGACAAAATAAATCCGCCGACACTTACCAGATTGCCGCATCGTCGCGCGCCCGGGCACAAACGGCCGAACATTACAGATTGCTTTACGTTGCGATGACGCGCGCGATAAATCGGCTGTATATATACGGTTATGCGACACGCAACAATAACGCCACTGATTTAACATGGTATTACGAGTTGTGGCGCGTGCTGTCCAACGACAAATATGCACAAAAAATCGATAACGGTATCAGGATACAAAATGTCAAATAAATTGAACGAGATATTATCAGAAATCAAACGCGCCGATTACGCCACAGACACAGGGCGTAAATTGCACGCAAAAATGCAAAAAATCAAAGCCGGTGACACAGAATCCCATGGCAACGATGAATTGATTGCAAAAATAACAAAAAATCCGCAACTGATGAAATTTTTTACACCCACATCACGTACCGAGGTCCCAATCGCAGGCAACATAAACGGCAAATTTATCAGCCGCCGCATTGACCGCCTGGTAATTGACGACGAAACAAAAAACATTTACGTACTGGATTATAAATCAGACACCGACAAAACGGCATATCGCGACAAATACGCCGCCCAAATTCGCGAATATATCGCTTTGCTGCGCGACGCATATCCCGATTACACGACACACGGATACATATTATGGTTACAAGATTTTGAATTGGTTGAATTTTCATAAAAATCTTGAATTATTTTACATTAAACGACTATAATCACGACATGCTGACACGGTTATACATTTCGAACATAGTACTGATTGAAAAACTGAATCTGGAATTCGGGGCGGGGCTGAATATACTGACGGGCGAAACGGGTGCGGGCAAAAGTATTTTAATGGACGCATTGGCGCTGGCATTGGGCGCGCGTTCAGACGCCGGCCTGGTGCGCCATGGATGCGATACTGCGTCCGTCATCGCAGAATTCGACTCGATTGACGACAAATTAAAATCTTTGTTGGATGAAAACGGAATCGAATTCGAAGATGCGTTAATTTTGCGTCGAACATTGTCGTCAGACGGCAAAAGTCGTGCATGGGCAAACGATACACCTGTGTCAATAAAGTTATTAAAGCAAATTGGCGATAATCTGGTCGAGATACACGGACAATTTGCGAATCATGCACTGTTAAATCCGGCAACACACCGCGAATCTTTGGATTTGTTCGGAATTAAAAACAATCAAAATTACAATCAGTTACTTTTATACGTTAATAAAAACTATCAAGAATATTATAACGCACAAAAACGATTGGATGAGTTGCGTGAAACTTTACAAAAATCGGCATCGGAACGGGAATTTTTGGAACATAACGTGCGCGAATTGGAATCATTAAACGTTCAAATCGGTGAAGAAGAAACATTGGCCGCCAAACGCACAGCCATGATGAACGCAGAAAAAGATGCCGCAATATTGTCTGATGCAGCCGCGGAATTAAACCCGCATGGTACGTCGTTGGAATCTGTAATTTTTTCGGTCGCACATATTTTGGAACGTATAAAAACCGACCCAAATCCATATTCTGAACAAATTGACGCATTATACAACGCCGCGCAAATCGTATCGGATGTGGCGGAAAAATTAACGCCAACCGATGTTGATACAGCAACACTGGACGAAATCGAAGAAAGATTGTTCGCAATTCGCGCCGCCGCGCGCAAGCATCGTGTTTCTGCGGATGAATTGCCTGAAAAATTAAAACAAATGTCGGCTGAATTAAACGCGATTGAAAATTCAGACGCCGAGTTAAAAAAATTAACCGCCGATATGGCAAACAAAAAATCAGAATTCGAAAAATCGGCCGCTGACTTATCGTCTGCACGCATTGCCGCGGGCGAAATGTTACGCAAACAAATTTTGGCGGAATTGCCGGATCTGAAATTGGGCGCGGCCGATTTTATCGTATCGCGCACAGACGCAACCCCATCCGCGCACGGAATTGACGACGTTGTATTTATGATAAAAACAAACCCAGGCATGCCATTCGCACCATTGCACCGCGCAGCATCTGGTGGCGAATTGGCTCGTTTTATGTTGGCGCTGCGCGTGGTATTGGCGGATGGCGGCAATGCGCACACATTTGTATTTGACGAAATCGATACCGGCATCAGTGGCGCAACCGCATCGGCGGTTGGCAACCGATTAAACAGATTGGCAAAATCGTCCCAGGCATTGGTCATAACCCATTCTGCCCAGGTTGCGGGATATGCAGACAAACATTTCAAAATTTCAAAACATTCTGCGAACGATACGACAACAACAGACGTTGCCGAAATTCACGGCGACGACCGAATTAACGAAATCGCACGCATCATAAGTGGGGCGCAAATTACACCTGAATCATTGGCAACGGCGCGCACGTTGATTAAAAACAATTGAAAAAATAAAAATATTATTCAATAATATGCACGACATATCCAGTGGATTGGCCTAGAACACCAAAACATTGAAATACCACGAAATATTGTCCCGACAAACCAGGTCGGGATGTCGCCACTCGCAAGATGGCGAGGGTCATCAATGTTTGACTGTTCTAACTCCCGACCACTGAAATATGTGGTCTTTTTTTTTACACAAAGGATAGGAAAATATGTCAAAACGTAGAACTTTTGCCATACTTTCTGTTGGGGTGACATTGACACTTTCCAACAACGCACTTGCGGGGCCATTCACAGACCCAAACAAACTGGGCGATTTGATGATGGTTATGGCCCCAGCGTATGCATTGGGTATGACAGTAATTGAGAAAGATTGGGCAGGCACATTGCAACTGGCAGGTTCTATCGCGGTCGCCCAAGTGGCAACCGAGGGTATAAAGATGCTGGAACTGGAACAACGTCCCAACGGGTCAGATTGGAAATCGTTCCCCAGTGGTCATTCTGCAGGTGCGTTTTCGGCCGCAATGTTTGTGCATAAACGTTACGGATGGAAGCCCGCGCTGATTCCATACGCGATGGCGTTGGCCACAGGTTGGTCACGCGTAAATGCGCGGGCGCATTATTGGCACGATGTATTGGGCGGTGCCGCGGTCAGCGCACTTTTTACATGGCTGTTGGTCGGCAAATATGACAACCGTGTAACAGTTGCCGCCGATGGCGATGGAATCAAACTGGGGTTCAAAACAACATTTTAATCACTGCTTTATTTGCACAGTGATAACACCATCGGCAAATTCGATGGCCGCAGGATGTGCGCCGTCTGCGCGACTGATAATTTGATTTTTATCGTCGCGCACGATTGCGTACCCGCGCGCCAACACGTTTTTATAACTTAACGAATTCAACATTTGCCCCAGATGATTAACCGATTGCGCCAAAGACGCAACTTTGTTCTGAAAAACATTCTGAAATCCGGCCACCACATCCATACGCCCACGCGCGGCAACAATTTTGCCGTTTATGATAATATTTAATGTACGCGCAACATCGTCGATACGTTGCTGATGCTCCATAATCAACTGACGTGGATTTTTAACAACAATTGACTCCATACGATTTTTCGCATTGGTCAATCGCGTTGTAAAATTATTCGATAACCTGTGCCACAAATTATCCAATTCTTGGATTAAAGACAGTTTTGTTGGAACAACCATCTCGGCCGCGCCGGTTGGCGTTGGCGCGCGCACATCGGCCGCATAGTCAATCAGCATCCAATCAGGTTCATGTCCCACACCTGAAATCAGCGGTATTTCACTGGCCGCCGCAGCACGAACAACAATTTCTTCGGAAAAGGGCAATAAATCTTCCAATGCGCCACCGCCACGTGCGACGATAATTACATCCACGTTCTTTGCACGATTAAAATATTCAATACCGGCGGCAACCTCGGCTGCGGCGGTCGCGCCCTGGACAGTGGCGGGATATAAAACAACAGTCACCGGGAAACGTTCGCGCAAACGATTTTGAATGTCTTGGAATGCCGCGCCCGTCGGACTGGTTACCACACCAATACGCTGGGGCAGGTGCGGCAAAGGCTTTTTACGCGACGCATCAAACAACCCCTCGGCCGCCAATTTACGCTTGCGTTCTTCCAACATTTTCAAAATTGCGCCCGCACCCGCCATTTCAATTTCAGAACATATAATCTGATAATTACTGCGCGCGGGATACGTTGTAAAACGACCGGTTATAATAACTTCCAACCCATCTTCCAACTTAAAAGGAACGGGCGTTCCGCGCCAAATTATGGCGGAAATGGCGGCCCCAGAATCCTTTATAGTCATATAAGTATGCCCAGATGATGCCCGTGTAATTTGCGACAATTCACCACGAATGCGAATCCGCGGAAAAGCGGTTTCAACAACATTCTTTAACAATGCTGATGCATCAGAAACACTGAAAATCATATCAGGCTGAACAAAAGGCTGTGGTTTCTCCATCATAATTTTATCGTCTGTCCAATTCTTGTTTGATTTCTGCAATAAACTTTTCTTTATTTGGTGTACGCATATCCTGCATACGTCTGTTAATGGGTTCGCCAACCTCGTACGGGACGCGCAGCGGCGCAAATTGGTCGCCGGTTACATCGAACGGCACATCCAACGCATAATTTTGCAGATATACGACGGGTGCATGCTCCCACGCGCCAAGTTTTATCGCAGACGGCCGCCAAATACTGTCGCCGCCATACAGATTATAAATACATATTGTGGAAAGCGCGCAAAAACCCTTTGGATACGGAACAAATCCATTAAACGGCAAATTACCCACATACCTTTTACGAAACGCCGCATCGCGGAATTTACTGCGCAAAACGTACGTAATATCCTGTAACCGATATTCCAATAAATATTCATCCCGCACCCGTGCGTCAATTTGCGCGGCCAAAGCCATTACTTTACGTGTGGCGGCATCATATTGTTTCAAATATTCGTCTGTTGTCATAATGTGCAGATTATAGCACATTTACCGATAAAAACAAGTTTATCTGTGGCGATGCGACAAAGCATTTATAAATGCAATACGCTTTAAGTTTATTCCCAATCCCCGCGCAAAAATATATGCACGTTCAAAATCAAAATTGCTGTCAGTGAAGGTTCCGCATTTATCATACGGAATTTTTATATACTGACCACCATCATCTATAAACTGGTCAAATGTTAAATCCAACGGTTGGCCGGTAAATTTATTTTCCAACCAAACATGGTTAAATTTTTCATGATTTATCCATTTTAATCGCCAAATTTCGCCACCATCGGGCATACGGAACAAATGATTCCAAGCATAACTGGCAATTCCGCAAAAACCGGCTGAAAACGCACCACGCGCAATACGGGCATTTTCGTATTTTTGATTTACAGTCCAACGGCGCAGATTCTTGTTACAAAACGCAGCACGAAAATCACACACCATTTCAACCATATCGTATTTTGAATTAAAATCATTCGGCAAATTCAACCACTGAGATTGAACCTGGTTCGCCAACAATTCTGTAGCGGCGTTATACCGCGTCATATCCGTCATCTTACAACTCCGTCAAAGGCCAACGGGGGCGGGGCGCAATTGGCGTGGTTACCACACGACCCAACCGATAATTTTCAATCCCGGCCCACGCAATCATTGCGCCATTATCAGTACATAAATTCATCGGTGGCGCAGCAAATGTTACATTATGCTTTTTGGCCAAATTTTCCATTGCACTGCGCACAGCACTGTTTTTGGCAACACCACCCGCAACAACCAAAGTCCGCGGATTTGCAGTAATCACACGCGCATCGCCAAACGCATTTTCCAATCGGTTAATAATACAATCAACAACAGCCGCCTGGAAAGATGCACAAAAATCATTTATAAATTCATCTGAATACGGCGACGTTTCGCGCGACAAAAATGTACGCGCAGCGGTTTTAATACCGCTGAACGAAAAATCACAACCAGGCTTATCACACAACGGCCGCGGAAAATTAAACGCACGCGGATTGCCCATGGCTGCGCGCTTATCAACAACCGGTCCGCCCGGATACCCCAGTCCCAACATTTTTGCAACTTTGTCAAACGCTTCGCCCGCGCTGTCATCCAAAGTTTGACCAATCATTTCATACTGACCGACACCACGCACCAATAAAATCTGGCAATGGCCGCCGGACGCCAACATCAACAAATAAGGAAAATCAACATCAACCGCGCCATCTGTGCCATTGGCCGCCGCTGAATGCAAACGCGGAACCAGTGCGTGACCTTCAAGATGATTAACCGCAACCAACGGTTTTTGCATGGATTGCGCAATCCCGGTCGCCGCCATCCAACCAACCAAGACCCCACCAATCAATCCCGGCCCGGCCGTGGCCGCAATCACGTCAATATCATTCAAATTTTTACCCGCCGCATCCAATGTTCTTTTTATAACATCGTCAATCGCCAAAATATGCGCACGCGCCGCCAATTCAGGCACCACGCCGCCATACTTTTGATGTTCTGGGATTTGAGAATAAATTATATGCGACAAAATATTTCGATTGGAATCGACAATCGCGGCCGATGTTTCATCACACGAAGATTCAATCCCCAAACACAGTATCGGACGCGCTGTGTCGTGTGCGCCCCCGGCCGCCGCCAAAGCCCCCATATCCATCTGAATTATTTTGTCTGCACTCATTTTATTTCCACCAACGTTACACCAATATTATTTTTGTTTTTTGCGCGCGCCGCAACATATTCATAAAAATCAACATCCATAACACGTCCATATTGCGACGAAGCATGACGCAGCACACCATTCGGCAACAAAAAACCAACATGCACCACCGCCAAATCAGTCCCTATTGTATCACTTTTATTTGAATTTCCAGTAATAAAAAGAACTATCAGGGCATCATCTGTGTTTATTCGCCCCAATTTTTCATACGGTATATATTCCAAATCGATTTCGCGAACTGGAAATTCAGAATCCATTTTATGCACAACGCGCAACCAATTTTGTTTGTCGATTATGACATGTCGCACGGCCACATCACCGTATTTTGACGACACATTTTCGACCAAATCTGCATTATTTTCCAACCAATCAGATTCAATAAAATGATTCCGAGAAAGAAAATTAACATCGCCATTTTTATATCTGATTTTATTTAAGTTTTTTAATTTTCCATTTGCCAAAGAAGTCTCGACAAAAGTAACACAATCGAACGCGTCTTTGCGTATCAGTGGGTCTGCATCATACCCATAACCTTCGCCCAACGGATCGGCGACATATTTTGCCCCCAGATATTTATGTCCAATATCATAATTGGTTGCACAACCCACAATTAAAAACGCAAAAACGAATAAGGAAAAAAATTTCATACTTACTTATTTTTATTTACCTGAATCCCGGTATAGCACAATGCAACCGCGTCGCGCACGGCCATATCATTTGATTCAGGCAACGTCGCAATTTTATCAACGCATTGAACCAACAATTCCAAATCTTCATTACTGGCGGTGATAATTTGCGCAGCCGCCGTCCGACGTACCAAATCCGCACCACGCCATTGTTTCAGACTGGCCGTTTCCAATTCGCCCGACCGCATAGCAAAGAAAAACACCACAACAACAAAAATCAACGCTGCGATGCCGATAAAAATTTTCAAAAAACGCTTAAAAAAATTCATACCGCACCCCGCAATTATTCACAATTTACCAACCAAACATCATAATCAGCATTCTGCAAAGGATTATTACCAGGCTCATTCGCACTCATCCAACCGCTGAAAATTTTTCCCTGGTCAGATTTATTAATTTCAACAAACATAAAATAATCCTGGGCATCAAACGGGTCAGTTTGCTTGCACGATTGCACCAACAAAGTCAATTTTTCGTAAGTTTGCGGCAATCCAACGGGCAAAGATACGGTCTGGACTTTTCCCGCGGCCTTGTTCATAATGCGCACAACCGCGGTTTGTTTATCAACATACGCATTCGCATCGCCACCGGTCACCACAACCAACGCCGTTACCAACAATAAAGATTTTATTAAATTTTTCATAATTATAATGTTACATTTGCGCGCATATAAAGTCAAACGCTTAAAAACAAAAATCCCGCAGACGCGGGATTTTTATATAATTTGCAAATTGCGAATTATTTATCAGCGTTCTTTTCCGCTTTTTCAGCGGCCGTAGCGGACAAATCTTCCACAATACGCGCCTTTTTGCCAGACAATCCACGCAAAAAGAACAATTTAGCACGACGAACTTTACCGGTACGCACTTTTTCGATTTTTGCAATCGCAGGGCTGTACAGCGGGAATTTGCGTTCCACACCAACGCCGTATGATTCACGACGCACAGTAAAAGACGCATTGTTGCCTTCGCCACCATCACGTGCGATAACAACACCTTCGAACACCTGGATACGGAATTTATCGCCATCCTTGATTCGCACATGCACTTTGACGGTATCCCCAGATTTGAACGCAGGGATTTTTTTGTCACCGCGCAGTTTTTCGATTTGCGCCTGTTCGATTTTTTTAATAATGCTCATTTTTCATTTTCCTTTATTAAATCCGGACGACGTTGTTTTGTTATCTCGTCCGATTGTTGTTTCCGCCACCGTTCAATATTGCCGTGGTGACCGGACAGCAGGACTTCTGGGACATTGCGTCCGCGCCATGCCGACGGGCGGGTGTATAACGGCCATTCCAGCCCCCCGATTTCAAAACTTTCGTTGGCTGTGGCATCTGCGCCACCGCCCAGCACATTATCCATCACGCGAACGACGCTGTCAATAAAAACTTGCGCCGCAATTTCGCCACCCGACAGTATATAATCGCCGATAGATAACTCCATTATATCATATTCTTCGATGATTCGTTCATCAATTCCTTCGTACCGCCCACACAGCAAGGTGTAATTTGCATCTTTATCCGCCGCAAATTCACGCACCATTTTTTGCGTCAAACGTGGCCCACGCGGTGAAAAATATATGATTTTGCCGCGATTTTTAATTGAATCGATTGCGTCACCCAATACATCAGGCCGCATAACTTGCCCCACGCCGCCACCGAATTGTTCATCATCGACACTGCCGTAATTATCATGTGCAAAATCACGAATATTTATTGCGTCATACGACCACACGCCGTTGTTCATCGCGCGTCCAACAACCCCGCCGCCCAACGTACCGGGAAACATTTCTGGAAAAATGGTCAGTATATTAAAGTGCATTTTAACGAATCCGATTTTTGCATTTTTGGCATAAATATTCAGACAAATTTATCATGCTTTTTGTTGCGTCTTTTTCTTTTAACGCAGCAACACTGACCGCGCGTAACCTGTTCGCAATGTACCGGTATGTTGTATAGTGCGTTTTGCACGCATCCAACAAATTAAATATTGGGCACGATGTATCATCTGCACAAGTGGCGACCAAATCATTATAACCATAATCACCGAACTTGAAAAATACTTGAATACCTGATTTTTTATCTGCCATTTTGATTCCTTTTTGCTAAATCTGCGATAATCATTTGACGTTCGTATTCTGGGATACCAATTTGTTTAACGGGATTATATCCATACAAAGCGTACGTGATTTCACCATTCAAATAAACACGACTTCCATCACACTGCACAGTCCGTCCCATTATCGCAGAAGCATACGGACACACCGTATTTTTTGAAATAATCCGACGCCCATATTTATCCACATTGTAATCCATAAACTGGGGACAGGTAAAAACACAAGACGCCATTCGTACGCCAGTCTTGGAAACATACGGTGTTTTCGGCACATACGCGTATATGAATCTTTCAGATTCCAATATAAAAGTTCTGGGCAAACCCTGCATTTTATTTTTCATATTCAACCCCGAATATAAATGGTTTTATTTTCTAAATCCACATAGACACTGTTAAAAGCAATCAAATCGCCGTTATCCAGTTCCAATATGTCCCCACCGCCATAGTTCTGGATATTATCCACCACACCAATTTGCACACCGTCACGCACGACCGGCACGCCAATCAAATCAGCATGATAATATTCGCCGGGGGCGGGTTGGGGCAAATCATCGCGATTTATAAACAATTCTGCGCCGCGTAATAATTCAGCCGCATTACGATCATTTACACCATCAATTCGCGCAATAATAACGGCCGATGCCGGCACAGCACGCACAAAATGAAACGCACCATCTGCAAACTGTGGTGACATAACACGCAAATCCCGCATATCTGTTGGATTTGCAGTATAAGTATTAACACGCACTTCGCCACGTATTCCCTGGGGTGCGACAATTTTACCAACCAAGATTTTTTTATTATCGGCCATTTATCTTTGTTGTTGCTTTTTTAATTTATACAGACGACTGCAATATTTCGACATAGCGGGACAATCGCCATTTTCGTAAATATAGTATCTGTAATTACGCGCGGCGGCGAAATCGATTTGACGACGGCATTCCCACGCACGGAAAGAATAATCGCATTCTACATTTTTATCAACTGGACATTTTGGCATTTTAACACAATCCTTTATTTAATCAGAAATTTATGCCCGGGGCACGCCCGGGCATACGCAAAATTATTCAGCAACCGATGCAGATTCTTCCGTAACTGGTGCTTCGGCCGGTGCTTCTTCGGCAGCCGGCGCAGATTCTTCGGCCGGGGCCTCGGCTGCGGCCTTGGCGGCGGCTTCTGCTGCTGCTTGTTCTTCGGCTATTTTGGCCAATTTGTCTTGTTTATCTTTGATTTTCTGCAAAGTTTTTTCAGATTGCAGATTCTTTTTCGTCTGGTTCGGCACAACACGCGCAGCAACCAAACCGGCATTCGCCAAGAAACGATAAACACGGTCAGACGGTTTTGCACCTTTGCCCAACCATTCTTTGATTTCGTCGATTTTCAACACAACGCGTTTTTCATTATCGCGCGGCAACATAGGGTCATATTTACCGACAGTCGCCAAAATATTGCCTGAATTACGCGCATTACGTGAATCAGTCACAACCACATGATAATACGGGCGTTTTTTTGCACCGAAACGCGCCAATCTGATAACAGTTGCCATAATTTTGCTCCTTTTAATTTTAACTGTTTAATCCATACAGAAAGCCACGCACCAAGGACGAATACTCGTCGGATGATGTACCATACGCATACCGCGTACTGGGGTAACAGTGATGGCAATCTTTGGGATTTGCGTTACCGATTATTACCCACAAAAGCAAAAAAGTCAAATATTTTGTAATTTTTTACGTGCAATACGTTTTTTTTTGCTATACTTAACGACGTGATAACACACAAAACCCAAGGAGAAAAATCATGAAAAAACTGTCATTATTGGCAATCGCGGCTGTGGCTTTGGTTGCATGCGGCGAACAAAAACCAACACCAGCAGACTTTGCAACAATTGAAACAGAAATCAACAACGCGGCATCGGCCGAACAACCAATTGCAATCGTTGCATTGGGCGCGGCTGGTGACTATGTAATTTCATTGCCTGCGAACGAAGCCGTTTTGGCCGTCGCAGCCAAAGAAAAATCGGCAACATTTTTGTCCATCGAAAACCCTGCGCAGTATATTGCCGAAGGCACATGTTTGCTGAACATTATCCCAGATAACACAATGGCGGCGATGAACAAGCCTGAAAACAAGTGCAATTTCCGCCTGTTCTGTGGCACAGCCGAAGATATGGCCGGCGAAGCGTATGCCGTTGAATTGTGTGCTGAATAATAAAAAAGAATCAAATAAAAAAAATCCCACGATTGTGGGATTTTTATTTTGCATATATATCACAGGTTTAATACCAACCGCGCAATTTCATTGCGCCCGCCACGCGCTTAATCGAGTGCATATAAGCAGCCTCGCGCATGGAAACGTTGTATTCTTCCTTGATTTTATAAATGGCGTCGAACGCATCTTTCATTGCGATTTCTTCTTTTTCTTCGACTTCTTTTTCGCCCCAATAATAACCATAGCGATTTTGTACCCATTCAAAGTAAGAAACCGTCACACCACCGGCATTCGCCAAAATATCAGGCACCACAGTCACGCCGTTTGCCAACAATATTTCTTCGCCTTCCAGTGTGGTTGGACCGTTCGCACCTTCGACAACCAATTTAGTTTTGATTAACGGCGCAGTATCTTTGTTGATTGTATTTTCCATCGCGCACGGCGACAAAACATCAACATCCAATCCCCAGAATTGTTCGATACTGATTTCGGACGCACCCGGGAATCCTTTGATACTGCCTTTATTATCAGCCTTGAATTTCATCAAAGCATCGATATCGATACCGTCTTCGTTATACAGCGTTGTATTCCATTCAGCAATGGACACGATTTTCGCACCCATGTCATGGCTGCATTTCGCGGTAAAACTGCCAACGTTGCCAAATCCCTGGATGGCGATACGCGCACCGCGCATTTCTTTGCCTTGTTTTTCCAATGCCTTGGCAATGATGATGGAAATACCCAACCCGGTCGCAGCATTACGTCCCTTGGAACCCGCTAATTCAACCGGTTTGCCTGTGAAAGTACCAAACGAAGATTCGCCCGACAATTTGATATATTCATCAATCATCCAAGCCATGATTTGCCCATTGGTATTAACATCGGGTGCGGGCACATCGCGCTTTTCACCCAAAATCGGATAAATTGCATCAACATAACCGCGGCACAGACGTTCCAATTCGCCGGCTGACAATTCTTTTGGATCAACGATAATTCCGCCTTTGCCGCCACCGTATGGAATACCAGTCACAGAACATTTGAACGTCATCCAAATGGACAGGGCGGCAACCTCGTCACGTGTTACATTTGGATGGAAACGCACGCCACCCTTGGACGGACCAATGGCAGTATTATGCTGGGCACGAAAACCTGTAAAAGTACGAATTGAACCATCGTCCATTTTAACCGGAATCGAAACCTCTATGATACGTTGTGGATATTTCAGAATTTCATAAACATCCGCCGGCATCCCCAGTTTTTCACATGCAACCTTGACCCGTTGCTGGGCGCCGATTAACGGATTCATATTTTCATTTGCCATAATTATTCCCCCTTTATTGGTTTATATACAGCAATAAGAAAGCATAGGCCTATCCGACAAAAAAATCAACAACAAATAAAAACTGGACATTTTTTCGCGTGTGTTATAGAATCACACAACACGCGGGCGTGGTATAATGGCAGCACGTCAGCTTCCCAAGCTGAAGACGAGGGTTCGATTCCCTTCGCCCGCACCAAAAAATTAAACCGACCTTGCGTCGGTTTTGTTTTTTGGATTGTCGGCGACGGAATTGAACCCGACAAAGCCGCGCCAGCGGCGCAGGGTTCGGAACGCAGCGCGTCAGCGCGCAGTGAAAGGGGCCCGCCGAAATCACCAAGAGCTCCAGCGATTGGATTGATTTCGGCAGGGAATTATACATTCCCTTCGCCCGCACCAAAAAATTAAACCGACCTTGCGTCGGTTTTGTTTTATTTTTTGAATTTTGGAAACAATAACGGGGTTCTTTTTTTATATTCAACATATTCGTCTTTGAAATCGTTATATAATCTGGGTTCTTCAAATTTTTTTACATGCCACACCATATATGAAATAAATACAATTGGCACAATCAACGCCGGAAAGAACACCAAAAACAGTAAAACACCAACGAAGTATCCAAATATATTTTTCATAATGCGCTTACCTGACTTTCTGATTTAATTCGCGTTGCAGTTTTTCCATTTTTGTAATCGCGGCGCGCATTATTTTTTTATTTGCACGCGATGATAACAAATTTTTACGCAACTGTTCCAATTGCCGCATAATGGCATACGCACCCGCCGCATCGGCACGCCGTATTAACGATTCCGCCATTGCCACAATTTCCGCAGACTCAACCTGTTGCATATCAACAGTCGGCTTAAAAAATTGTTGCTTTTCTTGGCGTTTTTCGTTCATTTAATCACCCACGCTTGCATTTGTTGGAATTTGTAAATTTTGATCTGGGAAAATCAAGTTTGGATTTTCGATATTATTGCGATCTGCGATAATGCTGAACAAAACACCACGACGCAGGAAATTACGCGCAATAATCCACAAACAATCCCCGCGACGCACTGTATAGAAAGTGTCATCATCGCCGGTCATATTCGGCATTTCGAATTTATGTGTAACTTCGGCAATAGTACGCCCATCGCCATCATGCAAACGCACAGTCAATTTATATTCTGCGCCCGGCGTTAATTTATTATCAACATCTGCGCCCAATCCAAAATGTTTATGGTCAGACACACGTGTCCATCCCAAATATTCGTCATTCAAAGACAACGACACACGCAACCGCGGCAACGCATCGCCGGTCACAACCAAACGTCCAGTATCCAAATAATCGATTTTTGTAACGGCCAAATCGCCATCAACCAACATGGTCGGCGCCTGGAATAAAGTACTGCCATCTTCGGTCATCAACAAAGACACAGAATTTTTATACCCACGTGGCGAAATATACACAAACACATTATCCATGGATTTAACATTTCCGCGCACACCGATTAAACTGATATTATAATTACCTGCATCAAACGCACGGGCAGGGGAATAAACAAATTCGCCACGTTCATTCGTGCGTTCAGTCGCAACAATTTCGCCATTTACAACGATTGAAACACTGTCATTTGCAATCCATCGGCCGGCTATTACAACATTGCCCGATGGTTCGATACGCACAATGTCAAACGTTGGTTCGGACACCTGGACAACGGTTTCAGCCACGATGCGTGTTGTTGGTTCTGCAACCGGTGGCACAATCACAACAGTCTGACTGGGGCGATGAAAAAACGCGACCCAAACCGCAATCAACACAACCACCACCGCGCACAGAATTGGAAACCAATACGCACGCAAACCATTACTGCGACGATTGTCGCGCTTTACATCGCCCGCATTTGCATCTGCGTTTTTATCAGGATTCGGCCGCGCAAAAATATTCAGCGTTTTCAAAAAACGACGTGCAAACGTACGCCGATTTTCCATCCAATCGTTTTGTTGGGCAATTGCGCTGTTAATCAAATCATCTGTGGAACGTTTAGTTTTACCAATATTGTTATTGTTCGCCATACTGAAATCTCCTGTGCGGGATAAAGTTAAAATCTTTGGACAAATTATTGCAAATATAATTTCTTTGTCAATTTATTTATGATATAATTACACGGAAATAAACGGGGGAATTTAATGAAAAGATTGGGTGTATTAACCACAGGCGGCGATTGTTCGGGATTAAACACGGTAATCCAACGCCTGTACCGTGGTGCAACTTTGCGCGGATGGGAACTGGTCGGCATATTGGACGGCACAGATGGCCTGTGCGCCACACCACCGCGTGCGATAACTTTTGATAACACGACATTACCGATCGAGGCCGCACGCCTTGCGGGCAGTTTTTTGCACAACGGTCGCACAGGCGCACTGAATTTTGAAACTGCGGCAAAAACTGGCGATTTGGCACGTTTCAACAGAAAATTGCGTAAATCATTATTGGAATTAAAACTGGATGCAGTTATTTTAATCGGTGGCAACGGCAGTTTATCTTTGGCGTGGTGCAACCGCGAAATTTACTCGGGTCTGCAATTGGTGTGCATCCCAAAAACGATTGACATGGACATTCCATTAACGGACCGAACAATCGGATTCGACACCGCGGTTCAACAATTAACATCATTCTGTGACCAGTTAATGCTTACCGCGCGCAGCCATCACCGTTGGTTCGTGACACAAACGATGGGGCGCGATTGCGGTCAGTTGGCATTAAACGCAGGTATAGCCATCGGGGCGACTGCGATTTTAATACCTGAAATAAAATTTGATGTAAATTCGCTGATTAATCACATAAAAAAATCACCGCGCGATTACGGGATTATCTTGGTATCCGAAGGCATATCCCTGCGCGGGCATTCGGGGCGTCCTGCGGATATGATTTCACGAAAATTGACTGCGGCCGGATTGGAAAATCGCACCGCTTACCCCGAGCATACTCAACGCGTGGGCGACACAACTGCATCAGACAGAATTTTGGCCGCACGTATGGCCGATTGTGCATTACGTGCGATTGAAAATAATGAAACGTATGTTATGACGGCAATAAATCACTGCAAATGCGAAACGGTCAGTTTGGCGGACTTTTTCGCAACAGGCGATGTAACGGCCGACCCCAACATCCCAGATTTGAAAACATCGGACGCATACGTATCGCCCGACGATCCATTATTGGAAATCGCAACAAATATGGGCATATACCTGGGCGAAACAAAATAACCCACCATGGTTGGGGCGGGGTGGTTTATCACCCGAAGCCCTGGCGAAGGGTGAAACTCAAGTCGCGAGTAAATAAAACGGGGCTTTCGCCCCGTTTTCTACTTCAACTTTCCACAACAATGTTTGTATTTTAATCCAGACCCACACGGACACGGCGCATTTCTGCGCGCTTCACCGGCCTGATTCAATTCAGCATCATGCTGGGCGCGTTCGCGTTCAGTCTTTGCGACGTCTTCGTGCGTTAATTCCATACGGCAAATATACGACACAGACATAATTTTGAAATTATTTATCGTATTGCGGAACAACGCCAACGCTTCGCGCTTGTATTCATACAGCGGATTTTTCTGGGCATATCCACGCAATCCGATACCCGTCTGCAAATAATCCATCTGTTGCAGGTGTCGTTTCCACACAGAATCCAACGCCCCCAACATCATTTGCCGTGTGGCCATTTGCATCAACTGGGGGCCATACTTTTCGGCCTGCTGCTGATATCGACGCATTGCCAAGTTATACAGAACTTCATACGCGCGCCGTTCAGATATTGTTTCATCAGTTTTCCATTTTTCAATATCTGTAATATCCAACGCGAACACGCGCACCATACTGTCGTGAATTCCGCCCAGATTCCAATCCGGCGGGGTTGCTTTTTCTGGGATATTATTTTCGCAAATCATTTCGATAACATCACCAATCATTTCGCGCGCCAAAGGTGCCAAATCTTCGGTCACCATTAAATCATCGCGCTGCTTATACACAACACCTCGTTGTTCATTCATAACGTCATCGTATTTTAACAACTCTTTACGAGCCTCGAAATACCGGGCCTCGACACGCTTTTGTGCTTTTTCCAAAGCCTTGGTAATCCAAGGATGAGTAATGGCTTCGCCCGGCTTTAACCCCAACGTGGTCAGCATTCCTTGCAAACGCGCGGCGCCAAATATACGCATTAAATCATCATCCAACGCCAAAAAGAATTTAGAATCCCCAGGGTCACCCTGACGACCGGAACGCCCACGCAATTGGTTATCTATACGACGCGATTCATGACGTTCAGTCCCAATTACATACAACCCACCGGCGTCCAGGACTTGTTTTTTATTTGCCTCGATACGGTCGTATATTTCTTTCTTTTTCGCGTCGAATTCAGGATCTTCGGGCGACAATTCAGCAATCAATTCTTCGGCATTACCGCCCAACTTAATATCAGTCCCACGCCCAGCCATATTGGTTGCGATTGTAACCGCCCCTGGTGCGCCGGCCTGGGCAACGATTTTTGCCTCGGACTCGTGGTGTTTCGCGTTCAGCACGGCTGGGTTGATTCCCAACCGCTTGCGCACGATTGCGGCCAATTCTTCGGATTTTTCGATTGAAACAGTCCCCACCAAAACGGGCTGCTTTCGCGCCATACAATCTTCGATTTGCTTGATGATGGCATCGTATTTTTCATCTTTGTTACGGTAAATTTCGTCATGATGATCGATACGCGCAACCGGCCGATTTGTCGGGATAGACACCACCCGCAGTTTATAAATTTCTTCGAACTCGGCCGCTTCGGTCATGGCTGTTCCGGTCATACCGGCCAAAGTCGGATACAAACGGAACAAATTCTGATACGAAATGCTGGACACAGTTTGATTTTCAGGCTGGACCCGCACATGTTCTTTGGCCTCGATTGCCTGATGCAGACCTTTGCCAAAACGACGCCCGGTCATCACACGTCCGGTAAATTCATCGACGATTAAAACCTCGCCATCACGAACGACATAATTAACGTTTTTCTGATACAGATGATGCGCCAACAAAGACTGCTGGATATGCATAACCAACGCGGCATTTTCAGACGCATACAGATTATCGCCAACCAACAAACCCGCTTCCTGCAACAGACGCGTCGCGGTATCAACACCGCCCTCGGTCAATGTCACGTGGCGATCTTTTTCATCTTTCTTGTAATCATCCGGCCCCAACTTTGCGACAACCGCATCAACCTTTTCATATAATTCACTGGTATCTTCGGCCGGCCCAGAAATAATCAGTGGTGTGCGCGCTTCATCAATTAAAATACTATCCACTTCATCGACGATACCGAAAAAGAACGGGCGCAAAACCTGCTGAGTCTTGGAAAATTTCATATTATCGCGCAAATAATCAAATCCCAATTCAGAATTGGTCACATACGTAATATCACACGCATACGCATTACGGCGTTCATCATCGGTCATATCATGCTGGATAATTCCGACCGTCATGCCCAAGAACCGATAAACTTGCCCCATCCATTGCGCGTCACGCGACGCCAAATAATCATTCACTGTAATCAAGTGCGCGCCACGACCATGCAAAGCCTTTAAATACAAAGCCAAAGTCGCGACCAACGTTTTACCTTCGCCGGTTTTCATTTCAGCGATTTGCCCGTTATTCAGCACCATACCGCCAATTAATTGCACATTAAAATGCCGCAGTCCGATTGAACGTTTGGCGGCCTCGCGCACGACGGCGAACGCATCTGGCAAAATGTCCTTTTCTTTTTCGCCATTTTCCAACCGCTTGCGCAAAATATCGGTCTGGGCGCGCAATTCTTCATCAGACATCGCGACGTATTTAGGTTCCAAATCGTTGATTAAAGAAACAACCTTGTCATAAGATTTCACAATTCTGTCATTGGCCGAGCCAAGAATTTTTCCAATTAAATTTTGTAACATACCAAATTCCCCTGTACTTGTCCCAAAATGTATAGCAATTTTGCGCCTTGCGGTCAAGGCACTTTATGATATAATGCAAAAGATGAAACAAACAAGTATAAAACGATAAAATTATTTGACAAACGGGGGGAATATTATGCGCGAACCAACGGCACGCCGACTGAACCCGGCGAATATAACCAGTGAAGTATATATAGTTGCACCGACACAGATTGAATACATATCGCAAATTTTTGCCGACAGTGTTGCAGACACACTGAATTTACGGACATTTGCGCAAAAAATTCGACAGATTGCAGAACAATCCCTGCGCACAGCATTATCCGCCGCCCGCCACCAGGGTGAATAATTCCACCACGACCTAATTTCCCATCTGGGTCAGGATATGTCTGCTGCTGCCCCCGTACCGTCGCGGAACAAAGTTCCTCATCTAGCGGAGGGGTGCCCGATACCGGGCCCCGCGAAAATGCAATTTTCGTGGGTGGTTGGGGCGGGGTGGTTCATCACCCGTAGCCTCGGCGAAGGGTGGTCTAATCCCCACCGCCCAAGAGTGGAAACAATCTCAGTAATTCGTCGCATCGGTCGTATGAATGCCCACCGCCCCAGAATCCACCCACGCAAACTTTGTTTGCGCGGGGCCCGGTGTGGGGGCGGGGGGTGGCGCGCCCCGCGCGACGGGGGGTGGGGCTTGTCACCCGAAGCGTTGGCAAAGGGTGGTCTAATGCCACCGCCCAAGAATGGAAACAATCTCAGTAATTCGTCGCATCGGTCGTATGAATGCCCACCGCCCCTGTTGTGGGGGCGGGGGGTGGCGGTCGTAAGACCGTCGGGGGGTGGGGCTAATACGAGCACCCCCTTGTCATTGCGAAGGAGTACGATCAACGTTGAAAACGTTGTCGTACGACTGTGGCAATCCAGTGCAATATGTCTGCGGGCATCCGCCCGCAGTGCTTTTTTATTTACTGGATCGCCACGCTCCGCTCGCGATGACAAAGGGGAGTAAGTACCTAATCCCGCGCTCTCTTACCACCCCGTCGGCAAGCCGCCACCCCTCCAATGGAGGGGAACTTAGCCCGCAACGGGAACGTAACAAGTTCCCCTCTACGGAGGGGTGGCACGAAGTGCCGGGGTGGTTCATCACCCGAAGCCCCGGCGAAGGGTGAAACACGAGTAACGAGTTACGAGTAACCAGTAACTAAAACGGGGCGTGCGCCCCGTTTTCTACATACTGTCGTCATACACTGAATACGTCGTATCGCCCAGTTTTATCCTTAAACTGCCCTTAGACAAATCAGTACCCATATTACCATAGAACACCGTCCCATTTATCCCAACGTGCAACGCATGGTCAGTCTTTTTCACACTGCGCAGATACAGCGTATCATTCCCAAAGTGCAACACGCGTCCGCAGTCGGCGGCCTCGTCCGCGCCGGCACCATACCCGATGGTCGTCAATCCAGTTGGACATTGATACCGACTTGTCCCATCCGCCCAATAATCGACACCCGGGGCTGCACACTTATCAAACCAGTCTTCCATATTTAACAAAGTATATTTTTTCCCAAAGTCATCAGGCGACATATTCTGATAATATCCGGGCGCACAATGGAAGTTGATCTGATCTAGTACCCCGCAAGAATTGCCACATGTATCGGACACACCATAATCTCCATCACAATATTTACAAAAAATCGCATTCTGTGCATCTTTACCCATATTGTCGGGCAACATTTCTACCGTATCAGGGTTAAATAAAAACACCAAACTACATTTATCGATTCCATCAAGCGGTTTTTCTATACTTTCCCAGATAGTCATAACACCCGCATACTGTATGGGAAGCGGACAGTCGGTACATCCGGACGCGCCCGGCTCGCTGCTGTATGTTCCGGCCGAACATTCGGTGCATTCGGTCGCCCCATGACCTTCGCTGTATGTACCCGCGGCGCATATTTCACAGCGCGCATCAAGCCCTGCCCCAGTCAAGTAATATCCAGGCTCTGCCGCAAAGCCCATTGCCTCTGCATTTTCAATATCATACGTACCGTCACTGCCCATATCTATCCTGATAAACCCTTGCATACATCCCTCCCCTTCGGGCTTTCCAAACACATCTAAAAAAGCATAACACTGCGACAGGGATGTAGCACCTTTACCATATGTGGCAATATCCCATTCATCTGCATTTTCTAACTCTGGCGTCGGGCATGCGGTGCAAGCACGCACCGCACCACCCGGACTGTACGTTCCCACGGAACATTCTACACATGCTGGCGCAGTCGTCTGTCCATCTTCAAATTGTACTATATATCCAGGTTCTGCCTTTAATGGTTCTAATTCGAACCACTCACTTCCATAATATCCAGCAGCACCCAATAACATTCTCTTGAAACTGCCACTGGCGCAATTTGTCGGATAACTTTCCAAATAGGCGTAACAATCTTGCGGCGATGTTGCACCATCACCCCCACTTGAAATTTTCCATCCGTCCCGTTCATCAGCAGTGGTTAGAGCTGGACATACCGAACACGACGATGCGACTCCACCGCTACTATATGTTCCGTCCTTACACTGTATGCATATGTTTTCAACAACATCCTCTATGGGCATAGGCTGGCTTTGGCTTGAAATTCCCACATAACTGCCAGGTTTAGCATCAAAAGGCTCACCAGTTCTTATACAATTACCCCACGTATCAACAGATGCGGCCACACATTGAATCTTGAACGCTTCCGCGGTTCCTGATGCCGCCTCACAAAATTCATTAATATCTGCGGGATTTTTAAGCCCCTGTTTGCACGCCGTTAAACTGGTATTGCCTGTTGTCGGCACGTATTCAAACCCATCTGTTGGTTGTGGGCACGCGGAACACGATGTAACATCACCACCCTCGCTGTATTTACCAATTCCGCATGGCAAACACAAATCATCAAAAGATTCTATTTCGACGCCTGGTTGCGGTGGCAGACTACCGCCAGGCGGATTCGCATACGCGCCTGGGACAACACTTATTGCCAGCGCATTTGTAAAGACATGCCACGTGTCATCTGACCCCCATAAAGCATACAACAACTGCTTACTTGTATCATCCGGTGTCGATGCACACCATTCATTCAATGGATGTAAATCATAGGCATATATCGAACACTCTTCGGGCAACGTTGCAATTATAACACCCGTATCAAAAACAAACCCATCCAGCGGCTCTGGACACGCGGAACACTCAGCATCCGCATTCTCGCTGCCCTCTTTATATTTTCCTACGCCACATGGTTCCCATACGGCATAAACAGTGGTATTGGCTGTAAATGTTAAAGATGTTGAACCGGTCGTTGCACTTTTGCTTTTTGACCACCCCTTGAACACATAGCCCGCGCGATAAAAAGTGTTTGTTGCACCATCGTTTAATGTACAGGGTTGCCCCTTTGTACATAATTCACTGTCGGGTGTTGTGCCACTGCCGCCGTTCAGTTTATATGTAATTGTAACCTTATTCAATACTGGTGCCTTCTTTCCACCCTCACAGTAATATGAACCCTCGGGCCTATCATAGTAATTATCATAATCCGTACATGGACGACACGCGTTCCCAGCTCGCGGCGTCGAAGAAAATCTGATATCACTATATGACGTCCCCGTATAAGAATATGCCAAATAATACCCCTCGTTACAGGTGGTATATTGACGATACGTCGGGCATTCGTAACCCGCTGCGAATACGGCATCACCAATAAAAACAATGCAAAACAGGCACGTTAAAAAACGCAGAATTTTTGACATAGAGTTCTTCCTACTTCCACTTTTTACTTTTTTTTCTCTGCCTTTATTTTATGAAAAAAAGGGTATGCGTTGCAAGCGAAAAAGATAAATAAAATTGCAAAATACAAAAATCATGATACCATACACCCCCGCAGATGGTCAGAGCATAGCCGTCACCGCGCCATGCGCGCACCAGGTG
Organism: uncultured Alphaproteobacteria bacterium; assembly: GCA_944392595.1. GTDB lineage: Bacteria > Pseudomonadota > Alphaproteobacteria > Rs-D84 > Rs-D84 > Enterousia. The sequence continues at coordinate 137,735 of CALXXD010000002.1, forward strand.
GCGGAGGAAAGTCCGGACTGCATGGGACAGCATACCGGCTAATATACCGGGCGGGGCGACCCGACGATCAGAGCAACAGTGACGAATCGATTGAAACACATCGGGTGAAACGGGCAATCTCTATGCGCAGCAACCTCAAATAGGTTCCCAATGGGCGTCCCACCCAGGGAACGGGTAGGGGGCTTGACGTACGTGGCAACACGCAACGCAGATTAATTATGCTCGCCACCCTGGGGTGGTTGGAAACGGCTGGCCCAGGGCGGAACAAAATCCGGCTTATCGACCATCTGTAAATCCCGCACCGCGGGATTTTTTTATTACCCCACAGCCCAAGTTCCCATCTGGGTCAGAATATGTCTGCCGCTGCCCCAGTACCGTCGCGGAATAAAGCTCCCCTCTACAACGGATATTGCTGCTGACTCTCATACCGTCGCGGAACAAAGTTCCCCTCTGCGGAGGGGTGCCGGCTTTGCCGGCGGGGTGGTCTAATGCCCACCGCCCAAGAGTGGAAAGAATCACAATAATTCGTCGCATCGGTCGTATGAATGCCCACCGCCCACAGTTTGAGCAACATACCCCCGTGACAAGAACTCACCAATGCCCACCGCCCCACACCGGGCCCCGCGCAAACAAAGTTTGCGTGGGTGGTTATTTGTGGGGGCGGGGGGTGTCGCACATAGTGCGACGGGGGGTGGGGCTTGTCACCCGAAACCTTGACGAAGGGTGGTCTAATGCCACCGCCCAAGAGTGGAAAGAATCACAATAATTCGTCGCATCGGTCGTATGAATGCCCACCGCCCACAGTTTGAGCAACATACCCCCGTGACAAGAACTCGCCAATGCCCACCGCCCCTGGGCCCCGCGCGACGTGTCGCGTGGGTGGATTCCGGGCGGGGGGTGTCATCGCTTGCGATGACGGGGGGGTGGGGCTAATACGAGCACCACTGTCATTGCGAAGGAGTGCGATCAACGTTGAAAACGTTGGCGTACGACTGTGGCAATCCAGTACAATATGTCTGCGGGCATTCGCCCGCAGTGCTTTTTTATTTACTGGATCGCCACGCTCCGCTCGCGATGACAAAGGGGACTAAGTACCCACAAGCACACACCATCCTTGTCATTCCCGCGCAGGCGGGAATAGGGCTTGGATTGTTATTAGTTATTTTTAATCGGGGGAATAATTCTGTGTTGTGTTTTTATTTATCTGTAATCCGCGATATGAATTTAATAGACCCTATTCCCGCCTTATCCACCCCACAAATACATTTGTATTTGCGGGGACCCCGGGCGCGGGAATGACAAGTTAAGGGACTAAGTGACTAATTACGCACTCTCTTACCACCCCGGCACTTCGTGCCACCCCTCCAATGGAGGGGAACTTGGCTCGTCCCGTCGCGGAATAAAGTTCCCCTCTGCGGAGGGGTGGCACGCGTCAGCGTGCCGGGGTGGTTCATCACGAGTAACGAGTTGCGAGTAACTAGTAACTAATCCCCACCGCCCAAGAGTGGAAAGAATCAAATAATTCGTCGCATCGGTCGTATGAATGCCCACCGCCCCACACCGGGCCCCGCGCGACGTGTCGCGTGGGTGGAACCCGGGCGGGGGGTGTCGCACATAGTGCGACGGGGGGTGGGGCTTGTCACCCGAAGCCTTGGCGAAGGGTGGTCTGTCACGAGTAACGAGTTACGAGTAACAAGTAACGAGTCACGAGTAACTAAAACGGGGCGGATGCCCCGTTTTACCCAACAGACAAATCAATATGTAGTTATCTGTGGCTTCAAATCACTTTGAGTTTGAAGATGATTCCCACCAGACGGGCCCGGCACCATAACATCACCAACCACAAGTCCATTCGAGCCACCACCGGTGCCATCACTGTCGTTATCATTATCGCCACCGTTACCACCGGAACCGCCACCAAGCGACATCACATGAAGAGTTATCCGCGAACCAGGGCGAACACCCGTACTTTCGCTGTTCCCCCAGATGCAATCGGAATAAGAATACATATCAGGTTCAACCCAGCATTGTTCAATAATCGGCGTAGCATCATTCTTGCCCGGTCCATAGTACAAATTCTCGCGACTGAAAGCCGTTGTGGAAACACAAGTTCCTGTTGAGCTATCAAATATTTCCCCTGTCTCGCAACGGATGCAATCGCCTATATCAGAAATCCCGTTCCTTGCATCAGTTCCCAATCCACAATCAATACACGTTTCACGTGATGCACTGGGATCAAAGCCATAACCATCCTGCTTGCAACGAAATGCATACCCCGCATCATACTTTCCGCCCCTGTCACAATTTTCCGTATAATATATTTCCATAGTATTGGTATCAAAATTGCCAAAATCATGCTCTTTGCATTGATTATCACCTGTTGCAACCTCGTAAGCCAAACACACTTCTTCATCAACTGGGACGCAGTCATCGTTTGTAAAATTAACGGTATATCCAGAACGACACAATAACATAGGTTCGCCCAACGGGGTAACACGTATATAACCCGGTCCAGTATTCCAATTATGGAAATGTGCGTTTGCTACAAACACCTGGGCCTTTACACCATGCCCCCCCTTCAAAAATTCAGAAACGCCCAATATCAAATCATGCTCCCCCGGAGATACATTGTTGGCGCAACGTTGCTTGGTTCCTGCCTCGAACATCGCCACTTCCGATTCCACATTAATATTATCGTCCGTCACACGCAACCCATCATACGCATCGTGTAAAATTTTATCTGCATTACACCCGGTCGTTTCGGTTTTCTGACATTTATCACCGTGATACCCGGGCTTACACACCCAGAAACAATCAGCAGATGTAACAGTTTTCGGTGCATAATAAACCGTAACATACGGGCTGTTCCAACCTCGTTTACCCCATTGCCATCCTTTTTTCTTATCACTGCCGATAACGGTTGGACAAAAATACGCACCATTTTCATTAATATCACGCGCCACCAACATCATAACGCCACGAACCCACTTGTTATCGCCAACCTCACAATGTCCTTCGGGATCATCACTTCCACCGAGTTTGCAAGTTTTATAATTCGCACCAATAGAGGAGCTCTCTAAAATATTCATAGGCTGACATTTATTATAATCGGTTGGCACATTCCACGCATCGCGCAACGCGCTCGCGTCCCAGGCGTATGCAGTGGGGGTGGCGAACAATGCGAATATAAAAAACAGCGCGTTAATCTTTCTCATTTTATATCCATTTAATCTTCGTTCGGATCGCGTGCATAGCACGTGCCATTTTCGTAATATCCGCCCAACATAGATTCACATTGCTGGCGATACCATTCATCCGAAAGGTTGCAAACATTCCGTGTCGCATCGTATGTCGCAACATCATCCCCGTACAGTTCATTATATGCGTTACAGCGAACCTGGATCGTATTTTCCGCACATTGCCCATACGATAAACCATTTTCTGACGTATCACCAATATTCTCAAATTTTGACAAACGCACACCAAACGTTTCCGAATAAAATTGAGTATATGGTGTTGCATCCGCCCCCAATGTACCGTATGTTTCATCATCTTTGTATATCCAATAACCACCCAAGTTTTCGCATTCTTCGGCCAAAATATCCATAAGTGCATATTCCATATTATCCACATACTCGGTTATCTTATTTTCTATATCGTTTGTTAAATACTCACTATTATCCCCACCCAGAGAACATGAACGCTGCGCAAAAGAGTCCAATTGTGTTTTCACTTCACTCTTGGACAATCTGATGCATCCCCATGGATAACCCTTGTCGCCGGTGGTTGGTGTGCATAATTCGGTCAGATAATTTTCAACCGCGGTTTCACAGCCCTCGTTTATACGCTGGGTATCAACGGTATCCACAAACGCCAACAATGCGGTCAGACCACAACGTTCGCTGGCCATGGCGGACGAGTTAATACCGCCATACGTAGTTGTGTTAGCACCTTCTGCCTGTATATGTCCATTCGCATCAAATGTGCATTCTTCGTTATTCCCATATAATGATGCACATGCGATAACCTGATCCTGGCACATTTGGCGGGCGGCGGCGGCACTGATTGCGCCGGAATATTGCGCCGTTGTCGTATCAAAATCACGTAATGCGCCGGACTGGGTGTCATAGCATTCGGCCACGGTGCTGACGCAAGACATTTTGACTTCTTCTAATTTTTCGTCTTGGGCCTGGGCAATTTCAATCAAAGCCTGACGTTTGAATTCTGTCCATACCGTATCCGCAATATCACGGCAAGAATCCAACGCGGTTTGCGCATAAATACGTTTTTCATCCAAGAAATCATCAAAATCCTGATTATCAGCCAACACGTCACCCACCGTGCCACTTAAACCTATAAGATTCTCCAACTGGAATAATCGCGGTGAATAAATGGGTTCGCCCGTTGTCGAATTAATATACGCCCCCGTCGGATCCATACATTTTTCATAATTCGGCCCGCATGCAACATCGGTTAAAATCGCATTACGCACGTTTGTTATACACTCATTCACGTCGGCAGAATTGTGGGATTGATATTCTTCTAATCTGGCCTCGCGCAGATACTTTTCGGCTGTACGAACCGTTTGTTCCAAATTTTCCTTTTGCGCGTTGATGTTGCGTTCGTACAGGTTACAATCCTGGGTCACCATAATTCCGTACGCACTGCGCGCCATGGTTAATACGGCATCATTCTCGCAAGAATCGGCGACAACCTCCAGACATTGGCGGGCGGCCTCGGCATATAATTCTTGCCCGGTCAATGCCGCCAAATCAACGCCCGTATCCGTATCAAATATCGAAGACCCCGAATCGCCCCAAATATCATCCATATCAGATGTAAAATCAATGCTTAACACCCCCGCAGACACCGTGGCATTCGCATTTTCAACGCCACTGGAACTGCTGCGGCCGGACAGCAAATCATTAATCTCGGCCAGCATTTGGCCCGCGGCACTGGTGTCTTTTTTAATTGCATTTTCGCCCTCGGTCGCGCTGTACATGGCATTAACCTCGGCCGCGGACAGGCCAACCGCGTTCAAATTATTATCCTGGAATTGGGCAAGTAATGTCAAAGCCTGATCAATGGCATTTTCAGTGTTACGGAATTCGTCATAACGCGCGCTGCAAATACAACGGCGATATGTGTCATTTGCGTTGGCACAGAATTGATCCATACATGTCGCGTATGCCGTACGACATTCTGCATACCCACCACCAATCGCGGAAATATCGGTAAATACAGCCGTTGCGCGCGGCTGGGCACGCGACGCGCCAACCACAGTATTTGTCGTTGCCGCACGCGCATTCGACGCCGGATTATGCGTTGCACGCACAACATTTGACGACGCCGCACGCGATACAGAACCACTGCGCGCCGCACCGGTCGCGCCCGTTGCCACGGTTTGACGAATCGTGCCACTGCGCGCCGTTGTTGTTGCATTTGTACGAACAGGTTGCATAACCACACTGCGCGAAACGGTGACGGTTGGCCGCGAAGTTGCACTGCGCGAAACAGTCGAACCCGTACGCCCAGATTTATTCAACGACGCACCCGCCGGATTCCCACGCACCACACGATGCGTCGCACGCGCAGCCGTCCCAGATGCCGACGACGATGTCGCAACGACATTCGATGACGACGCACCCGACGCACGCGGGTTGGGCGCCTGGGCCGCAAGTGCATCCGCACCCGCAACAACCGCCGCAATTGCAACGAAATATTTGCAAAAATCAGCAATAGTTTTTTTCAAAACCTGTTCTCTCTTTCTGGGTATTATACCATTTTTTACCGATATTAATCAATACCCAATTTATTCAATACAGCAATTTACTGCATTTTTTACCCAATTGCCCAAACGACGCACGACTGAACGCGATTGCGCAACGTCGGTCGTATCCGCAGCCGGTGCAACTTTTTTCGCCGCATCTTGATTATCAACCACGCATTTTTCATATACGTCCGGCGCAATTTTTTTAACCCCGTTCAGGTCAATCAAATCCATATTGATTCCCCAAAACAGTGAATACAATTCATACGATTTATTAAACAAATTGTACGCATCGTCTGTATTCCCCGCGGACAGGGCTTTGGTGCCGACCTCCATCAAACGCATGGACGCTGCCAACAAATGTTTTGATATACACCAAACTTCGCCATTTTCAGCCGACGATTTTTTTACTATGCGCGACATCAGTTCTTTACGCATATCGCGAACGGTGTTAATCAAATCATAAAATCCAGTCTTTTGAGTTTTTGCACCACTGAAAAAGAAATGTTCTTCCAACGAAATCAGGTTCATCAGCGCGATGGACAAATCTTGGTCTGACGACAAATCCAACGGATTAACCTTTTTAGACGCATCAACACGCGCGACCATTTCTTCCAACGTCATTTTTTCAGACTTTTTTGACGTCGATTTTTTTGCGGTTGTTTTAGTATTTTTTGCTTTCATAATCCTTTCCTTTTCTTTACAAAACCATTACATAGTAATAATCCAAAACGCCACCGTCGCGATTACCAAAAACGACAATGGCACAACAACTTTCTGGAACGCGAATTGGGCATGACCGCCGTTTTTACGCTTGATCTGCACGTACCAGCGCGCCCCACCATAAAACGCAATCGTGCCGACGATGATACCCAATAAAAACTTGTCTATGCCCCACAGTGTATTTACGCCAAACGTAACGCCCGGCAACGCATACACCGCCGCCAATAATCCGTAATAGATAATGAACGGCAATACAATCTGTAAAAACGCATTCTTAACGCCGCGCTTTTTCAGCCAAGATACAGTCCATAAAAACAGCGACAACGTCAGCGCGCCCGCCCAAATGCCGGTTATCACATCATCCACGCCCAACAGGCGCATGCCTTCGAGTCCTGCGCCAACGGCAACGGTGCAAACCGGGCACACAGCCATGGCCGCAGGCACCGCCGCAATCAGACCCAAAGTCCCCAAAAATACAGTCGAAAGAATTTTTTTCATCTAATTTTTCCTTTGCTTTTCAATTGTTTGTCTTAATCGTACAAAAAATCTTTATCGCCGGTCAATATGATTTTATCACGCCGCGCATGTGCGCACTGCGCGCACGCGGGTTGGCTGCGATTTCATCATCCGTCGGCGTCGCCGTACGCATCGGCGCAAACTGGGCCACACCAACCGACGGCATACGCGGATCGCCCGGCGCAGTCGTCCATTCGCGAAATGTGTTTTTCACCGTTCTGTCTTCTGTTGAATGAAACGTGACACAGATGCACCGCCCGCCAACTTTCAGACGACCCGGCACAGCCGCCAACGCCCGCGTCAGTTCGCCCATCTCGTCATTAACCGCGATGCGCAACGCTTGGAACACGGGCGCGATGTCATTCGGATTATGTATCAAATTCTTTAATTCAAATGTGGTTTTGGGCAATGCGCGCTTTATCGCGTTTGCCAACGCGCCTGGGCGCCGCACGTCGCCATAATCCCGCAAAATACGCGCCAGTGTTGCCGCATCAGATTGCTCGATTAACATGGCCGCACTGACACCATTGGCCGACATACGCATGTCCAACGGCCCATCCCCACGGAAAGAAAAACCGCGCGACGGCACGTCAATCTGCATGGATGAAATCCCCAAATCAAAAACAATTGCGTCATAAGTATCGGTTAAATCTGCAATGTGCGAAAAAGGGCGGGGCACAAATTCAAACCGGCCATCAAATTCATCCATCATCTTTTGCGCGTCCGACACAACATTTGGATCGCGATCAAACGCGATAACACGCGCACCCGCGGTCAAAAAAGCCCGCGAATATCCGCCCGCACCAAATGTGGCATCAACCACCACGCGACCACGCAAATCGCCCAACGCACGCATAACCGCATCCAACAAAACAGGTATATGTTTCATCATTCTATTTCGACCCGAATCCCAAGATTTACAAAATCATTTGCGGTTGTTGCCCCCAATTCCACCCCCCCAGGCAACGCCATGGCGGCAACTTTATCGGCCGCATGCAGATTTAACACAACGCGCGTTTTCCCGGGCCGCAAAGCCGAAATAGCCTTTTTAACATCCGGCAATACGTTCCCGTTGTATATATCCAGCGTGATTTTTTTGGCAATTTGCGCCACCCATTTGGTCAGTGGCACAATTGAATCCACAAAAATCGAAATATTATCATCCCGCACAGACGTTTTGCCTGATATTAACACCAACGTTTCCCCGGATAAAATTTGTGCAAAATCGGCCGCCGATTGACCAAACGCCACAGCATCTATATTTCCAAAACTGTCCGACGCATTTATCGTAATCATATCTTTTCCAGTTTTGGTTCTGCGCCGTGAAAAAGAACTTACCGTCGCGGCAATTTGTACCGGTTTTCTGTCACCCATGGACGCCAAAGTCGCACTGGTTGCCAACTTGGCCCGTTCGATTAAATGCCTGTACTGATCCAACGGATGCGCAGAAATATAAAATCCCAACGCAGACAATTCATTTTCCAAACGTTGGGCAAAATTCCACGCCGGCGTATGCGGCAGATTTTTTGTTAATCTGTCTTCGGCAACATCATCTTCGACTGTATTCGCAAACAGGGATAAAGAATTCGCCCCCTCGCGCGATTTTGACGCATACGATAAAATCGCATCCGCATTCATATAAATCGACGCACGATTGGGCTCCAAAGAATCCAAAACACCAACCTTGGCAAACGCTTCCAAAATTCGCTTGTTCATAATCGGCGCGCATCTCTTGGCAAAATCAGTCAAATTTTTGAATTTCCCATTTGCATTACGTTCGGCCACAATCGCATCAGTCGCAACCGTACCAACGCCCTTAATCGCCGCCAACGCATAGATAATTTTTCCATCACGCACAGTAAATAAAGATTCACTTTGGTTAATATCCGGCGCGACAATTTGAATTCCAAAATTGGATTTGGCATCATCCACGAACAACGCCAATTGATCTGTATCGTTCAAATTACTGGACATCGACGCGGCCAAAAATTCAGGCGTATAATTTGCTTTCAGATAAGCACACTGATTTGCAACGATTGAATACGCCACCGCGTGCGATTTGTTAAACGCATACTTGGCGAATTCTTTGAATTGTTCCCACAAAGCCTTGGCCTGGTCACGGTTTAATGTTTGTTCTTTTTCACAACCGTCGTAAAATTTGCCTTCCAGTTCATCCAACATTTTGGCGATTTTTTTACCCATGGCTTTACGCACGTTGTCCGATTGCCCACGTGTAAATCCCGCCAATACGCGTGTTAATTGCATAACCTGTTCTTGATAAACGATAATACCGTATGTTTCCTTTAATATCGGTTCAGCCCGCGGATGAACATATTCGATTTTTTCTTCGCCATGCATACGCGCGATAAATTGCGGAATGAACGCAATTGGCCCCGGTCGGTTCAGCGCATTCAAAGCCGATATTTCCAAGAAACTGGTCGGGTGCATTTTGCGCAAAGTTTGCTGGACGAACGGGGCATCGAATTGGAATATGCCTTCGGTTTTACCCGATTGCCATAATTTCATAGTTTTTTCATCATCAGTGGGGATTTTATCCAATTCGATGTTAATTCCGCGCGTTTGCTGGATTAACTTGATGGCATATTTCAAAATCGCCAACGTTTCCAATCCCAAAAAGTCGAACTTGATTAATCCAGACGATTCCAAATAATGCCCATCAAACTGACACGACGGCAACGGGTTCGCCGGATCGCGATACACAGGCGCAATTTTCGTTGTCGGTCGGTCGCCAATAACAACGCCGCACGCATGTTGCCCCAAATTACGCAGCGAACCTTCCAGTTCTTCGGCGATTGTAACGACTTTGTTTAAATCTTCATCGCTTTGCAAAACAGATTGAATTTCAGGCGACGCATCAACCGCATCCTTTAACGTTTTTGCATCCGACGGAATCAGTTTAGACAACCGATCGGATTTAGAATACGGAATCCCATACACGCGCCCAATATCACGGATTGCGCCACGCGCCTGCAAACTGCCGAATGTGATAATACGACACACAGAATCATGCCCATATTTATCGCAAATATACGCCAACACGCGTTCGATGCCAGTCGGCTCGAAATCCACGTCAAAATCAGGCATAGAAATACGATCAGGATTCAAAAATCGTTCAAACAGCAACCCGTACTGTAACGGATTAACATGCGTAATACCCAACGCCCACGCAACGATTGACCCCGCGCCAGACCCACGCCCCGGGCCTGTTAAAATATCATTATGCCGACACCAATCGATATAGTCCGCAACAATCAAAAAATATCCTGGGAATCCCATATTTATAATGACGCCCAGTTCAAATTCAGCCTGTTCATAATATGGTTTTGTATCAGTGATTCCATGTTGCGCCAAATTGCGCGCCAAACCCGACATAGTATTATCGCGCAACATTTGACATTCTTGTTCAAAATCATCACCAAAGCGCGGCAACAACGGTTTTTCATGAACATTAACCATAAAACCGCAACGATTTGCTATCACGACGGTATTTTCAATCGCCTCGGGCAGGTCAGAAAACAACTCAGCCATCTCGTCCGATGTTTTGAAATATTGTTCGGATGATTTTCGTGGTCTGTCTGGATCGATAACCTTGGTTTGCCCCAAAACGCAACTTAACGCATCTTCGGCCTCGTAATCATGGGGCGACGCAAATTCGACATCGTTTGTGGCAACGATTGGAATATTCAAATCCAACGCAATTTTCAAAAATCCGGGCTCAGTCTTGATTTCTTCATCCAACCCGTGCCGCTGGATTTCCATATAAAAACGGTCGCCAAACACAGACAAAAATTGTTCTGCATATTGACGCGCCAAATTATCCTGGGCGTTCAAGATAGCCATTCCAATCGGCCCCGTATGCGCCCCAGACAAACAAATCAAACCATCGCTGTGCGCGGCTAATTCTTCAAAAGTAATATACGGCCCCAAATGATGATTTTCGCCCCGCATATACATGATTCGGCTTAATTCGCACAAATTCAGATAACCATCGTGACTTTGCGCCAACAAAACAATTCGCGACAGCGCATTTTGACGCAAAATTTTCGGATCAACATTATGTTGATTTAACGTGATTTCAGTCCCAATAATCGGTTGGACTTTATTTTTGGGCATAACGTCGGAAAACTCGGCACACCCCGACATCATATTCGTATCCGTCAGCGCGCACGCCCCCATATTATTTGCGATACACAGTTCGGGGATTTGCTTGATTTTCAGCGTACCCGCGCCGATTGAAATACGTGAATGCGTACGAAGATGAACAAATTGATTTTCCATGCCACGACAATAGCAAAAAATCACCCATCGGGGCAACATTAAAAATAAAAATATTTATTATGGAAACCAAATAATAATAATCACCCATTGCTTGATTACCAACGCGGGGTATAAGACCTCTTAGAAAAACATATCTCCAACTGTGGTTGGATTGTCGTGAACATCCAACAAACCTACTAAGTCTTTGCAGCTTTGAACCACCAACCGCCCTTTATCACGGCGGTGTTTTTTACAAAAAACACAGGCAACTCCACCGCTGTCATTGCGAAGGAGCGCGAAACGTTGAAAACGTTGTCGTACGACTGTGGCAATCAAGGTTATAATATGTCTGCGGGCATTCGCCCGCAGTGCTTTTTTATTTACTGGATCGCCACGGTCGTTTCACTCCCTCGCGATGACAAAGGGAACTAAGTGCCTAATCCTGCACTCTCTTACCACCCGAAGACTTAGCGAAGGGTGACACAAATAGCAAGTCACGAGTAACTAAAACGGGGCTTTCGCCCCGTTTTTACATAACCTTGCCCTGGGTTGGATAAAATGTTAATTGAATCTTCTCCCACTTATCAAATTCATTCGCGGGTAACATTTTGAACGGCTGACATGTGTTAATAGCACTGCGAATTGTTTCCAAAACGTATGCAAATCCGGGGTCAGTTTCCGCGCGCGCGGCCGATTCAAACCAAACATCGCGCACCGTCCCATTACGCCGCATAGTCAAATGTGCAACTGCACGAATATCGCCAATATCATCGCGCGACGTATCAATCGACCAACAACGCGTCATCGCAACACGCAACGCATCAACAACCGACACAGTCATCGTTCTGTCCAACGACATAACTTCGCGATTAACGCGAATAACGCGCTTTTTCTTTTTTGGCGCGGGTTCAGACTTTTCATCGGCGGGCTTTTTCACATCCCTAACGGTTGGTTCTGGAATCTTGGGCGCGGTCGGCTTTTGCTCGACCAAAGTGGGGGCAACAATTGGTTCTGGTTCCGAATCTGGCTCGGGCGCAGGTTCAGATTCGGGCTGTGCCACTGGTTGCGACTCGGGTTCAGGCTCCGACACGGGCTCCACCACATCCGCATCAGCGTTTTCATTCCGCAGTATTGTTTCGTCACCGCTTACCGTGACAGAATTCAAATCTATTTCCAAAATTTCGATACGATCGGGCGCAACCAAGGTCGCACGATGCACCACCACCGCAAACGAAGTCACCATCAGTGCCGCCAACACCAAATGCCCCAACACTGACAACAACATATTTTCCGACGAAAATCTGGTATCGAAATTCATATTTCACCGATTTTATTCATCGCCCAGGCGCGTCCGCAATCCAACGCGTTGAAAACCTGCATCTTTTAATTTGCCCATAATTGACATCACCGCGCCGTAATCAGCGGTCTCGTCCCCATTTATCATGATGGTCAGGTCTGGATTTTCGCCACGCATGGCGGCAACACGCCGCACAGCATCATCGCGCGACAATTCTGTTTTGCCGACATAATACCGTCCCGCGGCATCAACACTGATTTGTATTGCGTGGTCATTACCCGTCAGCGCGGAATTTCCCGCACGCGGCAAATTCAAATCTATCCCCGTCGTCAGCATAGGCGTAGTCACCATAAACACCGCCAGCAACACCGTCATAATATCTATCATCGGTGTCAGCGATATATTAACGTCTGTATTTCTGTATCTTCTGCGTGTCATGACACAATTCCCGGTTAATTATTTTTTGGAATGTTTATCAGCCTTTATTTCTTTGACCCGTTCGGTCAAAACATCGTACAATTCGTCTGATTTTTTACTGAAATACTGGTACGCAATCGCCGCAGGCACCGCCGCAATCAAACCCAACGCAGTTGTCCCCAGCGCAGTCGCCAACCCCGGCGCAATAACCCCAATCGACACAGATTGATTCACACCGATTGACGAAAAAGAATCCATAACACCCCAAATTGTACCAAACAATCCGATAAACGGTGCAACATACGACACCATGGATAAAAACCATAAATTTTTATCAAACGGGCGAATTAACTTGTCCGCAATCAGTTCCAAATTATCATTATTTTTAATTTGCACAGGATGTTTTTTCTGAAAATGCCACAGACGGATTTTTTCAATAATCACCGCCCAAGACACAACACTGCCCAGCACAAGCACAATGGATATAAACAACGTCATCCAATCGCCTGTGAATAAAGTAGTTAAAGAAAACGTATTTGTCATTTTTTCCTTTCCTTTGGCTTTTTATTTAACGTTTATTCCCGAAATGGTGCAGCCACAGCATCTGGGATGCGCTTTGGCATCATATTCGCACCAATATACGCAGCCGTTCCCACCAGTATAGCACAAATTTCACCATCTTTCACGAATTTTTGTTCAACCGACATTGACGCCGCACCGAATTTAGTCACCGTTGTTTCAACAACAAACTCGTCCCCCAAGAACAACGGCCGCACATAACGAATACTTAAATCGCGAATAACAAATCCTACATCGCCGTCTGGGAATTTTATCCCACGCAAAATATTCATTCGTGCGCGTTCTGCGATTTCAATATATCGCCCATGATACGCAATACCACCCGCATCGGTATCCGCATACGCAATCGCAAATGGAAAAGTATAAGTTTTCATTTTTATTTCCCCACAAACACACTTGAATCGATACCCAGTTCATTTAACAACCGCTTGGATACCCGACGCTGAATTTCATCAAACACGCCCCGCAATATTGGTTCAAAATCAAATCCAGATGCCAATTTATCTGAAAAAAATAATTTCCAATAAAAATTATCATCATATTCACCGACGTATTTCAAATCTGCGGCACATAAATGTTGCAACGCCACATCCAAAACATCTATTGCCTTGACCAATCGGGCTTCGTACGATTTACGTTCTTCATATTCATCCAAAACATTACGAATTTTGTCATTCCCCAACAAATCAGTAATTTGCGAAACAGCCACAGATTCCTGGGCATATTTTTTTGCACGTACGTCCGGCGTTTGCTTATGCAACGGCACATCATGAACAATCGCCTCTGGTAAATCGTGCAGGGCGCACATTTCCATCACGCGTTCCATATTTACAGAACGTGTCAAATGCGGTTGCAACGCGATTGCCATTATAATCATATTCCACGAATGCGATGCCACAGATTGTTGCGCCCCATCTGACATCCGGGTCGTCCTGTATTCGCATTCCAATTTTTCTGCGATTGCAAAGAAATCTACCAGATTATTCATTTTTGATTATTTCACCAATCCCAAATGGGCATAACCAGCATCAGTCACAATACGGCCACGCGGTGTGCGCTGGATAAATCCCAACTGCATTAAATACGGCTCTATCACATCTTCGATTGTATCGGCCGGTTCAGACAATGCTGCCGCCAGATTTTCAATACCAACCGGCCCACCGGCATAGTGCCGGACAATGGCGGTCATATATTCGCGATCCATTTCATCCAGACCACTTTCATCTATGTGTAACTGGACCAAAGTCGTTTTAATTGTATCGGCCGAAATCGCATCGCGCCCTAAGGCGGTTGCAAAATCACGGGCGCGTTTTAATAACCTATTTGCAATACGCGGCGTTCCACGTGCGCTGCGCGCCAATGCCTTTGCACCATCGACATCAATCGGCATTCCAAGTATATTGGCACTGCGCATAATAATTTTTGCCAAATCATCGGGCGAATAAAACGACAAACGTAAATCAATTCCAAATCGGTCACGCAACGGATTTGATAACAAACCTGTCCGCGTGGTCGCACCCACCAAAGTAAATGGCGGTAAATCTATCCGTACGCTTTTGGCGGATGGACCTTCGCCCAACATAATATCCAACTTGAAATCTTCCATCGCGGAATATAAAACTTCCTCGATTGCGGTGGGCAAGCGATGTATTTCGTCTATGAACAACACATCCATCGGTTCCAACGACGTCAGTATCGCGGCCAAATCGCCTTGCTTGGTAAGCATCGGTGCGGCCGTCGCCCTGAAATTAGTTCCCAATTCATTCGCGACAATATGCGCCAACGTCGTTTTACCCAACCCCGGCGGTCCATACAGCAAAACATGATCCATGGCTTCGCCCCGGGATTTTGCGCCGGAAATAAACACAGACAAATTCTGCTTTAACGCATCATGCCCAATAAAATCCGACAAAGTACGCGGCCGAATGGTTGCCGCCATTTCATCGGGTATATTTGGATCCAAAAAACGTTCAGTATTATTTTGCATATTTATTACAACAGTTTATTATCGGCATTTTCGCGCCCTACGTATGCCTTTAAATCATTATACATCTGGCGCAGGTCGGCGGGCTGGGAATAATGTTCGTCCGCATTTTTAACACGGATTGTTTCCAAATCTATTTGCGCCTGTTTTTTCAAAATCTGAGTTAAATGCGTTGAAAAGGCCTTGGCCTCGTCAGATTCATTTGCGCCCTGTAACAACAATCCGCGATTGGGGCGGGGCGACAAAAACGCAAAATCAGACACAGCCGGATCCGGCGACACAAGTGCAAATCCAGAAACCTCGGGTCGGCGCATCATGGCCTGTAACACATACCAAGCCCCCAATTGATTCCCCGCCAACCATATTCTGTCACTGTCTTCATTTTTATTTTGAATCCAATCGATTACGGTCGCAATATCCAACATATTATCAGTTGTGGTTCCCAATGCGCCTTCGGAATTATTCACACCGCGATAATTAAATCGCACCACCGAAAACCCAGCATCCATAAACGCACGAAACATCGCATACGACACCCGATCGTTCATGTGGTATTTTTGTCGCGGATTCCCAGACAACACCACCGCCAATGGCGCAGCGGGCAAATCAGATTTATTATAAACTGCATGGATTTTTCCGGCCTCGCCAGAAATCATAATATCAACCATAATTATCGCCTTCTTTTCAATGAATCTTTTTTCACAGATACTTTATAGAACAAACGCATCACAATTTTCAACATAAATTTTTGCTTTGACAGGCCGCGCCATAATGTTTTAATATTTATCAAAGATAACAAAGGCATAAACATGGCGAAATTTATTATAACATCTGTTTTGGCGGGACTGTGCGTATTTTCTGCATACGCTGCAACTGGGGAAGTGGTTTATGACAATTTCCAAACCATATACACCGAAACACCTGTCCAGTCATATTATGCATATCCAGACGATCCAAATTTCATCCCTGAAACTGAATTTATGAACCGCGCAGACAGTTTGGATTATGATTTAAATATCGAACAAGCGCGCCAGGCTGAATCCGCAATGTTTCCGGGCGTAATGTTTGCAACGCGCCCAATGATTATATGCCGTAATTTCGGATGCACACGTCTGAACGATCGCATTACACGTACATTTTTGTTCAACAGTTTGGCAAATATGTTCATGATGAATACTCATTCCAGACTGTATATATGCGAGGCTGACCCGTTTTCACGCGATTGCCTGCAATCGGGCATATCATTCCCCGTACGCAGCGGCATCGCAAACGCTTTGGTAAAAATCCCAAAGGCCACAATTTCCCAGGTCAATGTTTCAACCGGACTGTCACGCGCAACGGTCAGTATGACTTACGAATTCTTGGTAAATGGCATCGCGCGTCAATGCGAACCAACCATTATGGATATAATTATACCCGCAAATTCCCAGGCAACTTTGTCCAACCGTGAATTTGCTTGCAATATGACCAGTGACGGATTAAGTAATGTGTCTTTGCTGGTAAATATTGACTATATCGATTTGGACTATGGCATTTTGGGCGGATATTATTCGCTGGGCATGCAGGGGCCAACCACAGGCGGCGGAACCGGATATGCGTTATTCAAAACAGAATTCACCACCGGTGGCATGCAATTCCGCGCGGCCACAACAAACGACGCGAACGCACTGGGTGCGGATTCCATGACAATCCAGCCGGGCGAATACGCGGTGGAACCGCTGCAAAAATAAATCCATCTGGATTTGAATGAATAAAACAGTTTTAATCATTGACGACGACGATATGTTACGCAAAACGTTGGCACACGGTTTGCGCGACAGTGGTTTTGATGTTTTAACCGCACCGAACGCTGACCAAGGCGCACAAATCCTGTCCCGCATCACGGTTGATGCCATCGTTCTGGACAGAATGATGACCGGCACAGACGGGTTAAGTTTTCTGAAACAAATTCGTGCATCTGGAATATCAATCCCGGTAATAATGCTGACCGCGATGGGTGGCCCAGAAAACACCATAGACGGCCTTTCGAACGGCGCGAACGATTACCTTGCAAAGCCATTTCAACTGCGCGAATTGGTATTACGATTAAATAATATCATCCGGCAAGACGCCGCCAACACAAAATTACCCATGGGCATGACATTCACAGACGGCGAATTTTTCATAACGACACACAACGAAAAACCGCGCATATTGCCTTTGTCTGGGGAAGAAAAAAAATTATTACGCAATCTGACTACGCCGGTCGGCAACATTGCCCCGGCCGCCCCGATGGTCGCAAAACGCTTGCGTAGTAAATTAAATGGTGTATTATCAAACACAGATATAATTACCATTCGCGGTCGTGGATATAAATTAATAAACATCGACCCAAATGGCGCAAAAAACGGTGATTAAATATGAGATTGATTCCACGCAGTTTTTTATGGCGTACCATTTTAATGATATTGGTACCGCTTATTATCGCACTGGTTATCATTGCCAACGTGTTTTTTGGCAATCACTGGGCGCGTGTTCATGCGACTTTGGCGCGCAGTTTGGCGGTCGAAGTTGCCACAATGATGAACTTTATCGATGATGGCAACACCACCGCAGCCCGCACAATGGCGCGCGATATGGGCATTAATGTTTCGATAAATCCAAAATTAAATCGCCCCAGCAAAAACGACAACAATTCGCGCGAGGCTGGACTTCTGGCGAACGAATTGTCTGCACGCCTGAAACGTCCGGCCCAGATTTATATCGACAAAGGCAAACGTTTGGTATTTATTGATGTTCCGACAAACGACGGCCAAATTGTGACATTCGGATCGTCACTGTACAGGATATATTCAACCAGTACCGAAGTTTTCATAATATGGCTTATTGGTTCAATATTAATCGTATCAATATTGATAACGCCTTTTATCATTATGCACACACGCAGCATTCGCAGAATTGCACGCGCGGCATCACGATTCGGTCGCGGGCTGGACGCGCCTGGATTTGCCCCCAGCGGTTCCAAAGAAATCCGCGAAGCGGCGGCGGCTATGATTACAATGAAAGAACGCCTGAACAGATACAATCGTACCCGCAGCGATATGTTAAACGCGGTCAGTCATGATTTGAAAGCACCGCTTACACGTATGCGGTTGGCGGTTGAAACAGATTCTGCATCAAAGAAAGATTTATTACAGGATATCGATCGCATGACCGAAATGGTTAATGGATACCTGGCGTTTGCACGGGGCGAATTACCGGAAATAGAACAATCAACCGAGTTGCCGCCAATGTTAATCCGTATGGCGCGCGATGCCGCACCCGACAAAGATATTATAACCGACTTCCCAGACGAGCCCAAACAATTCTATGCACGCCCGATGGCTTTGGCACGTGCGTTTGGCAACATCTTGGAAAACGCCGCCCGTTATGCAAAGAAAACCATACGCATAACCGAACACGACACAAACGACAACGTTGAAATTATCATCGAAGACGACGGTCCCGGCATACCAGACGATAAAAAACGCGATGCTATGCGTCCATTTGTGCGTCTGGATGAATCGCGCAGCGATAAAACAGGCGGCACAGGATTGGGATTATCAATTGCTCAAACCGCCATTGAAAATCACGGTGGTCAAATATTCTTGGAAAACAGCGATTTGGGCGGCCTGCGCGTACGCGTTGTATTACCGATATAATAAATATGATGGATGTAAAAAATGAATTTGTATAAATATGTATCAGAATCTGTAAATAACAAACTGGGATTTACCGCGAATTTGGAAACGCCGCGTAATCGCGCTTTTGGCGATTTTTCAACAAATGCCGCAATGGTTATGGCAAAAACTGCGGGCAAAAATCCGCGCGAATTGGCAAATGAAATTTTGCCAAAATTGCGCGAACTGGAATTTGTGGCCGACGCATCGGTTGCCGGCCCGGGATTTATCAACATAAAATTACACGATGATTTTATATGGCGCGCCGCGGCCGAACCGCATAATGCCAAAACAGACACACCAAAGAAAATAGATTTGGATTATGGTGGATACAACGTCGGCAAAGCGTTGCATATTGGTCATTTGCGCACATCCATTGTTGGCGATACATTTAACCGCATCGCAAAATATTTGGGACACACGACAAAAAGTTATAACCATATCGGTGACTGGGGTCGTCCGATGGGATTGATTATCGCATGGATTTTGGAATATGGTATGCCACAAAATGCGGACGAATTAAACAAGATATATCCTGCATCCACCGCCCGCGCCAAGGAAGACGACGCTTGGATGGCACGCGCCAAAGAAATCACCGCGGAATTGCAATCCGGCAATCCCCAGTATCGCAAGATTTATGATGATTTTATGAAAATATCATTAAATCAGATGGATACAGTTTTACACCGTCTGAATCTGTTGCCGTTTGATGCGACAATGGGCGAACGTGGTGTCGCACCGTATGTATCTGATACGCAAAAAATTTTGGAATCACGCGGGTTACTGGTTGAATCCGATGGCGCAATGATTGTGAATGTAAAAACAGATTCTGACACCGCGCCAATGCCTCCGTTGATGTTCCGCACAAGTTCGGACACCCAAACGTATGCGGCGGCCGATTTGTCCGCAATTTACTATCGCGATAAAACGGATGCCCCAGATGTCATCGGATATTTCACAGATTCGCGTCAAAACCTGCATTTTCAACAGGTTTTCCGTGTGGCAAAAATGGCGGGAATTACGAACGCAGAATTATTCCATACTGGATTTGGCGCGCTGACCGGCGCGGATGGCAAACCATTCAAAACGCGCGATGGTGGCGTTGCGGAATTACTGGATATATTGGATATGGTTAATGACGCAGTGCGCACACGCGTTGCGGATGCAGGCAAAAATTTGGACGACGATACAATCGCGTCAATCGCATTGGCCGCGGTAAAATTCAATGATTTGATACATGATGTTCGGTCTGATTATGTGTTCGACCCGAATCAAATCACCAGTTTCGAAGGTCGCACCGGCCCGTACATATTATACACAGCCGTGCGCCTGAACAGCGTATTGAAAAGGGCGGGGGATATTACCGACACAGTGCCGGCCAATCTGACAGATGATGAACGCAATTTGTTAATTGAAACATTGGATTTCGAACGTACGGTACAAAGTGCATTTGATAATCGCGCGACTGATATGATTGCAAATTATGCGTATGATTTGTGCCAGTTGGCAAATACGTTTTATCATAATTGTCCGATTTTACGCGACGATGTGGATGATGCCACACGCGCACAACGCGTTCAAATCACACGCATCGCGCGCGACACATTGGCGACCGCAATCGATTTGATGGGATTAAAAATCCCAGACGAAATGTAGGGTACAATAATACCATATACATTTTTCTTGACTTTTTCAACGGTGCGGGGCATAATAGCCCCGCTAAATTAATAAAAAGGTAAAAAACTATGGCAGCGACAAAATCGTTAAAAAAATGCGAATTGGATGCAAAATGGTATCTGATTGACGCAACCGATTGCACGCTGGGACGTTTGGCGGCATATACCGCAAACATTCTGCGTGGTAAAAACAAGCCGACATGGACACCGAATATGGATTGCGGCGACCATGTTATCATCATCAACGCGGACAAAGTTGCTTTGTCTGGGAAAAAGGCCGATAAAACCAAATTCTTTTGGCATTCTTTATGGACCGGCAGTATTAAGGAACGCACCCTGGGCCAGATGCGCAATGAAAAACCTGAAAAATTGGTTTTCAACGCGGTGAAACGCATGATGGGTCGTCGCACTGCGGTTGCATTGGCGAACAAACGTTTGACCAAACTGCACGTGTATGCGGGCCCAGAACACAAACATGCGGCACAAAATCCAATTGTTATCAATTTTGCCGAACTGAATCGTAAAAATAAAAGGGGCGAATAATGACAGAAGCAAAGAAAACCGTTAAAAAAACAACGGCCACAAAAACAACTAAAAAGGCCGCCCCTGCAAAAACAGCCGCAAAAAAAGCGGTCGTGGCGGACGTTAAATTAACAAACGCAACGTATGCAACCGGCAAACGCAAAGATTCTGTTGCACGTGTTTATCTGATTCCGGGTCGTGGTCAAATTATCGTTAATGGCAAACCGATGATGGAATATTTCCGTCGTCCTGTGTTGCAGATGATTATCGCCCAACCATTCGGCATCACGAAACGCGAAACCGCGTACGACGTTCATGCCATTGTTATTGGTGGCGGTCTGTCGGGCCAGGCGGGCGCCGTTAAACATGGTATTTCCAAGGCATTGGAACGCGCCGAACCAGATTTGCGCAAAACATTAAAGGCGGCCGGTTTCTTGACCCGCGACAGCCGTGTTGTCGAACGCAAACACTTTGGTCGTCACAAAGCGCGTCGTTCAACCCAGTTCAGCAAACGTTAATCCGTTTGTACGAACGAAAAAATCCGCCATCGGCGGATTTTTTAATTATATTAAAAAAGCCTGTTGCGTTTATAAAAAAACTGTGTATAATCATTCGGCGATTGTTATTTAATGGGGAAAACAATGTTTAAGAAAGAAAAAATCAAAGATTTACACTATTCAGTAACTGGTCTGATTACCGCGGATGAATTGCAAACTGCGGCGGACGAAATACTGACCGAATATGGCAAAAAGGCAAAAATGCCTGGATTCCGTCCAGGGCATATTCCATTGTCCATTTTGCGCCAAAAATATAATACATCTGCCACGGCTGATGCGATTGACAAATTGATGAATCGCGATTTGAACGCATATCTGGCGGATAAAAAGTTACGTTTGGCGGGTTCGCCACGTGCTGATTTATCTAAATGGGAAATGGGCAGTGATGCAGAATACACACTGGAATTTGATATTTTGCCAACAATGCCGGCCATTGATTTGGAAAAAATCACTGTGACCAAGAAAACAACCACTTTGGACGAGTCCGAAGTTGAAAAAGCATTGGAAAACATTCGTAAATCTCGCAGCGTTGCCGAAAAACAAGACGATAAATACGTTGCACAAAATGGCGATACTGCGGTCATAGATTTTCGTGGCTTTATTGGCGACGAAGCATTCGAGGGCGGCGCAGCCGAAAAACATCATCTGGTATTGGGTTCTGGTGCATTTATCCCAGGATTCGAAGGCCAGGTTATTGGCCACAAATCCGGCGATGAATTTGATGTGAATGTTAAATTCCCATCCGATTATCACGCTGAAAATTTGGCCGGCAAAGACGCACGTTTCGCGGTCAAAGTGCATGAAGTGCGCAAACATAAATTGCCTGAATTAAACGACGAATTGGCAAAATCCGTAGGGCAGGAATCGGTTGAAAAACTGCGCGAACATATCCGCGGTATTTTAACTGAACAATATGAAGAAGCATCAAAACGCGAAATGCGTAATGAACTGTTAGACATTTTGGCCGATAAAATCAAACTGGATTTGCCACAAACGTTGGTTGAACAAGAATACAACATGGCAAAACAAGAACACGATCGCACAAACAAGACATCCAAATGGGATGAAAAGCAAGAACATCGTGATGCTGAACGCCGTGTTAAACTGGGCTTGATTTTAGCAGAATGGGGAACCCAAAACAAAGTCGAGGTTACCCGTGACGATTTACAGCATGCCATCTGGGCAGAAGCCGCACAATACCCAGATCCAAAACAAGTATTTGATTTTTACAACAAAAATCAAAATGCTTTGACCATGTTGCGCGGCATGATTTTTGAACGCAAGGCATTGGACGCAATGCTGACACACGTCAAAACAAAAGAAAAAAATGTAAAACCAGAAGAACTGTTCCAACAGGCGTCTGTTAAATAAAATAAGATACGCGCATGTTTTGCGCGTATTTTTATATCAACAAGGAATTTAACAATGAAAGCATACCTGGATATTTTGGATAACATCATGACCAACGGTCACGATTTACGCATGAACAGAACTGGCATACCAGACATTGGTTTGTCTGCCGGTGCGGTGTTTGAACATGATATGTCCAATGGATTCCCATTGGTTACAACGAAAAAGATGGGATTGAAAAACATCGCAACCGAACTGGAATTTTTCTTGCGCGGGATTACAGATAAAAAATGGCTGCAAGACAGAAATTGCCACATCTGGGACGAATGGGCAAATCCGATAAAAGTTGAACAAAAATATAATATTGCCGCCGCGCAATTGCCGCACATGACCGCCCCAGAACAAACCGTCACACGCAATGCAATCATGGACGCAGAACGCGACCTGGGGCCGATTTACGGTTTTCAATGGCGTCATTTTGGTGGCGAATACCAGTGGGATCAAAAACGCATTGACGCGAATCCGACTGATAATTTTAACCCACAAAACCCAGGACTGGATCAAGTGCAATCCGCAATCAACAAATTAAAAAACAATCCAAACGACCGCCGCATACTGGTCAGTGCATGGAATCCGATTGCCATTCCACAAATGGCACTGCCGCCATGCCACGTTATGCACCAATTGGTTGTGCGCGATGGGAAATTGTCATTAATATGGACACAACGTTCATGCGATATGTTCTTGGGCGTGCCTTACAACATCGCCAGTTATGCGTTGTTATTGTTGCTGTACGCCAAAGAAGCGGGATTAAAGCCTGGTACATTAAAGGGCGAATTGCATGATGCGCATATTTATCAAAACCATATCCCCCAGGTTCGCGAGCAATTAAAACGCAAACCATACCCATTGCCGACCGTGGAAATTCCGAACGAAAATTGGCGCGGTATGCTGAATTGGTCTGCATCAAACGGGTTCAAATTGAAAAATTATCTATGTCACGAAAAATTACGTGGCGCAGTTGCGCGATAATCCCAAAACGCCCCGCATGGGGCGTTTTTTCTTGCCAATTATGAATTTATACCCCATAATAAATATGCACATTACGAAAGGAGGAATTCCATGAAAAAAATATTATTAACATCTTTGTTGGCAGTTTTCGCAGTATCAAGCGCAAACGCAGCATTTGAATTTAATCCATACGTCGGCGTACGTGGCGGATATGATTTTGAAACCAAGGTATCATCTGATTCTTCATACATATCCGGCAGTTCATCCGACGGATGGATGATTGGTGGCACGATTGGCGCAACATTCTTTGACAACGAAGATTTCGCCGCCCGTATCGAGGCTGAATATATTTACACAGATTTAAGCGATGATTCTGTGGATGTCTCGAATCACACGGCATTGTTAAACTTGGTCGGCGATATTAAAACGGGCCTTGCCGTCACGCCGTATGTTACCGCAGGTATCGGTTATGGTTGGACAACAATATCACTTGACAGGGAATACGTGCGCGGCGATATTGACGACGATGATTTGGCATGGCAATTGGGCGTTGGATTGGCATACGCGGCGACAGACGCATTTGATATCGATTTGGGTTACAGATATATCAACAGCGGCGAAATGTTATCCATGGATATTGAATCGCACCAGGTATATTTGGGGCTGCGTTATGCATTTTAATCACACGCAAAATATATTAAATAAAACGCCCATTTGGGGCGTTTTATATTGACATATTTGCAAACAATGCTATATATCTACCTGGTGACCCAAAGGGGGACAGATATGAAACAAAAATTATTACCTATTTATGATTTACGTATGCAATTGTTGCAGAAGTTAAACCCTAAATTTTATGCAGAAAATGCCGACACAATTCGCCGTTCGTCTTTGGCGGCCCAGGATTACTTTTTATCTGGCACATACCGCGAATATGATGATCGTATGGGTACTTTGTTCAAAAAGTTACCTGGATACATCAGCGTTCATAAAAAATACAAATTGCCATACAATCCATCATTAACAACAACTGTCAATCCTGCATTGGTGATGGATTTGGCGTGGTCTTTACGTACAGATATGATAAACGGCGTTGTTGATGCAAATGGAAACATCAAAAGCATTTCTTTGTTACCGCAATCGCGCGTGTTGCATGTATATCACAACACAAAAAACAACGGTATGCCAATAAACGCTTTGTTTTCGTTAAATTCGTTGCAATTGGAACAAATGCTGATTGCATCACAAAAGCGTGCGCGTTAAAATGAACACGACGGGGGCAGTTATGAAAAAAATTTTACCAATATTTATGGCAATGATTTTATCAGCATGCGGTGCGAACCTGGATACAGACAGATACGCAACCACTGGGGCGGGGCACGTTAATACGGTATCCCAGGGCGTTATTATAAATGTTCGTCCCGTCACAATCGCAACCGAAGATGGCGAAGTCGGCCAATTGGCGGGCGGCATTGTCGGCGGTGTTGCGGGTGGTATGATTGGCGACAACACATTAACCCAAACCATCGGCGCGGTTGGCGGGGCTGTTTTGGGTGGATATTTGGGCGGCAAAGCCCAAGAAGGTCTGTCCATGCAGCGCGGTATGGAATACATAGTCAAACTGGATTCGGGCAAATCTGTCACTTTGACCCAGGGCGATGACGAAGTATTTGAAGTCGGCCAACACGTGTATGTTTTGGACGCAGACTATGACGAACGCGCCCGCATAATCGCCCAGTAATTTGAAACGGCACACAAATGTGCCGTTTTTTATTATAACCACTTGCTTTTTCAAAAAAAATCCAATATAATACGCCTGATTTTGCGGGTGGGCGCATAATCAATCCGATTAACCCCACAAGTCCTCGCATTTTTTAACAGATATATGCGACGGCCAACTTTGTATGAATTCTTTATGAAAGATTTATCCAAAGATTTATATAATCCGCTGTCTGGCGAAGATTTCGTCCAGATATTTAACAAAAACTATGGCTCCCAAGAAACTTTACAGGGATACGCAACCAAGGGTACGGTCAAAGACATCCGTGGCGATTTCGCGATGGTTGATGTTGGCCTGAAATCCGAAGGTCGCATTCCGTTAAAGGAATTTGGCGCATCTGTTCCGTCCGTCGGCGATATTATCGACGTTTTCGTAGAACGCTATGAATCGCGCGAAGGTACGGCCGTTCTGTCTTATACCAAGGCACGTGCAGAAAAAGCATGGAAAGAATTGGAAAAAACAGTTGCCGAAGGCGTCGATCCCGAGGGTACAATTATCGACGTTGTTCGCGGTGGTTATACTGTGGATATCAACGGCGTATTTGCATTTATGCCGTCGTCCCAGGTTGATCACAAACCTGTTCGCGATCCGAAATCTTTGATTGGATTGCGCGACAAATTCCGTGTTCTTAAAATGGACGCACTGCGCACAAACGCGATTGTTTCTCGCCGTGCTATCCAGGCCGACGCCATTGCCGCCGCCCAGAAAGAGGCTATGAAAAACATATCCTTGGGTGCGGTTATTGAAGGTACGGTTAAAAACATCACTGATTACGGTGTATTTGTTGATTTGGGCGGAATTGATGGTTTGCTGCACGTAACAGATTTGTCATGGAAACGCGTGAATCATCCGCGCGAATTGGTGCATGTTGGCGAAAAAATCAAAGTCAAAGTTATCCAATTCGATCCTGAATCCCATCGTATTTCATTGGGTGCAAAACAATTGGAAGAAGACCCATGGGAAAATGCATCCCGTGCATTCAATGTTGGCGACACAGTATCGGGCAAAGTTTCATCTTTGACTGATTACGGCGCATTCATTGATTTGGGCAATAATATCGAAGGTCTGGTTCACATGTCCGAATTGTCATGGACAAACAAAAACATCCACCCCAGCAAAGTTTTGCAGGTTGGCCAAGATGTAAATGTTGTCGTATTGGGCATTGACCAAGACAAACGTCGCATTTCATTGGGTTACAAACAACTGCAACCAAATCCTTGGAAAGAATTTGCAGAAACCCACAATGTTGGCGATGTTGTGACCGGTCCGATCAAGAACACAACTGAATTTGGTTTGTTCGTTGCGCTGACACCGGAATTGGATGGTATGGTTCATATCTCTGATTTGTCTTGGAACAAATTGGACGAAGAAGAATTGAAAAAATTCGTCCGTGGCCAAGAAGTCACCGCAAAGATTCTGGACATCAATCCGGAAAAAGAACGTATCACTTTGGGTATCAAACAATTGACGGAAAGCGCAGAAAACAACAGCGCATCATTAAAGAAAGGCGCGGTTGTTTCCGGTACTGTATCCGAAATTACCCCGGACGAATTGATTTTGGCTTTGCCGAACGACATCCGCGGTGTGATTCGCCGTACAGACCTGTCACGCGAAAAATCCGAACAGGATACCAGCAAATTCAACGTTGGTGATACAGTCGAAGCATCCGTTGTATCCGTTGATAACAACGTGGTAAAGCTGTCTATCCGCGCGTTACAAGTAACGCTGGAAAAACAGGCGGTCAAAGAATACGCAAACCAGGCCGACAGTGGTTCTGTTTTGGGCGATATTCTGGGTGCTGCGATTGAAAACAGCAAAAAATAATCTGGACACATATTCCAGATTACAAAAGCAAAATCCGGCACTTGCCGGATTTTGTTTTTTATGCTATAATGCTTGGCATGAAAAAGATGATTGTTTTAATGGGCGGCCAAGGGGTGGGCAAGGGCACATTTGCCCGTATGCTGGGCGAACGCGCGCGATATAAACATATCGAAACCGGCAAAATGTTGCGCGATGCGGCAAAAACAAATCCGGCGGTTGGCGATATTATGGCACGCGGCGAATTGTTGCCATTTGAAATGCTGACGAAAATTGTGTCTGATGCACTGGATTGCGATTCGGATGTGTTGTTGGATGGATTCCCGCGCACAATGGATCAGGCAACTTGGTTGGTTGATAATTACGCAGACAAATTTAATATTCACGTTTTATATCTGGACGTACCCGAAGAAATTATGATTGCGCGCATTCAAAAACGCATCCGCGAGGGCGGCGGTCGTGCAGACGATGCGGATACAGCGGCCATACGCAAACGGTTGGATATATTTTGGAAAACGACACTGCCGGCGATTGAATGGATGGCAACTGTGCCGAATATAAAATTTTCAGACGTTGATGTAACGGGTATGATGGACGATAATTTCAGAAACATTCTGGCCGCATTGGGCGAAAAATAAACAAACGAAAATTCATAAGTAACGATTTGACCGCGCTTATGCTTGTCAAATCTACTCATTGTCGAACCGGGGCATACTGCGTATGCGATGTCGAT
>CALXXD010000003.1 GCA_944392595.1 uncultured Alphaproteobacteria bacterium
TTTATAGCAATATGTGCCAACAGCTTCGTATCCTTCAATGCACACGCACATATCATTAACTCTTCTTTTTTCTGTTCTGTTTTGATCCGTCGTCGTGTCATAAATCGAATTATCCGGGCACAGCAATGATTGATAGAACATCTCAGATATACTTTGTATGCATGTGTTATTGGCATCAGTGATGCCATCCACAGTGGTGCCATCCACTGGACAACTTTCGTTGTCACCATCAAACACGGCGTATGCGCATGTTAATGCCACATTGCGGCACGCGCCACGCATTACGTTGTATATGCTGGACACGCTGGCACTGGATGTCCAAGAATTAACCTGGGTTACCTGCTGATTATAGCAATTGGCGACATCCAATATACAATTCGACGAATAATCAGAAATAATCTGTTGCTGTTGCGCCTTGATATTAACCATTGCGCGCTGGACATAATTCACGACAATATCGTTATACGGCGAATATGTTTTGTCTTTGTACGTATATGCCTGGCACTTGTCCAGAACAGGGCGGCACAGTCCTTCGGCGGTGGCATCTTCTTGGGTGCCGATTTTTTGCAAAAGATATTTTGCAATACACCGTCCATCGTTACCGCCACCAGCCATTTCACCATCGGTCACAGTGCCACTTTTTTTGCAGTAATCTGTTGTTAATAGCGTGTCTTTGCCGTATGCAGTTTGCAAAAATTCGCTGTCAATATCCGCATTGTTATAATTTTGCATAAAATCAGTGATGTTGGTGATGTTTTCACCCAAAACGACTTCGCCGTTTTCATCGATATACCGTTTGGTTGGGTCCAAACATTTTGTATAATTCGCGCCGCACACCATTTCGTCAGTCATACACGTGTCCAGTGCGGCGATACATGCCTTGGCATCATATTGATTTTGGTTCTTCATCACGGCCAAGCGTGCCTTTTGCAGCATCAGGTTCGCACTGCGTACGTTGGACACCAAAGTTTCGTTCATTTTGGTTAAGCCTTGCTCGTACGAAATGCAGTCTTTATCAATTGCCAAATCATAGTTCGCCGTAATTTGATCGATGTTTGCGCCGGCCTCTTCACACTGATTCAGTACAGATTTACAACGATTGCGTGCCGAATTATACAAATCTGTCCCGCGCAGGTTGGAAAAACTGGACGTGCCGGTATTCAGAAAATCCAGGTTAAATATATCCGCCGAATTAGACGAAAAATCCAAATTCATATCCAACCCGAACGAAGTTGATGTGGATGAATAACTGCTTGTGCTGGTCGGGTCACGAATTAAATCTTCGATTTCGTCCAGCATACTGCGCGTTTCAGACGTATCGCGTGCGCCGGACAGTGCTTCTTCGGCCTCGGTCTCTTCCATAATGGCGCGGATTTCATCGGCCGATAATCCGACATAGCGAATGCGTTGTGCAACATCGTTTAATTGATTGTTTGCGTCGGTAACAGCCTCTTCCACGCTGGTGTAATCCGACAAATTGGCGGAACAAGAACAACGTCCCTGGTTGGAATCAATCACATTACAGAACTGATCCATGCAATCATTATATTGTTGCTGGCATGATGCGTTCAAATCAGTTGTTAATTCCAAACGCTGGGTAGCCTCGGCAATGGATTCTGTGGTGGGTGTTGTTGTTGCGGCGCGTGCGCCAACCGTGCGATTTTGTTCGCGTACAGCATTTTGTGCGGCCACGGCCGGTGTGGGTGCGCGCTGGACCACGTTTGTTGTGCGACGTGCGTCTGAATTTTTATTAACGTTATTTGCGCTTCCGCCCCGTGATACAGTTGCGCCCGCCCCAGTGCGTGATTGATTTACAACCTGATTTGTGGTGGCCGTGCGTGACACAGTCCCCGTGCCAATCGTATTAATCGTTCCCCGTGGCACAGACGTTTCCCGTGGCGTATCGTTCAAATCCAAAACACGCCCATTGCCATCCCCGCGTGATACAGCGGTGCGCCCGGTTGTGCCGTCACCACGTGTGACCACACCACGCGTTGTTGCCATGCGTGATACAACGTTATCCGATGCGTCGTCTGACGTGTTGCGCGATTGATTTTGCCCCGTGCGCGATACAGTCGTCGCGCCCCGACGTGACGCGGATGAATTATTTTCTGTGCTGGATGTATTGTCCCCCGGCGTCAAACGTGATACAGCAAAAGCACCACCGTCGGCAAAAACCAACGGAAACAGTGCCGCTATCAAGAAAAAGCACAGGGGCAATCTTTTCATTTATTTTCCTTAATTATATCACAACAGCGCAACAGTGAAAAGATTAATTTTTGGCCTTTATTGTTTTATGTGACAAAAACATTCCGGCAGATGGGAATTTATAACGCCCGTTGCCTGTAAAAACGCATAAATGGTGGTGGTGCCGACAAAGCGCATCCCGCGTCGGCGCAAATCGTTGGATATTTTGTCTGATAATTCAGATTGTGTTTTATCGTATTCGTAAATAATTTTCCCATCCGTCCATTGCCACAGGTATTTATCAAATGTCCCAAATTCATCAATTATTTTCGCAAATACGCGCGCATTATTAACCGTTGCGACAATTTTGCGCCTGTTACGAATTATCCCGTCGTCCTGCATCAGTTCTGATATTTTTTTATCGTCATAATTGCACACAGCGCGTAAATCAAAATTATCAAACGCGCGGCGGAAATTGTCGCGTTTGTTCAAAATACATTCCCATGACAATCCGGCCTGAAATGTTTCCAGCATTAACATTTCAAACAGCGTTGCATCATCATGCGTTGGCACACCCCATTCCATATCGTGATACTGGATATATTTTTCATTTTTTGGATTTGCCCAATAACAACGCACGCGACCATCAGACCAAGATTTTTTCGAAATCACAGTTTTACACCTTCGTGCTGTAACAATTTTATTTTTGTGTTAATGCCCGCCGCATATCCGATTATTGCACCGTTTGCGCCAACCACGCGATGACACGGAATAATAACAGAAATACGATTACAACCCACCGCAGAACCGACCGCACGTGGAAACGCGCCAATGCGCCGCGCAATATCGCCGTATGTGATGGTTTGTCCGTATGGAATTTTGCATAATTCGTTCCAAACAGCGCGCTGAAAATCGGTCCCCATGGGTGCCAAATCTAAATCAGAAATTGATGGATTGTGTCCCAAAAAATATTCATTCAACCATTTGCGCGTACGAACAAAAATCTGCAAATCATCTTGGCGCGTGGTGTTTGACGGTATGCCGGCCATAAAGTGTTTTTGCCCATTTATCCACAGACCGATTAACGCAACGCCATCTGATGCCATGGTGACGTGCCCGATTGGGGTATTGTGTTGCGATGTAAAGATATTATTGTCTGCCATTGTTTGTTGAAAAGAGTCCTGTTTATTTACACATCCAAAACGTAATAAAATTATTGCGTGTTTTAATACCAGTTACAATAAAAAAAAGGAGAGAGAACATGTATTACACTAACGGTAATTACGAGGCCTTTGCCAACCCGTTGCCACCGGCGGATTCTGCGAAAAAATCTGCGTATATAGTGGGTGGTGGCTTGGCCGGTTTGGCGGCGGCTGTGTTTATGATTCGCGACGGAAAAATGCGCGGCAATAAAATTCATATTTTCGAAGAATTGCCCATCGCCGGCGGCAGTATGGACGGCATAAAAAATCCCCAGCGTGGCTTTATCATTCGTGGTGGCCGCGAAATGGAGGCGCACTTTGAAACACTGTGGGACCTGTTTCGTTCGATTCCGTCACTGGAAAACCCAGATATTTCCGTTTTAGACGAATTTTATTGGCTGAACAAATCAGACCCCAGTTTTTCGCATTGTCGTGCGATTGAACGTCGCGGGCATCGTATGCGCGATGATGGTAAATTAACACTGACCCCCACGGCCATCCGCGAAATGATAGATTTGGCACTGACCCCCGAAGAAAAATTGCAAGACGTTCAAATCGACCAAGTATTTGGCAATGAATTTTTTGAATCGAACTTTTGGCTGTATTGGGCAACTATGTTCGCATTTGAAAAATGGTCCAGCGCGATGGAAATGCGTCGTTACTTACTGCGCTTTATCCATCATGTTGGCAAATTGGCGGATATGTCTGCATTAAAATTTACCAAATACAACCAGTACGAATCGTTGATAACACCATTGGTGCGCTGGTTGGAATCACATGGGGTAAAATTTCATTTTGATACGACAATTACGAACCTGGACGTAAATTGCAAACAAAATAAAAAAGTTGCCCAGAAAATAGAAATGATAAAATCAGGCCGTCGGCGCGAGATAAAATTGTCGCCTGATGATTTGGTGTTTGTGACCAACGGTTCAATCACAGAAAGCACAACGTACGGCGATAACGATACGCCCGCAGATAAAAAACACGAATTGGGCGCATCGTGGCAATTGTGGAAAAATCTGGCGGCCCAGTGCGATGAATTTGGCAAACCTGAAAAATTCTGTGAAAATATTCCTGATGCAAATTGGGTTATATCTGCGACTATCACGCTGTTTGACGATACGGTTGTTCCGTACATAGAAAAAATCTGTAAAAAAGATCCGCACAGTGGTTCTATTGTCAGCAGTGGCCCCGTCACCATCAAAGATTCCAATTGGTTGTACGGTTTCAGTATTTCACGCCAGCCTCATTTCCGTGCGCAAAAACCAAACGAGATTGTTGTTTGGACATACGGATTGTTGTCTGATACAGATGGTAATTATATAAAGAAAAAAATCGCCGATTGTACCGGTGCTGAATTATGTGCGGAATGGTTGTATCATATTGGTGTGCCGACATCTGAAATCGAAGATATCGCACACAATCGGTCAAATACAGTCCCGTCGCACATGCCATATATAACAACGTATTTTATGCCGCGCGCATTGGGCGACAGACCTTTGGTTGTGCCAAAGGGTTCGGTAAATCTTGCGTTTATTGGTAACTATGCAGAAACCGAACGCGATACAGTTTTCACGACTGAATATTCTGTGCGCACCGCTATGCAGGCGGTATATACGCTGCTGAAAATCGATCGTGGCGTACCCGAGGTCTTTGATTCATGCTTTGACATACGTATGTTGTTACAAAGCATATATTACCTGAACGATGGTAAAAAATTACGGGATTTGGATGTGCCCTGGGTTATGAAATTGCTGGAAAAGCAGGGTATGAAACATGTTCGTGGTACATATTTGGAACAATTGTTGCGTGAAGCAAAGTTGATATAAAAAACGGGGCGACGCCCCGTTTTTTATTTTGAATATATTTCCCCAATAAAAAACAGTTTGCAAATATAAAAAAATGTGAAAATATTCACACGAAAAACGGGGAAATTAACATGACTGAAATCATAGACTTATATGACAATGCGCGTCGATTTGCGCGAACAATTGAACATGGTGCGCCTGTGCCTGATGGGTTAAACAGATATTCTGTGCATGTATGGTTTGTTAATTCGAATAATCAAATTTTATTACAGCAACGTTTGCATAACAATCATAAATATTCTGATATGTGGTGCCACACAGGCGGCGGTGTGCAACACGGCGAAGATGGATGGACCGCCGCCACCCGTGAATGCATCGAAGAAATTGGTGTTGCGCCTGATATAAACAATGCTGTGTTTATTGGCACTTTTCATCGGGCGCACAAATTTGTTGATGTATGGATGGTGCGTGCTGATTTGAATTTGTCTGATTTGAAATTGCAACAATCCGAAGTTCAATCAATCCAGTGGGTTGATATAAAACGCATACGCGAAATACACGCGGCCGGGATGTTTATGCCGACTGCATGGACAGGTTGCAAAATGATGTTAAAATATTTACAGCGCGTATGTAATGTAAATTTGGATTCGTGACATTTTTTTTCAAGAATTGATTTTTTCCATAAACGCATTGTGTGCCGCCAATTCATCCGCATGCGCGGGAAATGTTCGGTGCGGAAAATTATCACCAATTTTTGGATGTGATAAAAACGCCGCGTGTTGCTTTGCGATTATTTCGGATACATCGGGTGCAGGCGCGGTATTTTCCAGTTCTTTATAAACCTTGGCCAAAATTTCAGCATCGATTAACGCGCCGTGTGCATCTGCACGTGCGGTCAGTGATATTCCATACCATTTGGCCAGTGCATCCAACGAATAACTTTTGGGACCAAACACACGATTGCGCGCAATCACAATTGAATCCAGTTGCTGACTGCGCGGGATTTCAGGCAACCCAATTATTCGCAATTCGTGATTTATAAACGGAAAGTCAAAATCCAATCCGTTGTGCGCGACAATCGGACTGTCGCCGATAAAGTCCAAAAACTTTGGCGCAACCGCCGCCATTTTTGGTTTGTCTTCCAAAAAAGCGTTCGAAATTTTATGAACTTTATACGAATCGGGCGGGATGATTTTGCCATCTGGATTGATATATTCATGGAAAGTATTGTCTGTGATTTTTCCATCGATCATTTCGACCGCCCCGATTTCTATGCACCGGTCACCGCGCATATATTCGAACCCAGTCGTTTCAATATCAAAACAAATAATACGTCCCATTGTCCCCGTTCCCATTAAAATATAGTTTTGTAAAGTTTAATTTTCTGTATTATAATGCGGTGGTGAATTTAATGCTAGAAAATCTTAATCCTGAACAAAAATTGGCGGTTGAAACGACCGAAGGGCCATTGTTGGTACTGTCTGGGGCGGGGACTGGGAAAACGCGCGTTTTAACGACGCGTGTGGCGTATATATTAAATAAATCATTGGCGCACCCGTGGCAGGTTTTGGCCCTGACTTTCACCAACAAAGCGGCCAACGAAATGAAAAATCGATTGGCGACGTTTTCATCTGGCACGTCTTGGTATGCATCTGATGTATGGTGTGGTACATTTCATTCAATATGTTTGCGGATATTACGTTCAAATGCAGATGCAGCCGGACTGCGGCGTGATTTTATAATCTATGGTGACGAAGAACAAAAAACGATATTAAAAAACGTTTTGACAGATATGGGAATGGACATCAAAGATTTCAATCCCGCCGATTGGGTCGAACGAATTTCTGCGATAAAAGACAAAGGGCTGCACAGTACTGAACAAACATCCGCGGTCGCGATGAAAATATTAAACGCATATAATGCGGAATTGGCGCGTATGGGTGCGGTTGATTTTGGTGATATTATATTGCGCGTGTTACAATTGTTTGATGCGTTTCCTGACATTTTGGCGCGGTATCAGCGTCAATTTCGATATATCCTGGTTGATGAATTCCAAGATACCAACGCCGCCCAGATGCAGTTTTTACAAATGCTGACACGCGGGATTGAAAATCCGAATATTTGCTGTGTGGGTGATGACGACCAGTCTATTTATTCTTGGCGTGGTGCGGAAATAAAAAATATTTTGAATTTTGAAAAAACATTTCCGTCTGCAAAAATAATCAGACTGGAAACAAATTATCGCAGTACGCCGAATATCTTGGGGGCTGCGAATTCATTAATTCGGCATAATGCGGGCCGTTTGGGCAAAGATTTGCGTACGCGCCCCGATGCGCCCGCGGGCGAACCTGTTTATGTTTTAACCGTCCCATCTGATTATGACGAGGCACGCTTAATCGCGGACACAGTTCTGCACAAAAACGCGGACGAACCGTTTTCAAATTTTGCGATTTTAATTCGTGCGGGGTCATTGTCGCGTTTGTTCGAAGAAGAATTTACAACGCGCGGTGTGCCTTATAAATTAATCGGCGCAACCAAGTTTTATGATCGCGCAGAAATTCGTGATGCGATTGCATATTTGCGATTGTTGGTGTATCCGTTTGATGATATATCTTTTGTGCGGGTAATTGGCAAACCGCGGCGTGGTTTTGGGCCGTCTGCAATTGCAAAATTACGCGCAGCGGGTAAAAATTTAATGGACGGATTGCGTGTGGCGTCGCTTTCAGGAAAACAACGCGCGGCCGCAGATGCGTTTTTATCTGCGTTTGATTTTGATTGGATGTCGATGTCGCCGATGGATGCCGCGCAAAAATTGTTGGACGGTGCTGGATATATCCAGATGTGGCGTGAATCCAAAGATGTCGATGCCACCGACCGATTGGATAATATTCGCGAATTAATAAACAATGTAATCAGTAAATATGACACGTTGCCCGAATTTTTGGAACATGCTGCGTTAATGATGACGGACGACAATGATTCAGACGATGCCGCACCCGTATCTGATGCGGTCAGTATAATGACAATTCACGCGGCCAAAGGATTGGAATTTGATACTGTATTTTTGCCCGCCTGGGAAGAGGGCATATTCCCCAACGATATGGCGGTGCAATCGGGCGGATTGGAAGAAGAACGGCGGCTTGCATACGTTGCGATAACGCGCGCGCGCCGTCGTGCGATAATTATAAACGCCATGTGCCGCATGGTGTTTGGCAATCGTCAGTATAATTCGCCCAGCCGTTTTATTACTGAAATGGATAATAAGTTTTTGGAATTCCAGGGTGGCACGCCGCGCGGCGCATACAATTACAGCCCGCGCCCATACACCGCACCAAAACCGCGCCCCGCACCGCAACAGAAACACACTGTTGGTCGATTGGTTGAACATACCGAGATGGGACGTGGCGTTGTTATCGAAGAAAATGGCGATATATTAACAGTTGCATTTCGCGCACGTGGAATCAAAAAAGTCGCACGTGCATACGTAAAATTTATTGATTGATTGTTTTATTTTTTACGAACTTCTTTGATAAATTTTTTTGCTTTGTTATATTTATCAACAGTTCCTTTCCACAGTTTTGAAATATCTTTACCCGTTTGTGTTCCAAAACTGTCATTTACACTGCCACCCAAATCTTTGGCAATTTCGCCCGCGCGCGACGCCAGGTATGTAACCAACGCACCCGTTAAAACAGTCGGAATAAATCCAGTGTTATCCAATGTTGGTACAGATGCCGCCATATCCACGCTGACTGTTCCGGATAACAATGCCACGCAAACCGCGATAACGATTGACAACGATACGAAATAAATTGCTGCATTAACAAATCGTTCGATTTGTTTTGACAAAGATTCAGCACTGAACAATCCCAAAAATCCATTAAATATATCGCCGGCAATACCCTTGTAAGACGTTTTGTCTTTTAACGTTTCTGCGATTGCGGTAAAAGGCAACATCATAACGCCCAAAAATAAATCAACAATCACACCGAACGCCATCAATGCGAACTTAAATCCATTATACAAAAACAGCACAACAAATATCGCGCCAACCAAAACGGTAAAAGCACTGTGCCCGATACCGGCCAACATCCATTGCCATCCTGTTGATATTGCGGTTGCAAAAAATCCAGACAGTCGTGTTGGAATACATAATAATTGCGCTGCGGATTCTGGGTCCATAATCATACTGTCGGACAGATTGTTTATTGTGTAATCGTGTATCGCCGCACATGTGTCGGGCAATTGCGTCCCCACAACCGACGCAACCGCATTCAAAATCAAATCAGATAAATAAGACGCAATTGCAACAATCGGTCCCATAACCCACATAAATACCTGGGCTGGGCCGAACGCCAAAATGATTGACCATATCAGTATAACAGCGGCTTTTTTGACGGCCTTTTCACCAAATTCCATGGCGGACGTGCCGTTTTTAATCATGGCGTACGCTTCGAACATAATCCAAAATACGTACGCCAAAATCATAAATATAATCGCAAAGCGCACCAATGAAGAATCCAACACATCGGAAACCATGGATAATCCATTCATCAAAGCCAAACCGGCTTTGGCCTCGATTGGGACATAATCAGATACAGATTGATTTGCCTGTGGTTGAAAATTTTTAATATCTTCACTGACCGCATTATCGAATTGCAGTATATTATCCGCGGTCATCCAATTACCGTAATCACCGATTTCTGTAAATGGCAGATTTGAAACGGCCGCCCCGGCAGATGGCATAACAATCACACACGCGACGAACGCGGTAATTATTTTTGTAAAGATTTTGTTCAACAAACGCATTACTTTTTGCCCAAAGCCTCGGTCACAGATTTAACGATTTGTTTTGGCGTATTCCAGATTTTTACGCCCAATCCCTTTGCCCAGCCGCCGAAATCAAACATTTCGCCTTTGCCAATTTTATCCAATCCGAATATTGCATCCACACGCGATTTGATTACCCAGAAATACAACGCAAACAAGAATAACATTAATATCAAGAAATCCCACCCATTGCGCATAAAATCAAACGCGCCTGGATATTCGTTTTCAACCGCATTACGTTGCGCGGTAAAGCAGTTTTTGAATAAATCTTTGTCCATTTCACCATCGACTATGGATGCTTGTTCGCACGCGGCAAATACGTTTATAACCGACATAGTTTGCGCGTCTGGATTTTCGATTTTTCGCCCCATCATTGGCGGCAACATTGCGCTGTATCCATCCACAGGGCCGGGAAAATAGGCATCTGCGGCGTATGCAACGATGGAAAAAGTAATAATTGTTTTTAATGTAATACTGACAATTCGAATTGCGGATGTAACCAGCATATTAATTGAATTTTTTACAACCCCCGCGGCCAAAGACCAAGTCTGTTCAAACGCCGCCGCGGCCAAAATCAGCGGTAAAAAGATAACCAAAAATACCAATTTGAATACAACTGATAAAACCTGGAATACCAAATCAAACCCGATTACCAAAAACATCAGCACCAACGCCAATCCCGCCAACCACGTAAATACGCCGCCGCCCATTCCCATCCATGCATAATTCATCAATGAAAATCCGCCTGCCGCCCCGGCCAGCATAACGCTGTTGATGTTACCCACCGCGCACATAAATGGTTGCAGTATGGGATTTAATATATCATCGCTGGATTCAGACGCATCGATTGCGCCACATTGTGTGGCGTCTGTTACGCCACTTGCGACCATGGATAATTCGGCCCCGACAAATAACACAGGCGTAATTGTGATATTCGCAACCGTTCGCAACGCGGCGGTTCCGCCCATTCCCAACGCGCCCATTAATGCACCGACAATCAATACGCGTGCGCATTGGGGCCATACTTTATCGAACCATCCCGCGAATTCCAGTTTGGTTTCTTTTTCTTTCAATTCAGCGGCGGGCTTTGCGGCGTCATAAATATATTTGCCGGTGTATATAACCAAAAACAACCCAAATCCCACAGCCAACAATATCCAAATATTATCGACCATGGCGGTCCAAAACATTTCAGCAGCATTGCCGATTACTTCGAACAATTTTTCAATATATCCGCACAGAAAACACCCGTTTGCAGATGCTATGTCCCCATTTTCTGTGCCGATTGCGGTTAAGAAATTATTCATACTGGTATATGTAATTGCGGCCCCGCCAATGGACGAAGACAAATACCATACGCCAATCCCCAACGCGGTTGCGCACATAATAAATTGAACTGCAAAAAGTATCAGTTTTGCTTTCACTTTTTACCGCCGTCCTTGGATTCTTTCGAGTCTTTGGAATCTTTTGATTCTTTGCCGCCCCCAGATTTATCGTCAGATTTTTCACCACCGTTCAATATATTTTTACCCGCCTGTTTGATTACGCCCAACACATCAGTTGTCAATCGCATTGCATCATTTGCCAATTGTTCGCTTAATTGTTTTTCTTCGCTTACCCCGAACGCATCCAAAACCATTTTTGTAACATTTGGTATTTGACCGTATATAAAGTTTAGCACATAAACCAATATAATGCATCCAATCAGTGTCATAGATTGCAGAGTATCTGCGGATAAATCGTCTGCAAA
This sequence comes from uncultured Alphaproteobacteria bacterium, assembly GCA_944392595.1. Taxonomy (GTDB): domain Bacteria; phylum Pseudomonadota; class Alphaproteobacteria; order Rs-D84; family Rs-D84; genus Enterousia. Next base: position 11,781 of record CALXXD010000003.1, read on the forward strand.
AATTTCCCCACTGGTAATCATATTCATTATATCCGCCGAACTTTGGCCCGGTTCAGAAAAGAATTTTGCGATTATCACCATAATAACCGTGTATGTCAAAACAGCGGCCGCCAATGCAATAATAGAACCGATTAATTTTTTGAATTGATTTGTTCCAACTTTGCTGCCCAGCCCAGACATCCATTTTGGTGCGTCGTCGCCTTTGAACGCAACCAGTATCAGTGATATGGGAAAGAAAAACGCAAAGAATGTCATCGCAACAATAATGTCTGCGAAATAGCAACAAAATCGCCAAAATAATTTGAAAAATCCCCACGCCAGATAAAATCCCATTATGAACAACATAATGTGTTTAATAAATGCAGAAATACCCAACAAAGCCTCTAATGAAAACGCTTTGTCCATGATTGCGATGCCCAATTTTATATACGATTGGAATTGGGTAATTGTTGTTTTCATCAGCATTATAATACTGTCGCGCAGGGCGGGGCGGTAAAATCCATCGTCATCCATTTTTATTGGCTGGTATGTTACAAGTTCATTTACCTGGTCTGGATTTGTTCTTAACATATTTTGCGTATAAATCACCGCGACATTTGCAACAGGCTCGAAAGTAATGGTTGTAATAAATCGTGGCAACATAACGCCCAGGCTTAAAAACGCCAACGACACCAAAGAATTTATTACCAACGGCTTTAATGATTTTTGATAAAACGGATCTGTTACGCCACCCTTCATATTTTTCCAGATGGCGTTTGCCATATAACATACGAACAAAACGCAAAACAATATCATACAGAATATGACGAATTGGTCATATACTGCGGCGGCGGCGTTTGACACAATTTGAAACAGTCGGTCAAAAACCTCGCATCCCCAGCATTGGACAGTGGAATCGACAAAAGAATTTAATAAATTGTTCATTTTTTCTTTCTTATCCACTTGATTGCTTTGTTAATTCCACTTCCGGCGGATTTGGCTTTCTTTGCCCATACTTTGGCATCGCCGCGCGCCTGATTATACAGCGCATCCATGCCTTTGCCGACATAATCGTTTAACCGTTCGCGTGTCATATCAAATATGCGGAACATTAAATAGAATGTTAATATGGACGATAACCACAATACAGAATGTTCGCCAAATCCCAACGAAGTGGTATTTGCAGCCATTGGCAAATTGGTCGCAGATGTGCCACCGGCCGCAACAACAAATACAGACGAATTCCACTGGAACAATGATTTAATTATTGCGATATTAACGCATAGTATAAACGCGCATGCAATCATGGTTACTATGATTTTTTGTAATGCTTGCGTAATGCCGCCGAATGCAGGCCAAATATCCAGCCACTTGTCGTTTGGTTTTACAACGTATGCCAAGACTTGGAATGGATACAATACCAACGCCATACCAAAATTAAATATTGCCTGGATAATCAGCAATGCCATAAACAGATTGCTGGATACAAACGTGGAAACCAATAATATCCCAGTTATTAAATTCAAGAAATCTTCCCCGCCATGCGGAATCAACGTTATCATTCCGCGCAGACCTGTTTTTATAAACTCAAATCCGCGTTTTATGATTTGATTATTTGCGTGGGATAAATCTGATACAGGCTGTACTAAAAATTCACAACTTTCTTGGCTTATCCATCCCTGTTGAATGACGGATTGCGGGCAAGACATTACCGGTGCGGTGCCTGTCTCGTTAATGGATTTTGTTATGCTTTCGGTATAAATTGCGCCGAATTGCAAAAAAGGATTGATTAACCATTCGGTTAAATACACAGGTTTTACCTGTAACAGCACTGTCACCGCCACGATTGCGCGAATGGTGGGTTTTAATAAATTTTCTGCGATGGTAAAACCGCCTATGCCGCCCCCGGTCATTTCGCCGCCACCTGAAAATCCGAAAAACGATACCCAGATTTTTGGAAAATACATTTTTATCAAATACAGCGACAGTGATATAATTAAAAATCCCCACACCAGAATATAAATAACACCGTCCCCGTTGCCCACAAAGAAATCATACCCGCCCGTGGCAACCGTCATCAGTGCGTCCAATATTGTCGGAATCAGTGGTGCCAAATTTAACGCATCAACAATTGCATAATTTGCGGCATGTGCGCCAATTGGCGTCAGCACAGCCATCGCCAAAATCGAGAATAAAAACAGGCGTTTTAAGAAAAACATTCCCCCCACATAATTTTTTATCTTTTCAATTATATCATATTTAGGGCAAAATATGATATACTTAAAACGATGAACTGGTTAAAAAAATTTTGGATAGTTTTTTTATCGTTCTTGCCATTTTCGGCTGGGGCGGTTGTGCCGTTTGTTATTGCGGGTATTGCGGGCGTCGGTGCAATTGCTGGTTTTTCAATATACAGAACGGCTGCGCCCGTTAATATGGCGGACGCGTTGAATTTCTTTTCCAGTTGTTGGTCTTGTCAAATGTTTTCAGACATAATGGCAACTATGTCCGGATTGATTCCGCGCGTCTATAATGCGATTGGCGCGGTAATTGTTCCGTTTGCGGCGGTGTTATTGGCGTTATGGTTTGGTTGGAAAATTTTTTCAGGATTCATCAACGCAAAATTGGAAGAGCCTTGGTCCATCACCAGTGATCTTACAACAAAATTTATAAAATTGGGTTTTGTGACGGCGCTTTTGCTTGCGCCATTGCCACGATTGCTGACAAGCATAGTTATCGAACCTGTGTTTAATGTGGGGCTTTCGTTAAACAGGGCAATTGCCGGCAATGACAATTTTGCAGAATGCGTTGTGGCAACCGCGTTATCAGACCCAATGGTTGCCAGTGTTGATGCGGCCCAATCGGGCGCGTTTTCACCGCGTTTGCGTCATAACCTTGCGTGCGAGGTATCAAATGTCCATCAAATGACAGGTTTGGGAATGGCAATTGGATGGACTGTTTTGAATATGGCGTTTAACGAAGAATATATGCACACGATATTATGGGACATTCCGTTTTTCCCGAATGTTCCGATGATTTTTGTGGGATTAATGATAATATTGCTGTTTTTCTTTGCTTTGATACCTGTGCCGCTGTATTTTTTACAGGTTTTCATAACATTGTCTATGGATTTGATAATGTTGCCGTTTATGTTGCTGTCTTGGCTGTTCAAAGGTTGGAAAATTTTCCCAGACGGCGGCCGAAACATCAAAAATATGCTGGACGACGTAATAAAATCCACTGCGGGGATTGCGCTTGTTGGCGTGTTTGTCACGTTTTCGGTTATGTTTTTGAATGCGGTGTTTGGCAAATGGGATGGCGCAGACAGATTGGCTTTGGCATTGGAACAAAACGATTCGACAATTTTAATAGACGGATTGTTTATGCGTAACGACAGTTTGGTTACAATCATACTGATGGGTATATTTATCGCTATGTTTATGACATCCATACCTGCACTGGTCAAAGCGTTATTTGCAAATGTGCAAATTCCAGAAAAATACTACGAATCGACCAAAAAACATATCGATACCATGTGGAAAAACGCGAAAAAGTGGTATTCCTCACTAAAAAATTAAAAAATCAAGTCCTTTATTTTACGTGCCCCCCTTTTTTGTGGCATCCGAATCTGATATAATTCATAGCAATGAAGCAGTTTCCGATTCTTTATTGGCCGCGCAAAACAACCGCAGATGCGGATTATCAGTTATCGCGCAAGGTTATAAATACTGCCGCGGGCGTGATGCCCGATGTTGTGACCGGCAATGTGGATTTGATGGAAATCTTTGAAAAAAATCCAAATGCGACGGTATATTATCCTGTGTTTTGCGAATCGACCGGTTGGTGGGGGGAATTGTTGGGCACGTCCGTGGTTGTAACGGACAAATTAATCATATCGCCTGAATGTCAATTAATGGTCATAGAAAACAAATCAGCGGCATCGCATACGACGCGTGCGGGTAAAAATCAGTTGCTGGCGGCGGAAATATATCCGGCCAGCGGTTTTTTCAAAAAAATGAATTCAGGCATTGCCACGGTTGCGGATATGTTGGCAACGGATGCGGGCACGATTTTGGCTTTGTTCGCGGGGCGCAGTCCGACCCAGTTTATAAATGTTCTGGAATCGACCGGCAATTCATATTTGGGATGTATTGGCCGGTATTAATATGCTATTATTGCTTGATTTCTGGAAAAATACTTGTATAATTTCGTGGCTTTATGGAATTTAATAAAAGGATATAACGATGAAAAAAGGGATTCATCCAGAATATCATCAGATTAACGTCACACGTACTGATGGAAAAACAATCCAGATGTTTTCGACCGAACCAAAAGATTTGGTGTTGTCTGTTGATAACTTAAATCATGCGGCTTTCACGGGGCAACGCAACAATGTTGCTGAAAAGGGCCAACGTGCGGCTGATTTCAAAAGCAAATTTGCTGGGTTCAAGTTTTAATAAACGCGTGTTGCGGGGGGCGCGATTATGGAATTGTTAATCAAGGGTTCAACCGAATTAAACAAAATGTTCATGGCGTTACAGCGGACTGCGTCCGGCCTGCGCCACGATTTTGGCGAGGTTGAAAACCTGCAACAATCATTGCATGGCGCGCGTGATTTTGTGAAAAAGGCCGCCGCCCGTATCGAAGAAAGCATTTTGTCGGATTTATTATTGGTGCGTCCGTCTGCGGGGTTATTGACGCCGAATGTAACGCGTGATGGGGGTGGCCGGGACGAATTTGTGTTATCACTGTCGGGCGCGGCGAATTTTGTGCGCGCAAATCCGCATTTTGCAATATCTTTGGCGTTGCGCAGCAATGACGAAACGAAAATTGCGCTGGTTTATTCGCCGATTGACGAACGCCTGTATTATGCCGAAGATGGGCGTGGCGCGTATGTGTATTCAGCATACCATTCTGCACGCGTGCGCGTATCGAATTTATCGGATGCGGCGGATTTAACAATTGCATATAATACATCTGATAATCGTAAAACCGTTGGTGATGCGCGTCGTACGGGATGCCCCGCACTGGATTTGGCGTGGGTTGCATCTGGGAAATTTGATGCGTTTGTGTCTGATCCATTGGATTTTGCGGAAATTGCGGCTGGTGATTTATTGGTACGCGAGGCTGGCGGAAAAATCGAAATGGGCGCGGATTTAATCGCATCAAACGGTCTTGTTGAATTATAATAAAATCGCCACAACGGCGGTTTTATTTTTTTTCAAAAACTTGCAAATGGCCGATAAATATTTTAAGATTTAATGGTCATGAAATTCAAAAAAATATTACGCATTTTTCTGAACATATTGTTCTGGGGTTTTACGATTGGTATTGCCGCGGTTGCGGTGTTGGTATTTATATATGGCAATGATTTGCCGGACTATAAAAAATTGGCGACTTATGCGCCACCGGTGGCGACGCGCCTGTATGCATCCGATGGCAGTTTATTAATCGAATACGCCGAAGAACGCCGTGTATTTATTGATTATGACGATTTGCCGCCGCAATTGATAAACGCATTTGTCGCGGCCGAAGATCAAAATTTTTGGACTCATCCCGGAATTGATATCCAGGGCATAACACGTGCGGCGATAAATAATGGGCTGCGTATGTTGGGATTTAATGCGCGTTTTTCGGGCGCATCAACAATCACGCAACAGGTTGCAAAAAATTTCTTTTTAACATCTGAACGCACCATTTCGCGCAAAATAAAAGAGGCTATATTGGCCATGCGCCTGGAACGCACTTTTTCAAAACAGCATATTTTAACGCTGTATCTGAATCAGATTTATTTGGGCGCGCGTGCGTACGGTGTTGGTTCGGCCGCATTGATGTATTTTAATAAACCGGTATCTGAATTAACTTTGTCCGAATGCGCGTTTTTGGCCGCATTGCCCAAGGCACCAAACGATCGCGAATATGCGGTCCAGCGTCGCAATTATGTTTTGCGTCGTATGGTGGATGAAGGATATATAACGCCCGCGGCCGCGGCCGCCGCCGCCGCCGAGCCACTGAATATCAACAGTGGTTTTACGGAACAAATGGATGCGGATTTTCAATATTTTGCCGAAGATGTCCGTCGCCAATTGTTAAACAGTCTGGGGCGCGAAACACTGTATAACCAGGGATTGTACATAAAAACGACGATTGTGCCGGAATTACAGCATGCCGCATCCGCAGCGTTAAACAAAGAATTGGATAATTACAACGCAAATCGCGCCCCAGAACAGCAAAAATTACAGGGTGCAATTATTGCAATGAACCCGCACACGGGACGCATCGTCGCAATGTCGGGTGGGCGTTCTTTCCGTGAAAGTTCATTTAATCGCGCAACCCAGGCAATGCGCCAAATCGGCAGTACGATAAAACCATTTGTATATTTGGCCGCGCTTGAACAAGGCACTTCGCCCCAGGCTTTAATCCTGGATGCGCCGATTGTTGGTTGGCGTGAAGATGATACTTTGTGGAAACCTGAAAATTACGATAAAAAATTTTTGGGCGATATCCCGTTGCGCTTTGCGCTGGAAACATCGCGTAATGTGCCGGCGGTTCGTATGGTACAAAGCCTGGGGGTGGAAAACGCGATTCGTGTGGCCCAGCGTTTTGGCGTGTATCCCGATGATTTGAAAAATATAAATTTATCAATGGCATTGGGATCGGGCGAAACAACGCTGGAAAGATTGGTGTCCGGGTATTCTGCATTTGTAAATGGCGGATACGTGATTCAACCAAAGTTGGTTGATTATATCCAGGACAGATACGGCAACACATTGGGGGGCAATACGACGGAATTAATCGAATGGCAACCTGATTTATTGCCACCTGAACAAGTATCCGATGCCCAGCCTTTGTCCGATCCGCAAAGTTTGTATCAAATGGTGTCGATATTACAGGGCGCGGTTGAACGTGGTACAGGGCGCCAGGCACGCGTACCGGGTCACACAATCGCCGGCAAAACTGGGACAACAAACGAAGTAAAAGATATATGGTTCGTTGGTTTTTCAAAAAACTTGATTGCAGGCGTGTATTTGGGATTTGATATGCCTGAACCATTGGGGCGCGGCGCAGGCAGTCACATGGCCGCGCGTGTGTTTGCAGATTTTATGAAAACCGCATTGGCAAATGAAACAAATCAGCCTTTTTCAGTGCCCGATGGTATGACTTTTGTCCGTGTTAATCGTATGAGTGGCGCATCGGCCGCCGATGATCCGGTCGGCACGATTATTACCGAGGCTTTCAAACCCGGACAAAAACCGAATCCTGCACCGAAAAAGAAATCAAAAGCATCCAGTGCGGTTGTGGGTGGCGTATTTTAATATGAAATAGAAAAGGGGGATTTTATGAAAAAGATTTTGTTGTTGTTGTGTTTGTCTTTGGCCGCGTGTGGGAATGATACGACCACGATGGTATGTGGCGAACACAATGTAAAATATACGATGTCGCCCGATGGTGAAACTTTGACGGCGATAATTGACGATAACGACGTGACGTTAAATATCGCGATTTCTGCATCTGGGGCGCGATATGTCGGTAAAATGCAAGGCCAAGATGTTACACTGTGGAATCATCAATCGGATTGGATGATGTTTTTTAACGAAGACGCGCCGATTACATGTATTGTTAAATAATTTTGGCTTTGTGGTATTTATGTGGTAAAATGTCAGCATAAGTGAAAGGAGATTTTCGTATGCTGACATCTTTATTTTTTGAACATGGTGCGACTTTTTTTGCCAGTGGCTGGACCCAGTTTGCTGCTGCGTTTGGTTTGGCTTTTTTAATAATGATAATATTTGGTCGGCCATTTATAAAATTAATGCACAAAATTCAAAAGCGTGGCCAGCCAATCAGTGAAAATCTGCCGGCGGAACACAGAAAAAAAGCCGGCACACCAACCATGGGCGGTCTGTTGGTGGTTGCGGCGATTTTAATCCCCAGTTTGCTGTTTATGCCACTGTCAAATCCGACAGGGTGGATAGCGTTGCTGTCTTTGATAATGTTCGGTGCAATTGGGTTCGCAGATGATTGGCGCAAAGTCGCATCACAATCAAAAAAGGCTGCAAATGGTTTGTCCCCCGCCACACGTTTAATATTGGAAGGCTTGTGTGTAATCGTTTTGGCATATTTAATCAATAAAACTTTTCCGTTGTATATTCCTGAATTATCATTGGCACTGCCGTTTGGGATAATTTTACCGCTGGGGATATTGTATTATGTGTTTGCATACTTTGTAATCGCAGGCAGTGCGAACGCAACAAACATCACAGACGGACTGGATGGCATGTTGGCAAAATTATATATGCCCGTGTTGGTGGTGTTGGTGGTTGCGCTGTACGGCGCAACACGTATCGGTTTTATGGATACGGTTATGTTCTTGCCCACGGCCAGTGGTTTGTACGCTGTGTTGGGCGCGGCATTTGGCGCAGTACTGGGATTTTTATGGTTTAATTCAAAACCCGCTGCGATATTTATGGGCGATGTAGGATCGTTGGCATTGGGCGGTTTTATGGGTACGGTTGCGATGCTGTTAAAATCAGAAATCATAATGGCAATTGCGGCCGGCATGATGGTTTTGATTTTGTTGTCTTCGTTTATCCAAACAATGTATTTCAAAGCGTCTCGTAAAATCACAGGTACAGGCCGTCGGGTATTTCTGCGCGCGCCGCTGCATCATCATTTTGAAGAATTGGGATGGCCGGAAACAAAGATAGTGGATAGATTTTTTATCTTGTCCATATTGTTTTCTGGTTTGGCATTGACTTTGTTAAAGTTCGCATAAAATAAAAAATGTTACGTACCGAAGAAAGCAAACTGACCAGTTGGTATTTTGAAATAGACCGGCGATTGCTGGGCTATGTGCTTGCATTGATTGTTATCAGTGTGATTTGCATGATATCGGCCGGGTCTGTGGCAGCCGAACGTATCGGGCAACAATGGGATTATTATATCATCAAAGCAATCCCGTTTTACATTTTTGGTGTGATATTTTTATTGGCATCCAGTGCGCTGTCAAAAAAATGGGTGTTAAGAATTTCTTGGTTGAATGTGATAGTGGGGCTGTGCTTGTTATTGGTCACGCTGGTTTTTCCGCATCCAATCAAGGGTTCAGACAGATTTGTTCATTTGCTGGGGTTTAATATTATGCCGGCGGATATTATGAAACCCGGATTCATAATAATCACGGCATGGTTTTTATCCAAAATGCGCGACAAGTTCGGCGATGGTATGTTTTTATCGCGCGCGGCATGGCAATTCAAATGGTGGTCTTGGTGGCCGTATTTGGCGGTGTTTGTGCCAGCATTGTTAATAATATTCAGACATCCTGATTTGGGGACCTCGATTTTATATTTGGCGGTTTTGTGCGCTATGTTGTTCATAGCCGGGTTACCGTTGAAAGTGATACCGATTATGGTGGCGGCGGGACTGGGGTTATTGACGGTTGCATTTTTTACCATGTCGCACGTGCATAATCGTATAATTTCGTTCTTTACAGGCAAGGGCGATACGTACCAGGTTGATCAATCGATTGAATCAATTCAAAATGGTGGCCTGTTCGGCCAAGGCGACAGTTCGTTCGTAAAACAATCTTTGCCCGATGCGCATACAGACTTTATATTCGCCGCCATTGCCGAGGATGCCGGTGCAATCCTTGCGTGTGGTCTGATAGTATTTTTGATGTTGGTTTTGCGCAGACTGATTTTGAATGCCACATCGGCGCGTGATAATTTTGTATTTTATGCAACGGGCGGGGCGGCGGCATTGTTCGGAACCCAGGTATGTATTAATTTAATGTCCACCCTGCATCTGTTCGCGCCAAAGGGTATGACTTTGCCATTTATATCCTATGGCGGCAGTTCGCTGTTATCATTTTGTTTGTTGTTTGGAATGATTTTGGCGCTGGTTCGCGAAGACAAGTGGAAATAACACATTGTTGCAATCCACAATACCAGTGATATAATTATATACAATAAGAAAGGGTGCAAAGTCATGAAAATATGGATTGCAACGGGGGGCACAGGTGGGCATGTTTTTCCTGCATTAAGTGTCGCACATGAATTGGCAAATCGTGGGCATAAAATTATAATCTCGACAGATTCGCGTGTGAATAAAATGGTACGTGATGGTGTGCCGTCTGGGGCACGAATTGCACGCGTGTGGGCGTCCGGGGTTGGTGCCAAAAGTTATATCCAGCAAATAATCGCATTGTCCAAGATTGCTGTATCTGCGGTGTGGCTGGTGGTGCGATTTGCGTTTTCGCGTCCAAATCGCGTGGTGGCGTTTGGCGGATATGCGTCTGTGGCACCGGTGTTTGCGGCGCATGTTTGGCATATTCCAACATTTTTACATGAACAAAATGCGGCGATTGGCCGCGCGAATAAATTTGCCATGCGATGGGTTCGTACGCTGATGACCAGTTTCCCATCGGTATCAGGTGTGCCAAAAAATACATCTGCGCGCGTGGTTTATACAGGCCTGCCGGTGCGGCCCGAGATATTGGCCGCGGCGGGCGCGCCTTTGCCGGGTGCGTCGAAATTATTGGTGACCGGCGGATCACTGGGGTCCCAGGTTTTGGACGACGTTGTCCCAGCCGCGATTTTACAGATGAAAAATAAAAAGATTTTTGTAACACATCAAACACGGCCTGAAAATGTTGCGCGTCTGCAAAAATTATATGCAGATAATAAAATCCGCGCGAATGTTTTATCATTTATACATGATATGGCGGGCGCGATTGTGGATTCTGATTTGGTAATCAGTCGCGGTGGTGCAAGTACTGTGATTGAATTGGAAACAATCGGTCGCGGTGCGATAATTGTGCCGTTGAATATTAACCCAGACCAAGCGGCCAACGCAGCCAGTTTTGCCCAGTTGGGCGGCGGGTTTGCGGTGCCTGGGGAAAAATTTACACCCAAATGGTTGGCGGCGACATTGTCTGAATTGTTTGATAATCCGTCGCGCTTGGAAAAGATGGCAAAAAAATCATTGGTTCCAAATACTGCGGTTCAGTCGATTTGTGATGAAGTAATAAAATAATCTTGTAACGCATTTTTCCACTTGCGTGCGATTCGTCATTTGTTCTATGATGAATAACAGGAAGGAAAGGAAAATGCGTTATATTGCAGTTTCTGTGTTATCATTTTTTGTTGTTTTGCCGGTATTCGCGGACGCGCGGTTGCCGGTGGTGAATTTGGCGTCGGCCGGTGTGTCGGCGCGTGCTGCGTTTGGCGAACCGATTGTAACGATGACGCCAGATGTGCAAAAAAAATCCGTGGTGGTGTCGGATGCTGCGCCACAAAAATCAGAACCACAAACACAATCTGTCGCGCGCGCGGCCACGCCACGTGTTGCAACAACTGTGCATGATAATGCGGCCGATTTGGGCGGGCAAATAATCGCATCTGCGGATGTGTTGTCGCCGCGTCGCCCCAGTTCTGATTTATGGGCGCATTCGTCAAATACATCCGTTGCGCCGTTGCGCTTGCCATCCCCGGACGAGTTTTCTGTTATTCGTTCCGATGATGTATTGCCCGAAGAAAGTTTGAATAATCCCGCACCTGTGCGTGTGGCGGATGCAACGCAATCGGTATCCCAAATGTCAGAGTTGGATGCCCAAATTGCATTGCTGAACGAATTGCAACGCCGGGCCGAGGCCAGCGTCGCGCCAAACATTGCGCGTAATGATGCAATTGTGAAAAATACCAATGCGCGTTCTGTCGCGCCGCGTCGTGTGGTGGCGCGCCCGAATGTGTCGCGTGCTGCGACGGCGCAAAAAATCGCGCGTAATGATATTGTGTCTGCAAAAGACGAAGATGTAAAATTGTCGCGCATGGTTGTGCCGATGGATGATATGAATGACGATGTCGTTGTTCGTGCGGTAAAACGCGCAGAATCACCACGCATTGCAGCCGTTCGTGATGATATGACAAAAATGACGCCCAGCGAACTGCGCAAGGCATTCAGAAAAACTTTCTTGTCTGAAAATAAACATTTATCGACATTCCAAATTGACGACAGATTTGATGTGGCCAGTGATATGACCGCGGACGCCGTTGGATTTACGTCTGAACGCACTTTGTCCGAGGCCGGCGGTGGAATCCGTCCATTGGAAATAAAAATAAAGTTCCGTAACGAAGACGCCGCATTGTCACGCGATAATTATAATTTGCTGACCGAATACGCGGGTATTGTTTTGGGGAATCCAACGCGCGCGGTCCAGGTGTCAATCCCGCAAAGCGTTGTAAATGATGCAGACGGTCGCAAATTGGCGGCGCGTCGTTTGGCTATTATCGAACAAGTTTTGCGCGACAACGGTATTTCCGAGCAGCGAATCTTGCCTGTATTGGCCGCACGGGACGAGGCGGATGGTTTGTTGCTGCGTATGATATCGTTGGAACAGTACGAAACGCTGACCAAAAAACAACGTGATATATTCGGCGATACGGTCAGTAAAAAAACTTACAGAAGTATGTCTTGGTAATGATACTTTTAACCCGCGCGGCAGAATTGTTTTCAAATGCCGCGCGTTTTTCAATTCGGTTTTTATTTCCGGCGTCTTGTCCATTGTGTGGTGCGCCCGTATCCACAGATGGCGAATTATGTGCAGATTGTTGGGCTGCGTTTAATTGGATTGCATCCCCGCGGTGCGAATGTTGCGGTTATCCGTTTCCTGCGAATTTGGATTTGGGTGCGCATCCAATTTGTCCAAATTGTGCAGGTGGCGGTTGCGCACTGGATTGTATTCGGTCTGCATGCGTATATGATGACGCGTCGCGTGCGGCGGTGTTGCCGTTCAAACACGCGGGCCGCGTAAAGTACGCGCCGTTTATGGCACGTGCAATGATTTGGGCATTGCGTGACACAGATATTTCGCCAGACGTTGTGATACCTGTGCCATTGGCGTGGCGGCGTTTGTTCCATCGTGGATATAATCAGGCAACTTTATTGGCGCGCCCAATTGCAGACGCGTTTGGAATCCCAATTGATTTGGACTGTATTCGCCGCGCATATCGACCAGATATGGGACACAAAAATCCCGCGCAACGTGCAGAAAATATTCGCGGGGTATTTACCGTTGTGCATCCAGATAAAATCCGTGGTCGAAAAATATTGCTGGTTGATGACGTTATGACAACGGGCGCAACATTTCGCGAACTGCGTCGCGTATTAACAAATGCGGGTGCGGCGGCCGTATATGGTGTAACTTTTTGTCGTACCGCACGCGCGATTTAGTATTTTAAGTTTCGTATGATTGTTGGGTATCCAAAAATCCCTTTAACATGTGAATTTTACGGCTTTCGTATTCTTGGGCAATAACTTTTTCGGAACACAGTTTTACCAGATTTTCCAACTTATCCGCCATATTTGGTTTGGATTTTACTTTGGGTTTAATCAACGCAGGCTTGTCAGCCCGTTCAACGAAAGCATCGTTTATAAATAATTCATACGCGACATACGGTCCCTTGGGGCCCGTCCAAGAATGATGTACGCGAATTTCAACATGCAGGTCTTCGGCATTCGCGCCAAAAGTATCAAATGTGTATAACGACATAACTGGGTGGTTGAACACAGACACAAAACTGATTGGAATGATAACCCGCAAATATTCATAAATAACGTCATTCATACAGGAATTTATACCGCGTATATGTGGATATGTCAAGGTTTGGCCGTCATATACTTGAATTTTTATTTGTAAGTGATAGTATAAATGGCAACATTTTAACTTTATCAAACAGGTGAAAAAATGACGGAAAAATTAATTGAAAAACGCGTGTTACAGGCATACCAATGTGACCGATATGGTTATGTACGCCCACTGATTTTAATGAATGAATTACAGGGCGTTGCCGACACCCATGCCGAGGTTTTGGGATGTGGTCGCACGTATTTATTGGCGCATAATTTGGCGTGGGTCGTAACGCATTATTTGGTTGATATAATCGAACACCCGCGTGAAGGCGAAGAATTATCGTTCATCACATGGCCGTCTGCGCATGATGTTCTGCGCGCAACTCGTGATTTCGAAGTTCGCGGCGCGGATAATCGTTTATTGGTTCGCGCCACGTCCCAGTGGATTTTGATTGATATGACGCGTCGTCGCCCGCTGAAATTGGATGAAAATTTACCGCATTGGGCAATAATCCCAGAACGTGCGTGGGATGTGCCGTTTGAAAAGTTTCCTGATTTTACGCCGACAAAAACGCATACCATGAAATGCCGCTTTGATGATATTGATGTAAATCAGCATATTAACAACGCGGTTTATGCGGTTTGGGCAACTGAAAGTGTGGGGTATATTTATCGCAACCAACACAAATTAAAACGCATTGAATTAAATTTTAAAAAAGAAATCAGTCCCGACACGCCCCAGATTGCCGTCGATGTTGCAATTGATGGATTGGTCACACGTCACAAGATAAAGACAGATGACGCGGTTCATGCGGATGTTGTTTGCACCTGGGCAGAATTATGAAATAAAAAAATCGCCAATCGGCGATTTTTTTATTTCACTGCATTAACAGCCAATCTTTTACGACCCGCTGCGCGACGACGATTCAAAACATCGCGGCCGCCCTTGGTCGCCATCCGTTCGCGAAACCCGTGCGTGCGCACACGACGTGTTTTAGATGGTTGATAAGTACGTTTTGTTGCCATAATAAAATCCTTTTGTGCCCCTATTTAATCACAGGTTTTTGAAAAACGCAACATTTTTATTTAGATTTTATTAAACCCAAGTGTTTTAACCCCTCAAGCGACAGGTAATACACAAATAAAGCCGAAAATAATTTCCAAAATGGTAAAAACATTTTTAATTCCTTGATTTGCCGCGACCACGTGATGCGATTTTGTTACGCATATTCATTATGCACAACCCGCTGCGTATCAATGCCCGCGCCAAGGCAGCTTGGGCACGCCAGCATGCGATTGTAAAATAATTAATGCGCAAATTATTGTTTTTGTTCATCTTTATAACCCTTTATAATATATCACAAACTTTAATTTTGTCAATATTATTTTTGGGGTTTATTTCTTGACCAAAACGGTAAAATTTTGCTATTCTTTTATTGTTAAAAAACAGGGGAAAACCAAGTATGTCAGAAACAAATAATATCAATGAAATAAACGAAATCAAAATCCCGCAATCGTCGCTGGAACATGAAATGAGAACCAGTTTTTTGGACTATGCGATGTCGGTTATTGTGGATCGTGCATTGCCGGATGTTCGCGACGGATGCAAGCCTGTGCATCGGCGTATTTTGTACGTTATGAATGATGTCGCGCCTGCGACCAAGGCAACGGTTAAATCTGCGCGTATTGTGGGTGATGTTATGGGTAAATACCACCCCCATGGCGACAGTTCTATTTATGAAGCCATGGTTCGCATGGGCCAGGATTTTTCCATGGGCGAAATGCTGGTCCAGGGTCAGGGTAACTTTGGTTCGCGCGACGGCGATAAAGCTGCCGCCATGCGTTATACCGAAGCGCGCCTGTCCAAACTGGGTGCGTCCATGATGGATGATTTGGACAAAGATACAGTCGATTGGCAACCGAATTTTGACGGAACGTTACAGGAACCCGTGGTGCTGCCGACCAAGTTTCCGAATTTTTTGGTAAATGGTGGTTCGGGTATTGCAGTTGGTATGGCGACAAATGTTCCGACATATAATTTGGGCGAAATCTGCAACGGTATTTTGGCAATTTTGGATAACCCGCAAATTTCAGACGACGAATTATTCAGCATAATTCCGGGGCCTGATTTTCCGACGGGCGCGGTTATAATGGGGCGCGCCGGCGCGTATAAAGCGCACACAACTGGCCGCGGTTCAATAATCGTTCGTGCAAAAACACACAGCGAAACTTTCCATGATCATCCTGCGATTGTTGTTGATGAAATCCCGTACCAGGTAAATAAATCGCAACTGATTATGAAAATCGCGGAATTAAGCAAAGATAAACGTATCGAGGGTATTTCTGAAATCCGCGATGAATCATCCAAAGAAGGTCTGCGCATAGTTATTGAATTAAAACGTGATGCGATACCAGATGTGGTATTAAATCATTTGTTCCAATACACAGAAATGCAGGCCAATTTCCCGGTTAATATGATGGCGTTAAATCGCGGTCGCCCGATGTTGTTCAATATTCGTGGCGTACTGGATGCGTTCATAGATTTCCGGTGCGAGGTTATTCGTCGTCGTACAATATTCGATTTGAATCGTGCGCGGAATCGTGCGCATACTTTGCTGGGACTGTCGGTGGCGGTCGGCAATCTGGACGAGGTTATCGAATTGATTAAATCCAGTGCCAACCCGGACGAAGCGCGTACAGCCTTGATTTCACGCGGGTGGCGTGCGTCTGATATTGAAAATTATATCCAGTTAATTGACGATCCAAACACAGAATACAAAGACGGAATGTTTTATATGTCCGAAGACCAAGCCCGTGCAATTTTGGAATTGCAATTGCATCGCTTGACGGGATTGGAACGCGAAAAATTACATGCAGATTTGGTGGAATTGGGCGCGCAAATAAAAGATTTGCTGGACATTTTGGGCAGTCACGCGCGCATCATTCAAATTATTCGCGACGAAACAACAACTGTGCGCGACAACTGGGCCAGCCCGCGTCGTACTGAAATTTCCGATGCTGAAATCGATATAGATATCGAAGATTTAATCGCGCGCGAAGATATGGTTATCACAGTATCGAATACAGGATATATCAAGCGTGTGTCTTTGGATACATATCGTGCGCAAAAACGCGGTGGCAAAGGCCGCAACGCTATGGCGACCAAGGACGATGACTATGTGGTCCAGGTGTTCGTTGCAAATACACATACGCCGCTGTTGTTCTTCTCGTCCCGCGGAATATGTTATAAATTAAAAACATACAAATTGCCCGAGGCCGCCGCCGCCGCCAAGGGACGCCCATTGGTGAATTTGTTACCGTTGGAAAACGGCGAAACAATCACAGCGATTTTGCCTGTGCCCGAAGAAGACATGGCCGCGGCCGCCGCATCGGGCAAAGAGCATTATTTAATGTTCGCGACTGCGTCTGGAACTGTACGCCGCAATCGTACATCTGATTTCGATTCAATCCGTGCGAATGGAAAAATCGCAATGAAACTGGACGATGGCGACAGTTTGATTTCAGTACTGCCATGTACCGACGACCAAGACGTATTTTTGGCAACATATCGCGGTCGTTGCATACGATTCCCTGTGACCGAAATCCGTGTATTTGCAGGTCGCAATTCAACCGGCGTGCGTGGTATGACGTTGGGTGCGGACGATAAAATTATCGGAATGGCAATGTTAAATCATGGCGAATCTGATGCGTCAATACGCGCGGCATATATCAAGCAATCGCGCGCGGCACGTCGCGCCGCCACAGGTATAGAAGAAGAGGCGTCTGATGACGAAGAAGATGCCACAACCGTCACATTAACCGACGACCAGATGGCAAAAATGGCCGCGTCCGAGCAGTTTATATTAACTGTATCCGAAAACGGATTTGGCAAACGCACGTCATCGTATGAATATCGCACAACGCACCGCGGTGGTGGTGGATTTGCGAATATCAAACTGGGCGGAAAAAATACAGCCGTGGCCGGATCTTTCCCGGTTGCCGATGATAACGACATCATTATGGTCACAGACGGTGGGAAAATTATCCGCACGCCTGTGCGCGATGTTCGTATCGCAGGTCGTGCAACCGCGGGCGTGACATTGTTCCGCACGGCTGAAAACGAACGCGTGGTGTCTGCGATTTCGATTTTAAGCGACGAAGCCGAAGAATCCGAAGTCGAATCCGAGGCTGCCGAACAACAAAACGCACAATAACAAACGGGGAACGGCATGGACAAAGAATATTATTCTTCTATTAACGAGGTTTCAAAACGCTTGTCTGTGCCGGCATATACCCTGCGTTATTGGGAAAAACAGTTCCCGGTTGTAATTCGTCCGACGACGGGCGCGGGTGGTCGTCGATATTATCGTGCAGATACGGTCGAACGTCTGACTGTAATTCGTGATTTGCTGTATAAACACGGCATGACAATTGCCGGGGTAAAAAAATTATTGCGCAGCGGTAATTTCCCCGCGTCTGCATCTGAATTTGCACCGATGCAAACGGCGGTGGATACGGAAGATGCAACCGAAACGTCCGCGCCCACCGTGCCGACGGATGTGCCCACGCCGGTTGATAATGTACAAATCGGGATTGCAATCGATTTATTGTCGCGCGCACGTGATTTATTAAAAAATGGTTAAAGAAAAAATCGCCCGAATGGGCGATTTTTTTATCTGCTGCGTTCTTGTTTGAATTTTTGTAATTCCTGCAAACGTTTTTGATGGAACTTGATACGCGCATTATTGTAATCGCGTTTGAATTCATCAAAATTATTGCTGATGCGTTCGCCAAAAGTCTGCTGGTTGTACTTTTGTGCAAAAGCAGCACTGTCGCGTTTTGCGCGTTCCAGCCAATCATGATGGAATTTCATATTTTCCGTCGCGGCACGCAGCGCGCTGTCTTTGCTCATCATTTCATTGATGATAACGTCTTCGCGTGTCATATATTCTTCGTTCATTTCGTTATATTCTTTTTCCAGACGTGCAGCGTATTCTTCATATTCCGCGGCAAAATTCTTGGCGTCCGCCGCACGTTGCATTTTGAACTCGTACATTTTGCGTTCGCGTTCTTGTTTTGCACTGTCACGACCAGCGCGCAACACGCGTGAATATTCATCGGCATATTTTTGTTCGGCCGCTGGCACCATATAGTAACGCAGTTTTTCCAATTCCTGGGCCTTGTATTCCGGGTCGCCATAAGATGCAATCCCCAAAAATGCGGTCATCCCGGTCAGTAACACAACGCTGGCCGCCAACATCGCCGCTTGTTTAGTATTTCTTAACATTCATATCCTCCTGTTTTAATTCTTATTTCCCGACTATTATAGTACAAAAATATAATATTGTCAAGTTTCGGGTGGAAAGTTTTATTAATTATACGCCCCATACTATATAAGTCAATTTTTGGGAAATAAAAGACGTTGCAATTCCGCGCAGGCTTAAATATAATAACAAACGCAACAGCGTATTGTTGTTGCGGGGTGTGATTACCCCGAAAGAAGTTCTTGATAGAACGAAAATCCAACCGTGCGGTTGGAGGGTCGTGAATATTCCGAATAAACGACACTATATCTTTCGTAGTAATCAACCTCCAACCACTTGAATTGTTCGGTGGTTTTGTTTTTTGTGTGGGGGCCGAAAATGAAGAAAGACGATATGTCGCATGTTTTAATAGATGTATATTTGCGGTTAAAGGGCATCGTGCATCGTCTGGAACCCATTGCGCAACAATTAATGGATGAAAATTTCAAAAAGAACGCCAAAACACCAACCACGCCCCGATTGGTAAATTAAAACAGATATTATTATATTGCTGAAAACCGAGTGGCAAATAAATATTTTGGCAGTCCCAACGGGAATCGAACCCGTGTTACCGGAATGAGAATCCGATGTCCTAACCGCTAGACGATGGGACCAACGCCGTATATATTACAAATTATTTCCCATTTTGCAAATGGTAAATAAAAAATACCCCAACGGGGTGTTTTTTATTTTGGTTGGGGCGCACTCAATTCCCGCGGCGCGGGGCGGCCGCGGGGAAACCGTGACGGCTCGATTGCGCTGTCGCTTATCTCGCCTACTTGTTTTCGAACTGGCAACGTTCGTTGCAGGCTGCGAACCGCGGCCACGAACCAAAAATAAAAACGCCACAGTGGCGTTTTAATTTTTGGTTGGGGCGCACACGGGGGAATGGGGGTGTTCCCCCATTTCCATTTTGGGAAATCTGTGATTTTCCGAAATGGTTACAAAACATTAATAATGTTTTGCGGTGCAAATGTGAAACGTATTTGCACAATCCGTGCGAATACCAAATAAAAAAATACCCCTGTGGGGTGTTTTTTATTTTGGTTGGGGCGCACGGATTCGAACCATGATAAAGAGAACCAAAATCTCTTGTCCTACCATTAGACGACACCCCAAAAGCAACACAGATTATAAATATCTTTTGCGTTTTTGCAATAACATTTTTACAATTATGCACATCAAAGCAAAAAAAATTAAAAAATTTATCATTTTTCCCCTTGCATTTTGTTTGTTAAAAATTATAATCATTCAGGTTTTTAATAATTGACAGCCAAAAGGTCGTTGCCATGGCACATAAAGAATTTGTTAAATTATTCGAACAAAACATTTTATTATTCGATAAATTATCCGATAAATTAAAGCGCGCGCCCGCGTTTTTGGCGGGTTTCCCGCGCCAACAATTAAGTGTTTTGGTGCGGTTGCATCTGGGCGGGCCTGCATTATTAAAGGAAATCGCCCGTCGCGAAATGCTGACCACGCCGAATCTGTGCGCGGTGTTTCGAAAATTAGAGCGTGACGGTTTGGTTCTGCGCAGAATCGATGAAAAAGATCGTCGTAACACTTGGTATTCTGTGACCGAAGCCGGCGAGAAAATTGCATCCCAGGCGATGGATGTGATGCGTGACGCGATTGATAAATTATTTGCAGGAATTTCACGCGAAGATGAAAATGCGCTGACTGCGGCGATGAAGACGATTAACAATATTTTAACGCGGATGGAGATTACAAATGCATAAATTAAAATTTGCCGCAGTGGTATTGTGTGCGGCTGTGGCGGTAACGCCGTCTTTTGCCATGGATTTGTCGTTGGACACGGCGGTCGATATGATTTTGGCTGAATCCCAGGATATGAAAAAGGCCGATGCCAACCTGAAAAAAGCCCAGGCGTCTTTGGATGCGGTTAATGCAAATCGCTGGTTCAAAATTGACGGGAATGTCACATATATGAATTTGATTGATGTTGCCAATCCGACAAAGTCATATTCTGTGGATATTCCGCCGGAATTGGGTGGAGCGTTGGCGCAGTATTTGGGGCAAAACATCCCATTGCCGGATAAATTGAATATTCCGGACAGTATGTTTATGGCGGGTGTGTCGATTACTCAACCGATTTATACTTTTGGTAAAATCGGCAACGCGGTGAAATCTGTCAAGGCGGCGATTAAAATGGCGGATGCGTCGCGCGAAATGACCCAGCGCGAGGTTCGTTACAGCGCAACAGATTTATACTGGACCGCAAAAATGACGGATGAAATCGTGGATATTTCGCGGGCTGATTTGAATGCTGCGCGCGATGCACGTAAAAGTTTGACGTCCGCCGGCCGTGCCAACCGCAGTAATTTGGTGAAAATTGAATCTGATATTGCGGCCAAAGAAATTAACCTGTCGAATGCCGAATTTAATCGTGATACTGCGCACAGAATGTTGAAAATTTTGGCGGGGATTGACGTTAATGAACCGCTGAATTTAACCGATGAATTTCCGAAAAACTTCCCAGACCTGGCGGCGGGCGAATTAAAATCCACGCCACAGTGGGATATTTTGAACGAACAAATCCAGATGTACGAACGCAACGCAAAATCAAAGCGCGCGGGTGCTTTGCCGACTTTGGCGGCGACTGCATCGTACAACTATATCGCGATGGGCGACAATATTCCGAACGTGTTTGATGGGTTTGAAAACCAGTCTGCATATTGGGGATTGGCTTTACAGGTGCCGATTTTCAGTGGTGGTGCAAATATGGCAAATGCCACAATCGAGGCCATGAATGCCGAGGCTGCCCGCCAAGACTTGGACAAATCCAAAAAACTGGTGACAGAAGAATACACGCGCGCCATCGACCAATACAATCATTTGCGCGGGAATTTAAAGACGTTGAAAAACGCGCGTGATTTGGCGGCCAAAGCGTACGAATTTTCCAGTGGTCGTTTTGCGGCCGGGCAAACGTCTGCCGTTGAATTGGCCGAGGTTTCCGCCGGTCTGTACCAGTTGGACATGGCGTTATTAAATGCGAAATACAATATTTTAATGTCTGCGGAATCTGTGAAAAAATTGGGTGAATAAAGATGGAAAAAGTAAAATTGCAATTAAAGTCTGAAAAAATAAAAAACATTTTGTACGGCGCATGTGCGGTTGCGTTGATTGGATGGGTTGTGTTTCGGTTTGCCGCAATTGGCGCAGAAAACGCACGTGCGGTATTTAATCCGGCCCGCGCGGCTGCGGACGTTGGCGCGCCTGTTTATGCGATGAAAATGACGCGCGGTGTTGGTGTGTTGCGCGAACCGATTGAAATAAAAGACAATCGCGCGTTGGTGTCTTCTGTGCGTGTTGGTAAATTGCAACCGGGCCAGCGTGTTGGCGACGGCGAAATTGTGTCTGTATCAAATAACGTTGATTTGAACACAGGAATGCACATTGTGCGCACACGAGGCGCGACAGATGGATTGCAATACGCTGAATTTGAATCAGACGGATATTTTGTTCCGTTATATGCGGTATCAAATGGTGTTGTGATGTTGGATGTTGATGGTGTTGCAACGCCGCGCGATGTAAATATCGTGCGTTCTGACGCGCGTACCGCATTGGTCGAAGGGTTAAGCGACGGCGATGTGGTTATTTTATCGCACATTGGCGCGGGCGACAAAGTTCAAATTGTTAAATAATCTGTGTTTTGTGTTTAAGTATTTTCAGGGGGAATTATCATGTTAAAGTTTTTTGTTCGCAGACCTGTTACAACGGTTATGTTCGTATTATTCTTTGTGGTGTTGGGATTTGTATCGTTCCCAAAAATGAACATAGAACGCACCCCGTCGGTTGAATTACCGATGGTGACGGCTACATTTATTTACCCTGGTGCTGCACCGTCTGAAATTGAATCCCAGGTTATAAAACGTGCCGAAGACGCAATATCCGAAGTGTCTGAAATTAAAAAAATCACGTCCCAGGCATTTGAAAATGGCGGTTTTGTGATGGCTGAATTTAACATCGGCGTTGATGTTAATGACAAAGCGACCGAGGTTAAAACAAAACTGGATTCTTTGATTTCAGAATTCCCAACTGATATGGAGCAGCCCGTTGTGGAAAAATTAAACCCGTTGGAGCAACCTGTTTTGGATATTATGGTAACGGGCGAAAATCTGCGTGATTTACAGGAATATGTTGATGATACTTTATCCAATCGTATAACCGCAATTCCCGGCGTGGCCAGTGTTGATGTATTCGGTGGCGAAACGCGTGCGGTACGCATTGAAATGAATCCAGAAAGTTTGGCGGCGCGTGGTGCGACGGTTATGGATGTGGTGACCGCATTGGGACAACGTAACTTGAACGTGCCGGGGGGCAAAATTGAATTTGGTTCAAATTCTTCGAACGTGCGTTTTGTTGGTGAATTCGCCAGTGTTGATGAAATTGCAAATTTGCAATTAACAACCATCGAAGGCCAACGTTTCAAATTATCTGAAATCGCAACAGTTACCGATGCAGCGCGCGATTTGGAAAACGGCGCGCGTTACAATGGCCGTGACGTTATTATTGCATCTGTTGTAAAATCGTCTGACGGTAACGCGATAAATGTTTCGCGCGCATTGCATAAACAGTTGCCCGAATTAACGGCTGAATTAAAAACTGCGTTCCCAGACGCGCAAATGGAAATAATTTCCGATACATCAACATCCATTGCCGATGAAACATACAGCACAATCGAAGGCATTATCCTGGGGATTATATTTACAGTATTGGTATTGTTGGCATTTACGCGTAATTGGCGTTCGACGATTATTGCGTCTGTCGTGATACCTGCGTCACTGGTTGCTGGATTTTTCTTGATGGACGCCAGTGGTTTTACAATCAACGCATTGACATTGTTGGCATATTCGTCTGCGCTGGGGACATTGGTGTCGAACGCGATTATTCTGATTGAATCAGCGTTGCAAGAAATGCGCCGTGGCAAATCACCCGAAGACGCCGCAATTGACGGTACGAAAAAAGTGGCTGTATCGGTATTGGCGGGTGTTGGGACAAATGTTGTGGTGTTTTTACCGTTGGCGTTTATGGGCGGCATAGCGGGCCAGTTCATGAATCAGTTCGGTTTGACGGTTGTATATTTAACTGTATTATCACTGGTGTTTTCATTTACTTTGACGCCAATGATGATTGCGAAAATTTTAAGGGTTTCCGAAAACAAAAAATCGAAAAAAATACAAAATGCAAAAACAGTCCGTGCAACTGTTGTATCGGATAAAAAAGATGCAAAATCACAAAACAAACCATCGCGCCTGCGTCGTTGGTTTGATTACCAGCATGCGCATCCATGGCGTGTGGTGGCGATTGCGGTGGCTGTGTTAATTGGTTCGGGTATGTTGATGGGATTTGTGGGGAATGAATTTGCGCCATCATCAGACACGAACGAAATTAACATCACAGCGCGCGCACCAATGGGTGCAACGTATGAAAAATCCGTTGCGATTGCCAAACAGATGGAACAAAAACTGTCTGAATTCGAAGACGTCACGGCAACATCTGTCAAGATTGGCGATCGCGGTCTGCAAAACATAGCAGTGAAAGTAACGCTGAAAGATTTATCCGAACGCAGCAAATCAGATAAAGAAATCGCGCGTGAAATGATGCCTGTGCTGTCCGAAATCCCGGACGTGGAAATCCAGGTCAGTGCCGGTGCGGCGATTTCGGCCGGTACATCAAACGCAGATATAGTCTTGAACGTATATGGGCCGGACGATGATAAACGTATGGCGTATGCAAATCAAATGCTGGATATGATAAACCAATTACCCGAAGTCCAAACGGCGGTATTGGCACAACAGCGTCCTGCGATGGAAACTCAATTTGTCCCAGACCAAGATAAAATGAATGCATGGGGCATAAATAACTCCTATGCGGGCGTGACATTGCGTACGGCGCTGTACGGCAACGACGATTATAAATACAAAGAAAACGGCGAAGAATATCCGATTATTTTGGAATTCGCAGAAGCGTTCAAATCAATGGGTATGTTCGACAATGTATTTGTAAATTCTCAGCGTGGTATGGTGCCTTTGTCCGAATTGGGCGAAATTCGTACGGTTACGGCAACTCCTGATATTATGCGTATTGATAAAAATCGTATAACTGAAATCGACGTCACATTGGGAAAATCAACCATGGGCCCGGTCCAGAAAAAGATTCAGGCCGCCGCGTCCAAAATTAATTGGGAAACCGGATACGGTGTTGAATTCGGCGGTATGTCTGAAATCCAAGGCGAAACGACAACTGAAATCGGTAACGCGTTTTTACTGGCGGTTATATTGACGTATATGTTGCTGGCGGCGATATTGAATTCGTTGGCGCATCCATTTACGATTGCAACATCAATTATCACCAGTTTCGCAGGCGTGTTTGCGTTGATGTTCTTGTCAGGGGCATCTATGAACGTTGGTGCGATGTTGGCGTTTGTTATGTTGGTTGGATTGGTGGTGAATAATAACATTTTGGTGTTGGAACCAACCGTCAATCGTGTTGCCAATGGCGAAAGTCCCGCGACTGCATTATGGACGGAATTAAAAGATAAACAGTCTATGATTTTAATGACGTCAATCGCGGTTATAACTGGTATGTTGCCGCAATTATGGGCGGGTGACGGGTTAAAGGTTGCAATGGCTGCGGTGATGATTGGCGGTATGTTCGCCAGTATGATATTCACGTTTGTATTAACGCCGGCGTTGTTCTTTTTGGTGGAACGTGGCCGTCAAAGATTAAAACGTCATAAAAAATAAAGAATGGGGCACGTGCCCCATTTTTATTGCAAAAAATAAAAAAACATGACTATAATATTGCAAACAACGGGGATACATAATGTTAAAGAAAGAAGATATAGTAATATTTGATTTTGATGGAACTTTGTCTGCACATGATACAAATGTGGAATTTGCAAAGTATTGTTTTCGGCATTCTGTGCGGCCTTGGTTGTTTTTACCACTGGTTGGCATTGCGGCAATTGCGCGTATGTTTAACCCAGGCGGTGTATGGTGGCGTCAAACAATGCGCAGATTTTTAACCGCGGACATGGTGAAAAAATTCGCACCCGCATTCATAAAGCAACATTTGCGCGAACGTTTTGGTTGGGCCGCGGACCAGGTTGCCAAAGAACGTGCATCTGGGCGTACGGTTATTTTGGTTTCGGCCAGTGCGGATTATATGATTCCGCGTCTGGTGCGTGATATGAAATTCGATGCAGTGCTGTGTTCGCGTATGGATGAACGGCATCCGTGGAGATATGAATTTTTATGCTGGGGCAAAAATAAAGTTTTGGCGATGGACGAATGGGCGAAGAAAAATAAAATTATACCGCATGTCGTGCGCGCTTATTCAGACAGTAAATCCGATATGCCGATAATGGAAATCGCGGACGAGGCTGTATGGATAGACAGAAAAACAGGATTAAGAAAATCAACCTGGTGCGAATAAAAAATAAATCCGTTATAATCGTCGTATGGTTATAACGGATGTTTTATATGATTTAACGGTTGGTGTTGCAGGCGCAGTGATTGGTGCGCTGATAATGTTGGCGTTTAATCGCAAAAAAACGCGGCGATTATCGAACGAGATTTTGGTTAATCGCCATGATTTGGAAAAATTACGCCTGGAAAATAATAAATTAATAGAAACGATAAAAGACCGCGAAACCCAGATTTTGAAACTGCAACGCAAAATTTTGAACAAGAAAAAATAATTGTGGTATTACTTATGATAACAATGCCCCGTTTGGGGCATTATTATTGAACTTTATTATTACGCTGGTTTGCGGACATCATAACAAATCCGTAATAAAATAATTTTTCCAAAATATGTTCGGGTATTAAAACTTTACCACTTTCATATCGTGCCAATTGACGTTGCGTAATACCAAATATTTTTGCCGCATTATTACGCTTTAATCGGGCGCTGTGGCGTGCGCCGCGCATCATACGTGCAACATATACATTATCAACCAATACTGTTGCTGACATTTAATCCTCCCTTATGTTTTTTGTTTAATAAAAACACCGCCGTGATGAAGGGCGGTTGGAGGTTAGTGACTATTGTATAAATAGTGTTGCTTATTCTGTATATTAGCAACCCTCCAACCATCGTTGGAGTTTTTATACACAGGGTCACTACACCCCACACTGGTAATCAACCAATGCGCCTTATATGTTATCACAGTGGTCCGACAAATCAAGGTTAAAAGTTACGCGTTTTGATTAATCTGTATCTGTGCCAAAATCCATATCGCGCAATTTTTCAGCCCGCGGTGTGATTTTTCCAATGGACGTTTGCAATTGTTCTATGTCGGTTGCAGCCAATGAAAAATGCTGTTGCACTTTGCCGGCGCGTTCGGCCAAACGTGATAAATCAGCAAGCAACAATTCCAATTCGCGTTTTATTTTATCCGCCACGCGTTTGATTTTTATATCAGACAATACTGCGCGCACAGTATTTAATGTAGCCCATAATGTAGATGGCGATACAATAAACACTTTGCGACGCGCGGCGTAATCTATCGCGCCAGGGAATTCGCGATGCAGCGTTTCAAATATGGATTCAGACGCAATAAACATCATCGCAGATTCCGCCGTTTTACCTGGAATAATATATTTATCGGCAATCGCATCAATATGCTTGCGCACGTCCAGTTCAAATTGTTTTCGCGCGCCTTCGTCATTTTGTTCGGTCATGCGCGTATAACTTTCCAGTGGGAATTTACTGTCTATAATCATATCGCCCGGCGGGTATGGTAATCGTATAATACAATCGGGCCGCACACCTGTATCCAACACGGTTTGAAAAGAATATGTATCTGGTGGCATAATGTCTGCAACTAAATCGGCCAATTGTCTTTCGCCGAATGTGCCGCGTGCCTGTTTGTTGCCCATTAAAATATTTTTGAAATTTGCGATATCTGCACTGATATTTTTTAATTCTATGGCATTTTGACTAAGCGCGCCCAACCGTTCCGCCAACCGTTCGCGCAGACGTGCGTTATCTTCGCGCAGGGACGAAATATCCACAGTCGGTCGCCGCACCAGCAACGCAATCAACATCACAATTATAACCGCCAATAATACGAAAATAAAAGTTGTCATTTTCCAATCCTTTGATAAAATCCATTATAAAAGGATTTATATATGTTGCAAATGAAACTTTGCGGCGATTTGATTCTGCGCGAAAAATGTGCGCCAATAACTGAAATCACGCCGGAATTGTTGGATGTTATGACGGAAATGGTCGGCATGATGCGCGACCAGAACGGTGTTGGTTTGGCCGCGCCCCAGGTGGGTCAATTAAAACGATTTTTGGTTATGATGGATCCAGACACTGAAACTGTATTCAAAATGATTAACCCAAAAATAATCACGCGCAGTTCGGACCTTTGCACAATAGAGGAAGGATGTCTGTCCGTGTTGGGGCCCGATGAATTGCCTGTTTATGCGAATGTGACGCGTCCCGCCGCGGTCGAAGTTGAATGGACGGATGAAAATGGCAAACAAATGGCTGCAAAAATGTCTGGGTTGCCCGCACGTATTGTCCAACATGAAACAGATCACCTGGATGGGATTTTGTTCATAGACTATCTGTCGCCGGTGCGGCGTGAAATGGTTATGCGAAAGGTGCGGAAACACAAATGAAAATTGTACTGATGGGCACAAATGCTTTTGTCGTGCCAATCTTTGACGCGGTATTAAATGCAGGTCACGAAATTATGGCCGTATTTACGCGTGCACCAAAACCTGTTGGTCGCAAACATATTTTAACCCCATCGCCGGTGCATATTTGGGCACAATCGCATAATTTGCCCGTGTATACAAATATACGTGATTATAATTTTTCGCCCGATATGGTGGTGGTTGTGTCGTATGGTGTGATATTGCGTGAAAATGTTTTATCATCTGCGCCATGTGTAAATATTCACCCCAGTGATTTACCAAAATATCGCGGGCCGTCGCCAATTCGTACAGCTATTTACAATGGCGATACAAAAAGTGCGGTGTGCTTGATGCAGATAACACTTGAATTAGACGCAGGCGATATTTATATGCGTCGTGAATTTGATATTGGTGAAAATGATACAAATGAAGATGTTGAAAGCGTTGTATCAAAAATTGGTGCGGAAATGCTGACAGAATATTTAGCTAATCCGTCTGCTTATAAAGCGGTGCCTCAAATCGGTGAACCGACATTTACACATAAATTTACCAGTGATGATGAAGTAATAGATTGGTCGCGCGATGTAGTTGCGATACATAATCAGGTACGTGCGCTGGGTGCAGGCCGTACAAAGATAAACGGGATTGATGTAAAAATTTTGGAAACGCGCGTTGATAACGGTGAGTTAAAAATAATTAGAATTCAGCCAAGTGGTAAGAAACCGATGGATTGGAAAAGCTTTGTAAATGGACTGCGCGGCGCAAAAATAGAATTAGGTAAGTAAAGGGTCAATGTATGAAAACCGAACAAGAAGTTCCACAAATTTGTAAAAATTGTACGTATTTTTTTGAATATAAGTCAAATTTTGCTTGCGGACGGACGAACATATTTAAATTTATATTATTTGGACCAAAATTGGTAAAGTTTGACGGATGGTGCAATCGCTTTGAATATGCCAAAAAGTACGAAAGCCAACAAAAAACAAGTTAGTTATAGGGGATTTTTATGGCGGCGGAAAAAACCGAAAGCGAGATTAAAAAGATGTGCGGATTATGGCATGCGCATGTATCTATTTCCGAATATAATGATTTCGGTAAATGCGGATGTATTGATTGCTTTGGGATGAGTTGCCATAATTGCAAAACTTACAAAGAATTGAATTCGCAAATAACAGAAATTTTTGAAAAGACAAAGTGTGATAGGTGCTTGGGCCGATAATGACAAGATATAAAATAACTGTTGAATATGATGGTACAGATTTAATAGGGTGGCAGGAAAATCGCCAAGGGCCGTCTGTGCAATCTTTGTTGATGGACGCGATTGAAAAATTTTGTGGTGTGCGTCCTGATATTGTTGCCTCCGGTCGCACTGATGCGGGCGTACATGCGGTTGCAATGGTTGCGCATTTTGATTTGCCGGATTGTCCAGATGCGAATACAGTTATGCGTGCGATGAATTTTTATTTAACAAACGCGCCTGTATCGGTATTGGATTGTGAAATTGTGTCTGATGATTTTAACGCGCGTTTTTCTTGTATTTGTCGTCATTACAGATATGTTGTTTTGAATCGTGGTGCGCATCCAGTGTTGGAAAAAAATCGTGTTTGGTGGGTGCCACGTAAATTGAATATTACTGCAATGCGTCGTGCGGCCAAACAGTTATTGGGCAATCATGATTTTACCAGTTTTCGCGCCACCCAGTGCCAGGCCAAAAGTCCAATAAAAACATTGGACGAATGCAAAATTACACGTCGTGGCGATATAATTACATTTGAATTTTCTGCACGTTCCTTTCTGCATCATCAGGTTCGTAATATGGTGGGCACACTGGTTGAAATTGGTTTGGGTAAACCATATGATATTGACGATGTTTTTGCCGCACGCAGTCGTTCCGCGGCCGGTCCGACCGCACCGGCGGCGGGATTGTATTTTATTCGTGCGGATTATGCCACGGACGCGAATTAATTAAATATTTAATGTGACCATCGGGATAAATTACAAATCCACCACGTAAAATTTTGTGATTGCACCGTGGCGCATCAATATCGAAATAAGAAACTATGAAATCAACATTTTTATCCGCACACAGATTTTCTATGTTCTGCATCAGTGGTACAAATTTTTGAATATATGCCAAATTTAAATTTTCTGCCTCTAACATCCACACACCCTGAATTGGTTTGCGGCGAATGTTTTTAATGCCGGCCGCTTCGCCATTCATTTGCCGCCAAGTGTCAAAAGTAAAATAATGATTTGATGCGCGTGATTTTGTAAATTCCAATTTTCCATCTTTGCCAACAAACCCAGCCAATTCATGATCGTACGTTACATAAAACACAGGCCGCGGTTGCACAACAACCAATATAATTCCAATTACGAAAAATATCGTCGCGCAAATATAATTTATTTTCACACGTATATTGCGAATAAACATCAGCGACATAAATCCCAAAATTATAAACACCATCGCAACGTTTGGAATATGCGGCAACATAACAGTTGCACCGGGCAGGGTGGCGATGTAATTACCAATCGTCAAACATAGATCATAAATCTGATTTGCAAAATCCAAAGGCCACATCCAACCAAAGGTTGCGCCCACAACACCGACACACGCCAACGGCATAATTGCGACTGAAAATACAGGCAGTAAAACTAAATTCCCAATCAAACCATAAATCGGCAATTCATAAAAGTGCATTACCACGAACGGTGCTGTAAATAAAGTCGCTGTAACGGATGTTAAAATTGCTGTATAAATTATTTTCAGTATTCTGTTGCGCGGCATTTTTGGATTTGCATCGCCCCATAACCATACCAATCCAAATATTGCTGCAAAAGATAATTGAAAGCCAGGCTGCATAACAAAGTGAGGATTGGTTAAAAATATTGCGCTGAACGCCAGACATACATTACGCATGGAAATCGCATTTCGTCCGAATAAAAATGCCAAGAATATCAGCGACGCCATTATAAACGCGCGAATCGTTGCAACATCACCGCCGGACAACACAACATAAAACAATAATCCAAACCAAGCACAAACTATTGCGGGCTTTCGCGCAGGTATGCGTTTTGTAATACACGGCATGGCGCGAAATATGAAATAAAAAATCGTAACCAACCACGCAGATACCAAAGTGATATGAAATCCACTGATTGACCAAACGTGCCCAACGCCTGTGGCGGTCCATACAGGCGTGTCATCGTCTGGGACCGCGTTTTTATAACCCAATACCAATGTGTCTGCCAAAAATGAATTTGCACGCCGATGAATATAATCGCGCAGTGTGGCAATGCTGGTTTTATGTGCGGGCGTGATAATATCAAATTCGGTCATATATCCGTTTGCAGTTAATCCGTTAAAATACGCCCAACGTGCATAGTCAAACGATTCTGGTGCGTCCGCACCATCTGGGCGAAACAGACCGATGGTTGCGCGAATTTCATCACCCATCTTTGGCGGTGTGATGTTTGATTTTAATGATACGCGAACAATCGTGTCGCGATCGCCTGCGCCGATTTGATTGGCGGGCAATTTTATATAAACGCGTGTTTTGTCGGACGTATAATCGATATTGTGAACCGTGCCAACAATTTCAGCATTGTGAATTTCGCGCGTAATCTGGGGCGTGTTTATAAAGTGTGTAAATCCACACGCATAGCAAAATCCAAATATAAAAATCGCAATTGCGCGAATCGCAAAATGCACGCGACACAGTGCCACCACGCCCGCCACAATGGCACCGACAATACAAAAATTTACATTTGGTTCGGCCGATAAATTAAAATACAGCGCGGCACCAAACGCCATTAAAAACGGCACCCATAAAAACGCATTAACTGACTGATTTTCCAGTAATTGTCGCATGTAAAAATTATAGGAATTTATTTAATTGCGCCGCAATGAAAAATTTCGTATGATAGAATTCCATAAGGGGGCATTTCTTATGGCAAAATATATATTCATCACGGGTGGTGTTGTTTCCAGTTTGGGCAAGGGCGTCGCGGCGGCAAGTTGTGGCGCCCTTCTTCAATCGCGCGGATATACGGTGCATGCGCGAAAGTTTGATCCTTATTTGAATATCGATCCGGGTACTATGTCGCCGTTCCAACATGGCGAGGTTTATGTCACCAACGACGGATATGAAACAGATTTGGATTTGGGTTATTACGAACGATTTTTGGGTGCGCAATTATCACGTAATGATTCGGTATCTGGCGGTCGAATTTATTGGGATGTGTTAAATGCAGAACGTCACGGGGATTACCTGGGGGCGACTGTGCAGATGATTCCGCACGTCAGTAATAAAATCAAAGAATACATTGCCGCACCAACAAATACTGATTTTGTGGTGTGCGAAATTGGCGGCACGGTTGGCGATATCGAAGGCAAAATATTTTTGGAATCTATCCGTCAATTTGCGAACGATGTCGGGCGAAAAAATGTGATGTTTGTGCATTTGACTTTGGCACCTTATTTGGAAAAAAGCGGTGAATTAAAAACCAAGCCAACACAAATGTCTGTGCGTGAATTGTTGGAAAACGGAATCCAGGCCGATATGTTAATCGTGCGCAGTCCGCGTATGCTGACCGCGGATGAACGTGCAAAAATCGGAATGTTCTGTAATTTGCCGGCCAAAAATGTAATCAGCGGAATTGACGTTGATAACATTTACAAAATCCCATTGGCGTATGACGATCAACATGTCTTTGACATAATCGCAGACCATTTTGATTTGGCGCATGCCGCCGGTAATATGGAAAAGTTTAATCGCATAGAACATTATCTGGATGCCGATTTGCCACATGTAAAAATCGGTGTTGTGGGCAAATATTTTGATGTTCCCGATGCTTATAAATCGCTGAACGAGGCTTTGTTCCACGCAGGCATCCAAAATAACGTTCATGTTGATATTGAAAAAATAAATGCAGAACATTTTTCGCCCGACGTGGCGGCAAATCTGGATGGGATTTTGGTGCCGGGCGGATTTGGTACGCGTGGCGTCGATGGAAAAATCGCAGCCGCCGGATATGCCCGTGAAACAAATACACCATACATGGGAATTTGTCTGGGGATGCAGGTCGCAGTCATTGAATTTGCGCGTAATGTGTTGGGAATATCGGATGCAAACTCGACAGAATTTGTAAAAAATTGCACGCCGATTATAAATATTATGCCCGACCATAATTCTGAAAATATGGGCGGAACATTGCGATTGGGCGCATATCCGTGTGTGATTACACCGGATACTTTGGCGCACCGCGTATATGGTAAAACCGAAATTTCGGAACGCCATCGCCACAGATACGAAATGGATATTTCTTTCAAAGAAAATTTGGCTGCGGCCGGTATGATAATATCTGGGTGCAGCCCCGATGGCCGACTGCCTGAAATTATCGAGTTAAAAAATCACCCGTTCTTTATCGCGGGGCAATTTCATCCTGAATTTCAATCCAGCCCATATACGGGTCACCCGATGTTCAATGCCTTTATCGCGGCGGCGGCATCGCGGCATAAACACGAATAAAAAATCCCCGAAATGGGGATTTTTTTATAACATTTTTTATTACAAGCCCAACGCGTTACGATACATTTGTGTCAATTCGTCGGCTTCATCCAGTTCGTCTGGATCCAGTTTGCGCAAACGTATCATTTGGCGAATATATTTTGGATCGAATCCTGCGGATTTAGCCTCGCTATAAATCTCTTTTATATCGGCGGCGATTGCGGCAGAATCCTCGTTTAATTTTTCGATTCTTTCGATGATGCTTAACAATTGCTGATTGTCGATTGCACCGTGATTTGCGTTTTTCATTGCTGTTTTCCCCTTGTTTTTTGATGTGTTATATGATATATCATAAATCGAAAAAATCAAGTTTTAACGTTACAGGATTTTAATATGAGATTTACAAAAATAACTGCCTCAATCGGGCCAAAATGCGAAGATAAAAAAACATTAAAACAAATGATTGCGGCCGGTGTAAATGTATGCCGTCTGAATTTCAGTCACGACACAGGCGCGGTCCAGGGTAAAAAAATCGATATGATTCGTAAAATATCCGATGAATTAAATACCCCAGTTGCTGTTTTGATTGATTTACAGGGCCCAAAACATCGCATCGGTAATTTCGCAACCGAAGAAAAATATCCACTGAACATCGGTCAAAAATTTACGTTTGATTCAGATACCACGCCCGGGGATGGCACACGCGTTAATTTGCCTGATGCGGACGTTATAAAATCGTTAAACGTCGGCGACAGAATTTTATTAAACGACGGAAAAATCGAAATGACGGTCGATTCCGTTGCGCCCGGCAAAGTTGTGGCAACGGTTGTGCGTGGCGATGAAATCTGGTCGCGTCGCGGGTTTAATTTGCCCGATACAGAAATAGATACATCTGCGATGACCGACAAAGACCGCATGGATTTGGAATACGCAATTACAAAAAATCCTGATTGGGTTGCGATTTCGTTTGTTCAACGTCCCGAAGACGTGGCCGAGGTTCGCGATTTTATCACCGCGCGCACGTCACACCCGATAAAGATTATTGCAAAAATCGAACGTCCGAATGCGGTTGCGCGTATATCTGATATTGCCGCGGTGGCCGATGGGATAATGATTGCGCGTGGTGACTTGGCGGTCGAGGTTCCGTTCGAGCAAGTTCCCGCAATTTCACGCCATATAATTCGTGAATGCCGTAAATTAAATCGGCCTGTGATTATGGCAACCCAGATGCTGGGCACAATGGTGGCCAGTGAATTCCCCACCCGCGCAGAAATCAGCGACGTTGCAAACGCTGCATATCTGCGGGCGGACTCGACCATGACATCCGAAGAAACAACCATGGGCATCAATCCGGTTAATGTCATCAATACTATGGACAAGATTTTGGCGTATTCAGACAACGATGCGATTGCAAATCCGTATGATTGGTCGCGCGTGGAAAATATTCCTGAAAACGATTGGTCGCGCAGTGTTGCGTCCATGGCGTATTTGAACCGTGCGGCTGCGATAGTTGTGTTTGCACGCGATACAAATATCGCAATGCAGATTTCTTGCCGCAAACCTGATATTCCAATCATCGCCGTATGTTCAGACACGGCAACCGCCAACCAGTTATGTATGTTGCGTGGCGTGTTCCCTGTATTTGATACGGATTTATTCGCGCAACGTGACGCATTTAATTCGGCGCACAAATTCGGCATACGCGACGGTAAAATTGTGATAGTCGATGACGATAAAATCAGTCTGCGTACATTGGATTAACACGCAAAAAAACTTTATGTTCGACGCGGGGTTTTTGTATTGACCCGCGTCGTATTTTTTTACTATTATTAATCTGGAAATGAAGGGATTTTTTGCAATCTTTTTTATGTGCATAATGTGCGTGATGCCGGTGTATGGTGCGTCATACAGGGCGGCTTTGGTCGCAGACATGGATACGGGGCGTGTTTTGTACCAAGAAAACGCGACCGCACAAAATTATCCCGCAAGTTTGACCAAAATAATGACGCTGTATTTAACGTTTGACGCGTTGGAACATGGGCGTCTGCATTTGGACGATTATTTGATTGTGTCAAAATCCGCCGCCGCGGCCGAGCCTGTTAAACTCGGCGTCCCCGCCGGTAACAAGATAAAGGTCGAAGATGCAATCAAGGCTTTGACTGTGTTAAGTGCAAACGACATCGCGCGCGCGTTGGCCGAAAATTTGAAAGGCGGGATGGAGGGTAACTTTGCAGATCTAATGACACGTGTCGCGCGCGAAATCGGGTTGTCGGGGACTAATTTTGAAAATTCGTCTGGTTTGCCGAACGATGATCACATGACAACTGCGCGCGATATGGCGCTGTTGTCGATGGCTGTGTATAAGCATTTCCCGCAGTATTGGAAATATTTTTCGATTAATACATGGACGTATAACGGAAAAACATATACAAACGGTAATCGTTTGTTGCGAACATATCCGGGCTGCGACGGGATGAAAACGGGATATACGCGCAAATCAAAATATTCGCTGGTGGCAACTGCGCGACGTGATGGCCATCATTTAATCGCGGTGGTGTTGGGGGCTGATAACAAAGACGTTCGTGCAAACGTTGCAACAAATTTATTAAATCGCGGATTTGAATTGGTGGCGGGAACCCCGGTGACAGCATCGGCATCCGCGCCCGCACCCACATATACTTACACCGCGCCTGCAACTACGCAAAGTTATACTGTAAATTATGCCGCCGCGCCAACGACATTCAGTGCGGCGTATAATGTGGCCACTGCGCAAACCGCACCACGTGCGGACGTTTCAAACAACGCGCCCGGAAATGCAGGCGTTCAATTCGGTGCGTTTTCGTCACGCGCCGCTGCCCAGACCCAGGTTAATAACGTTATGAATTTAATCGGTGTTGGCACAGTTATCGAAACTGCACCAAACGGAATGTTCCGTGTGCGTGTAAATAATTTGTCTGAATCTGCCGCGCAAAATATTCGCGCCCGTGCCCAGAATGCGGGCATAGATTGTTATGTATTTCATTAAAATATTTGGATGGATGTGGTAATGAATCCGAAGATAGAACGATTAATTAAACAATTTGCACGATTGCCACGATTGGGGGCGCGTGCCGGCCAACGCATAGTATTATCACTGTTACAGGACAAAACCGGCCGTGCGGAAAGCCTTGCGAATTCTTTGCTGGATGCGGCGGCAACTATTCGACCGTGTCCGCGTTGCGGGGTATTAACCGATGCAGACGCAGGCCTGTGTGAATTTTGTCGTGATGCGTCACGTGCAAACGGACAATTGTGTGTCGTGCGCGATTTGGCAGATGTTTGGACATTGGAAAAATCTGCGGTATTTCATGGGCGTTATCATATTTTGGGCGGTTTGATTTCGGGCGCATCTGGTACAGTCCCAGAAGATTTGAATATTTTAACTTTGCCCGAACGCATTAAATCCGAAAATATTACCGAGGTTATTTTCGCCTTGCCCAATACGGTCGAGGGCAAAACCACCCAACACTATGTTATATCTGTCATTGGTGACGCGCCAAACGTACGTTTTTCAGAATTGGCATCGGGTGTGCCACTGGGCGGTGATTTGGATTATTTGGATGATGGGACTTTATCGTTGGCGTTCGACGGACGGCGTGGGGTGTGATGAATGAACAGCGTTGAAAAATTGGAATCTTTGCCACCTGTATCTGCGATGATGCGTGCCGCGGGGTTGGAACCCAAGAAACAATTCGGTCAAAATTTTTTATTTGATTTGAATTTAACCGGCCGCATTGCGCGCAGCGTGCCCGATATAAAGCATACCCCCGTGGTCGAGGTTGGACCCGGCCCAGGCGGCCTGACGCGCGCATTATTATTGGCGGGCGCACCACGCGTTATCGCAATTGAAAAAGACAAAACAACGTCACCGATATTAAATGAAATTGCAAATGTGGCCCCGCAATTAACCGTGGTATATGATGATGCTTTGCGTGTGGATTTTGGCGCGCTGGGGGTCAAAGAGTATGCGATTTGTTCAAATTTGCCATACAATGTTGGGACTGAATTATTTACGCGTTGGTTGATACGCGCGGCGCATGGCGAAAAAATAAAATCTATGACATTAATGTTTCAACGCGAGGTTGCCGAACGCATCACTGCAAAATGTGGCGACGGGCAATACGGGCGTTTGGCGGTTTTAACGGCTTTGATTGCAGATGCGCGCATTTTATTTGATGTGCCAAATACTGCATTTGTTCCGCGCCCGCGTGTGCAAAGTGCCGTTGTCCAGGTTATTCCGAATGCAAAAAAAATTGCTGCGATATGCGATGTTGAAAAAATAGAGAAAATAACAGCAACTTTGTTTGGACATCGTCGCAAAATGATACGTGGAATAATTCCAAGCGTTGATTGGGAAAAGTATGGATTGACTGGTACAGAACGTGCAGAAAATTTAACGCCTGAAACATTTGCATTATTGGCGCGCGATTTGATATAATTGTTGTAAGTATGGGGGGGGAGTATTGACATTACCAATCTTGATATTTTTGGCGATATTGTTTGTTATGGTATGCGTGCTGCGATCCGTGCGTGTTGGCGCGTTGGTTGCGTTTTTATTGGCGGGCGTATTATCGGGGCCGTATGTTTTTGATTTGTTCAAATTAACAGAAACTTGGACGTTTTTGGGTGATTTGGGCATAATATTTTTGTGGTTTACTTTGGGATTGGAAATAAATATGCGACGTCTGTGGGATATGCGGCGCACTATATTCGGCTTTGGCGCGGCCCAGGTTTTAATGGTTGCGTTTATGATGTTTCCGATATTGATGGGTGTGACGTCTTGGACTGCGCTGGGGTGCATAATGGTTGCGCTGATGCTGGCGATGTCCAGTACATCCGAAGATATGCAGATTTTAACCGATAAAAATCAATTGAACACAAACCTTGGGCGTCAAACTTTTTCGATTTTGTTATTCCAAGATTTGTTATCGATTCCATTGCTTGCCATGTTGCCGGTATTCGCGGGCAAAAGTTTTAATTTGGGCGCAACGGCAATTGACGTTTTGGTGTTATCTGTCGCGCTGATTTTGGGCGTAGTGGTTGTTGGTCGATTTGTATTAAATCCGTTAATGCGATTGGTTGCGCGCCTGAAATCGCGCGAGGCTTTCTTGCTGGCCATCATGTTGAACATAGTCCTGTGGGCGTTGGTGATGCAGTGGTTGGGTCTGCCGGCGGGATTGGGCGCATTTTTGGCGGGTATGTTATTGTCTGAAACAATTTACAGTCACCAGGTTAATGCAGAAATATCGCCTTATTCAATGTTGTTTTTGGCGTTTTTCTTCATTGCGTTGGGGATGGGATTAAATCTGCCGTTGTTGGATGATAATTGGTATATCATTTTGGCGGGCGTTGTTGGATTGGTTGTAATAAAATTTGCGGCGATATTTATTGTCGCGCGCGTGCGTCATGTGTCTGTGCCGGATTCGGTTGGAATAGCATTGCTGTTATCCCAAGGCGGCGAATTCGGATTGTTAATGTTGCAAACGATGAAATCTTCGGGCATTGATGCGCTGCCTGCATCACATCAAGAAATTTTGACTGCAATCATAATTGTGTCGATTATGCTGACGCCGATATTGGTCGCAATATATGATGCGTTGCGCAGACGTGGAAAACTGTTGTCGAATTATCCGATACGCACGCGGGATGATATTGATAAAAGCATAAAGCCAGTTGTTATAATTTGCGGTTTTGGGCGCGTTGGACAAATAGTCGCACAAATGTTGGCATCGGAAAATATTCCTTATATCGCGCTGGATTTGGATGTGAATGCGGTTATGCTGGGGCGCGAACGCGGGTTTAATGTGATGTATGGCAATAGTTGCAGTGAATCCGTACTGCGTGATTTTGGTTTGTCGCCACGTCGCACACGTGCGGTTGTTGTTGCGCTGGATAATGTTGCGACTGCGCGTAATACGATATTGACCGCGCGTCAAATTGCCCCGCGTGTCAAGATTTTTGCGCGTGCGCGTAATTTGGCGGACACACACGAATTATTAAAATATAACGTGACCCAGGCATTACCTGAAACGATTGAATCATCGTTCTTTTTGGGATACGGCGTACTGTCGCACCTGGGGGTGTCGGATGCAAAGTTGGACAAATTATTGTCTGAATTACGCGCCGATAATTACGCAGGCGTGGAACAAACAATCGCAGACAGGAATTAATCCCCACATTGGACTTTTATATTTGCTTTTACGTACGCGTGTTGCTATTATTGCGCCAGTGGGGAAAAATATGAAAAAATACTGGAAATATATCGCAATAATATTGGCGGCCATTGTTGCCGACCAGATTACAAAATCCATACTGTTATATTTTATAACGGGTACAGTTCCCTTTGCGGGATCTGCGTGGGATGTGGTGCCTGTGCCTTATTTGATGGCGCATGTGTGTGATTTCTTTAACATTGTATTTACGTGGAATCCAGGCGCATCGTTCTCTATGCTTCGCAATTTGGGCGAGGCTGCACCCATAATCATCATAATCGCGACCGGATTTATCATTGGTTTTATCGGATATTATTTATTCGCGCGTGCGCCGAAATACGAACGTGCGCCGTTGGCGTTGGTTGTTGGTGGTGCGGTTGGCAACTTGATTGACCGTGCGCGTTTTGGTGCAGTAATTGATTTTCTGGACTTTCATGTCGGCGGGTGGCATTGGCCTGCGTTCAATGTTGCAGACATGTGTATTGTAATTGGTGTTGCGTGGCTTATATTAAATTTTGTGTTGGCGCGTCGTCGTTGCATGCGCGAATGTGAAAAATAACAAGTGGGAAAATGTTATGGTAAAATATTTGAATAATAATACATCAGGATTTCAACAATGGAACGCAGCGCGTGAAGCGAATACAAAAAAATCGCGCCTGGGCGGGATATTGTGGTGGTTTATTTTGTTTATAGCGTCGTGGTGGTTGCTGTCTTGGTGGATGACGCCCAATACGACGAAGACGGACGTAATCGATACAAAAATCGAAACGGTTGATGTGTCCGGGGTGCCGACGTCTGAAATATCGTCTGAAAATTTAACTGCCACGGTCCAAGGCCTGCGTATATCAGACGTAAAACTGTTGGATTATGCTGCGGACGCGTCCAATGATGAATCAGGCCCGGTTGTATTGTTGGGTGCGGATGGTGCGTACGCGTTGGTTGGTATGATTGCCAACGGAATCGATGTCCCGACACAAACGACTGTGTGGGAACAAAACGGCGATACTTATTCGTGGCGCAATTCAGACGGCGTTGAATTTAACCGCAAAATCACAGTGGATGGATATGTTATATCGGTTAATGACACGATAAAAAATAATACATCGGACGCGATTGCAATTGCCCCCTATGCAGAAATTCTGCGTGCGAACGATATGGAATCTTCGGCGGGCGTGTATAGTGGTTCGGTCGCATACGTGAATTCTGATTTGGAACACGAAGATTGGCCACGCATTGCGGATAAATCGTATGCTTATTCGACAGATTCTGGATTTATCGGATTTGTGGATCAGTATTGGGAAACTGTTTTGTCCATTGCGTCCCCCGATCA
This sequence comes from uncultured Alphaproteobacteria bacterium, assembly GCA_944392595.1. Classification (GTDB taxonomy): domain Bacteria; phylum Pseudomonadota; class Alphaproteobacteria; order Rs-D84; family Rs-D84; genus Enterousia. The sequence goes on from CALXXD010000003.1 coordinate 53,460, forward strand.
AACAATGCGCGTAAAGCCACTGGGTGATATGTTTATGGCGGATGCCGCGGCCGCCGCGGTTCAGATTGCGCCGGGCACAGACGCAACCATTACAACAAATTTATATATGGGCCCACGCGACCATCGCATATTGCAGTCGGCAGATGCGATAATCTCGGGCTTGGATGAAACGGTTGATTATGGATGGTTTTGGTTCTTTGTTCGTCCGATTTTATGGTTGTTGCACATATTGAATTCAGTTGTTATGAATTACGGCGTGGCAATTATCATAATGACATTGTTGCTGCGCTTGGCAATGTGGCCATTGACTCGCAAATCATATACATCCATGGCGGCGATGCAAAAAATGCAGCCTGAAATGGCGCGAATTCAAAAACTGTATGCCAATGACCGCGCGCGTATGCAGATGGAAATGATGCGCCTGTACCAAACGCACAAGACTTCACCAATGTCTGGATGTTTGCCGATGTTGATTCAGATTCCAATTTTCTTTGCATTGTATAAAGCACTGCTTATATCGGTTCAAATGCGTGGCGCACATTTTCTGTGGATATCTGATTTGGCATCAATGGATCCTTACTTTATTTTGCCGATACTGATGGGGGCGACGATGTGGTTACAGCAATATATGCAAAGCGCATCCACACCAAAATCAGACGCCAAGAAAGACGATCCTGTGGCCCAGACCCAGCGTATGATGAAATGGATGCCATTGCTTTTTACAGTAATGTTTGCATGGATGCCGGCGGGATTGGTCTTGTACTGGACAATTTCAAATATCTTTGGCCTGGGTCAGATGTATTACATTAAAAAAGTAACCCGTAACTAAGTTACCGGTGACTTGGGCGCGCCATTGGCGCGCGCTTTTTTTTGGCAAGTAACCGATACAGCCCAAATGGGGTAAATATTCGCGCAGAACGTATCCCAATTGCCAATTTACAAAACGCAACACAAGACCGACATGCACGTGCCCGCGTCATTAAATCGCGGGGCGGGGCGACGGGCATGGATATAAAACACCAACCATGCGCCCCCAGGATTTTTATCGCGCGCCTGGTCAGATAAATTTGCGCAATATGCCCCCGTCGCACGAATTGATACATAACAAAGCGTCCGCGTATGGGTTCTGTAATCGGGGCGCAGTGGCGAAATTTTCTGCAAAAAATTCGCGGTATGATTTGCGATGTGTTCGGTGAAAAAGCAATAATCATGACGGTATCCTGTTGTTTATTAATCGTAACGATATAAAAAAAGCCGCATGGCGCGCGGACAACATTTGCATAAAAAGTTGTCGTATGATTAATCAATCCACCCCATTTGTTTGGCGGCTGAATCGATTACGTCCATTGCGCTGCGCCACAGCGCGGCTGCGCGATTTTCAGCCCAAATATATTGATGTGGTGCCCGCCGCCGATCGCCAAATTTTTTCATCACGGCCAATTGAGCATCGGTTAATTTCCCCGACAAATACAGTTTGGTAATTAATGTTTCTACATCCAAAATTTCACATACGCGCCGCGTGGCAACGTTGTGGTTTTGTGCGAATCCGTTGCGGACAGATTTGGAATACAGAAACCAAAACCATAATTGTTCTGCGCTTTGAAATTTTTCTGCATTTGATGTAAATTCAGTTGCGTTTTGAGTATTCATTTTTTCTCTCCTTTGGTTTTTTTGTGTTTGTTATTTGAATGTTTTATGTATAAAACAATAGTAAGAATCTGTAAAACATTACAACCGACGGTTGAATGTCGAATCGGAAATTCGATTCGTATAAAGGTTTTGTCTTTGTTCGTTCGAATCGTGTCAGATTCAAAATCACCCCCGATTGCAAATAAAAAAGCGCGCCAATGCGCGCATAATTTTAATATCAAAAATACTTATAGTGCATATCACAAATATTTCAATCCCCCGATACATCCCCCACGACAACGGGAACGTAACAAAGTTCCTCATCTAGCGGAGGTGTGGCACGATACCGGGCCCCGCGAAAATGCAATTTTCGTGGGTGGTTGGGCCGGGGTGGCTTGTCACCCGAAGCCTTGACGAAGGGTGGTCTATCACGAGTAACTCCACCGCTATCATTGCGAAGGAGCGCGAAACGTTGAAAACGTTGTCGTACGACTGCGGCAATCCAGTGCAATATGTCTGCGGGCGAATGCCCGCAGTGCTTTTTTATTCACTGGATCGCCACGGTCGTTTCACTCCCTCGCGATGACAAAGGGGACTAAGTGGCTAATCCCGCACCACTCTTGTCATTCCCGCGCCCAGGGTCCCCACAAATACGAATGTATTTGTGGGGTGGATAAGGCGGGAATTCTATATCCTTTCAGCAATAATTCTTGTCATTCCCGCGCCCGGGGTCCCCGCAAATACGAATGTATTTGTGGGGTGGATAAGGCGGGAATAGGGTCTATTAAATTCATATCGCGGATTGCGGGTGAATAAAAAATATAACGCTGAATTATTCCCCAATTAAATAACTAATAACAACCCAAGCCTTATTCCCGCCTGCGCGGGAATGACAAGGGATTAAGTACCTAATCCTGCACTCTCTAACCACCCCGGCGGCAAGCCACCACTCCTCCAATGGAGGGGAACTTGGCTCGTCCCGTCGCGGAAAAAGTTCCCCTCTGCGGAGGGGTGGGCGAAGCCCGGGGTGGTCTAATGCCCCCCCCCCCCGCCCAAGAGTGGAAAGAATCACAATAATTCGTCGCATCGGTCGTACGAATGCCCACCGCCCCCGGGCCCCGCGAAAATGCAATTTTCGTGGGTGGTTGGGCCGGGGTGGGCTTGTCACCCAAACCCTTGGCGAAGGGTGGTCTATCACGAGTAACCAGTAACGAGTAACTAGTACTACAATATCGGTGGGAAGCAATCGCCACCACTATCAGGGCAACAGTTGAATCCTTGTTTCCCCATGTCGGTATAAGTTTCGCCCGGACAGCAACCATATTCATCGGGCAACGCGCCGCCTTCACACGTAATAACGGCTTCTTGGGTTGCTGCGGTGTCGGTGGTGGTGGATGCAAATGGATTTTGTATTGCACCATCATCGTATGTCAGACCCAATACTTCTTCGTTATACTTTTGATCGCCCTGAATCCCAGACAGACTGCCATACGATACAAATGAATCGTTGCTGGTTACGTCACTGTACGAGTCCTGGAACTGTTTTTGCTGATCTTGATACAGCGCGTCTTGACGTGCATTATTAATCGCCTGGTAATTCAGTGATTCACAGAATGTTAAAACAGTTCTGTAATCATAGCCTGCTTCATAAACCCTTTGGTTAGTGTCCTCATCATTTGATAATGTCCATTTACCGTTACTATCTTTTGTACAAAACTCAGACATCATGTTAAATGAACGTGCCTGGCCCACCCAAGATCCATCAGCATAATCTATATTAACCAGATTTTCTGCATTCCATCCTTCAAAACGTTCATTTCTGTCATCAGTTGCCTTACCAGAGCTTGATCTGACATTTTCAACCGAGCATTCTTTGGTATTATCATGACCGCATGTAATTACCAAATCAGTTGGTGAATATACCGTAATACGTGTTCCGGCGGCAATTGAAAATGGCGGCACAGTATTATCCATCGCATCAACCAGTAATTTTTGTGCGACTTGATTCCATGCGGTAATCAATTCTTGCTTTGCCAATTCAGACGAACGCACAGTCCCGCTTTGCACGACGGTGTTATTATCCAAATCGATTTGATTTATAAAAGTATCTGCAATTGGCGCAATCATATTAACCGCGGCCGGCACGATTGCGGTAATCATCGGCATAACCAATTGTTCAACATAATCCGTGCTGCCGTAACCAGGGACGCCGGCGCGACCCTGGGAATCGCCAGAAAACGGCATACTGTTGGTGTCTGCAAAATTAAATTCAACGCCACTGGGCAATATAAATTGATACCATTTTATTTCCATCCGACCAACCGTTTGATATGGCCCCGGTAAATTCCCGGTAACAAAACCCAACATCAATGTTCCAGTTGGTATTACGATTGTGCGACCATCATCCGCATATACATTGCGATCAACGGTTGCGCGCACAGGCAACAAATTGCCGTTTTCGTACAATTTTGGATCGGCGCGAACCTCGGACACGATTGTTGCCGGAATTGGTTTATATTGACGCAATACAAATTTTCTGTCAAACGGGTCGGATGAAAATACTGCACTACCACTGGTGCCAATAATCACATCATCGGTTGGCGCCGGTTCCACCAGTCGCTTAAAACCGTTACCGCTGGGGGCGTTTGCGCCAATTAGTTGCTCAGTGGTCAGCTGAATTGCCTTATTCACAGTTTTTGTTGTTGCTGGATTTGATAATTGTGGCAACGTACCATTCATAATGGTTGTATATCCGATGTGTTCCGCATCGGTTCCTATTTTTTGGCCTGGGTTATTTATATCTGTAATAATTCCGTTATCAGGATTATACACGCCGGTTGGATTTTCGCATTCAGTATCTGAAAACGGGTGATAATAATACGAACCTCCACTTGGGCGAATCCATCCGCTTTGCACACCCGACAAATTATATGCGGGCATTGCGAAATCAGAACAAGCCTCGGGCGGGCGAACATAATCCGGTTCGTCGTCATACAGCGCAGTATTTGATTGTACCGGGGTTGGTTCGAACAATATCTCTTCGTCAAACGAAAAATCATTTTCGGGTAACAATAAATCCAAATCTTCCTGGAAACTTGTGGTTGGCTCTGAATCTATTTCATCGATTTCAATCGGTTCTGGGTCGAATGTTTGCTCGGGCTCGGGCACAGCCACGGGTTCAGGTTCCACAATCGGTTCAGGTTCCACAATCGGTTCGGGCTCTGAAACCTTGATCGGCTCGGGTTCAGGTTCGGGTTCAGGCAACTTTTGTGCCACCGCCCCCAGTGTTAATATAACTTTGGTGCTTTCCTGCATTTTATCAGGCTCGTCCGCGCCACGCCAATCGATATACAGTGCATCCGCGTGCGTATCGGCGGCGACGGTTGGTGTGTATGTTATTGTGATGGAACAAGACACAGTGTCATCGATTTTCATCGGTGTGCATGTTTCGGCACGGGTCAATCCATCGGCTGCATTTGCAAAACGAACGTCCGTAACGCGCACAGGCGCATTTGCCGATAACTGTAATGTTGCGGTCGCCGTTTCACCCACCGTCACATTTGATAAATCAACTGCGTCGGGCGAAACGTATAATTCCAATGCAATATCGTTTTCATTTGGAATTACCGGTTCAGCATCTTTGCGGGTTAATAATAATATTAATAAAATTACCACCACAACAAATGCCGCCGCCAGCAACAACCATTGAATATGCTTTGGCGTATTTTTCCGCAAATCAGAAAATTGCTTTTTTAACTTGTTCATAATCAACCGCCATTTTCCCCACGAGTAACGAGTCGCGAGTAACCAGTAACTTACTGTACCCGCACGACACTGCAACTTGTGCCACTGAATTGTAATAATTTATTGCACAATTCTTGGGCCGTGGTTACATCTGATAATGGGCCAATGCGCAGACGATACAAACGCGCGGCCGAAGAATCAGAACCCAAATCACCAACGCCTTGCTCATCAACGGCAAAGAACACCATATCTTTATACGGGGTCAAAATGCCTTGGCCGTCGGCACCACTGAACTTGGCCAACAAATTCGCCCAATAATCATCCAACGCCTTGACGGATGTATCAGATTTCAGTTCCACCGCCACACCGGATTGATTGCTTGTAATCAGCGGAATGTTCGATTGGGGCAAGAATGATCCAGCGGTCAATCTTTCTGTTGGAATCATATTCACGCCGCTTGTACCGCCACCGGTCGTGCCACCATAAATTTGTGCCGGCATCGCATAACCCGCGGGTGCATAGTACCCAGACGTTGTGCCACCCATCTGCATATTTCCCAACATCATCGGCGTCGTTGTATATCCATTCGCAGACGCATTAATTGCATTCATATCAGACGTATATGCGATATTATTCAATGATTGCCCAGACATAATGGATTGTGCAACGTTTGCCTCGGCCAATGCCATAACAGACGCTGTGTCGGCAATCAAGAACGGCTTTTCACGTTTTTTGATACAAACAATACGTTGCCCACTGCGCAGAACCATATCGCCAACAGCCTCGACAATCAGCAATCGTCCGTCTTCGCCATCTGTGCGGAATCCGACGGGGGATTCGCCGCCTTCGATTAACAGCGATACAACCGGGCGTTGTGTCATGGATATAACCTTGTCCCCGAAATCGATATATGTAAATATCTGGTCGCGCCATACGCGTTCAGGCGCAATTACGTAATCATCTGGGTTCGGAACAAATATGTCCAAATCGAAACGGAATTCAGACGGATCAATCTTCATTGATTTAATCCATCCGTAATCTTCGCCATCAACGCCAACTGTGTTTGATGAACTGGACGGTGCGCTGAAAATAGATGCAGACCCACTGTTTGCATTAACCGCGCCCGATGAAGTAACCAACGCACCATTTCCATCCAATATAACATCAACCTGGGAATAAGTAATGTCGCTGGAATTAGAAGGCTCGCTGCGCAAATAGAATGTATAAACATTACCTGATTCACCCGTTACAATCAGATTTGTATCCGAACCCTGGTTGGTGACGGCGGGCGTGATGTACATGGTATTACTGCCTTTGGCGGTTTGAATACTGAACAATCCATCGTTGCCGACGACTGCGTCTGCAATTTTTTCACCGTTTGGCAATGTAATTAATGTAGTCATCCCATTGCGTAATTTTACGGGCAGCATACTGCCTTTGGTCCAGGTCAATTGTGCGTATCCTGGTTTCAAACTGCCGTCGGCCATATTGGCGGTTGGGTTATCCCACGCGCTTTGTATGCCATATTCCGTGGCCGAAGCGTTCGCACACAGCATCGCGATGCACAACACAGATACATTTAACTTTAACAGATTTGCAAACGTCATGACTGTCTTCCTTCCTGTTTTAATTACTGGATATTGCCGGTCGTTTCCAGATAACCGGTATCCAGCGGGTCGCCATTGCCAGATTCAATGATGTATTCTGAAACGCGCACCCCCAGCGGATTATTCAAACGATCAACCCATTTCATCGTTGTGCCATCCGCCATATCCAATTTCACCCTTATTTTATAATCTTTTTTGGCCATCTGTCTATTACTATCTGAACAAAAATACTTAAAACTTACAGCATATTCGTTATTATCAGGATTTCTGGGTTCTATTTCGATAGCACCCGTTTCAAATTCGACCGAACAAGAAAACTCAAAATCAGGCACGCCACTCATCCACGCGTTCCACATATTGGTTTTTGTGAATTCGTTATATATTTCCGGACTGGACCAGGCATTTACGACGCCTGTGTCATCGTTGCTCCATTTTTCGCGCATTATGCGCGCATCAGGCACAATTTCGTTGCGCGCACGAATGTATTCGCGAATGAAAGAACGCTTGAAATTTTCCAACATATCGCCGTCATTCGGCACCATTTCAGCCACCACAATATCCAAATTGTTTTGTGGTGCAGTCATTAAAAAGAACACCTGGGGTCTGTCCAACGGGTACATATTATACAATGTAACGCCCAGCACGCCCAGCACAACAATCATTGCGGCGAATACGAAAACCAGCAATCTGGACAGTAAAACGGGCGGTTCTATACGTGTTGCCACTGGGGTCCTCTCCTTACTATTAACCAGATTGTAGAAAAAAATCAGACAACTGCGCAAGCGAAAAATAGTTACTCGTAACTCGATTTTGTGCGTGCCGCACAAAAATAATCACGAGTAACCAGTAACGAGTAACTAGTAACTATTTTTCGCTTGCAGTGTCAAAATTAAAAAAGTATAATAAATTCCGCTTGATTTTCTGTATTGTTGTGCTATCTTTACCCCGACTGTGGGGTCAGACGGCGCGCAAGACGGGTAATTTTACAGGCAACAGGGGCATAGTTCAACGGTAGAATATCGGTCTCCAAAACCGCGGATGAGGGTTCGATTCCTTCTGCCCCTGCCAGAAAATTCACCAAAATATGCTTGCCATATTTTGGGGAATTTTAAGTCATGGTGCGGGTGAAGGAAGCGAACCCGAATACATAAAATGCTGGGTTCGCATACGAGTTGGATTTTGCAAGCGCAGCGCGGCGAAATCCGTACGAGTGGTGAGGCAACGCCGAACTTTCCTTCTGCCCCTGCCACGAAATTTCGTTATTGGCAACGCCAATTAAGAAATTTCAGTGCCCACCGAAGCGTTGCGCGAAGGCGGGCAATTGCGAGATATTTAGGATACATTTATATGAAAAAAATACTGGATTATATCAAATCAGTGCGCAGCGAATGGTTCAAAATTGTGTGGCCGTCGCGCGATGCTGTTATTCGTGCAACTATTATGATTCTGATATTTTCTGGGGTGGCGGCGTTGTTCTTTTTTGTGGTGGATAGTATTTTGAACGCGCTGGTTGGTTGGATTTTCTAAACGGGCGGGGGATTTGTTATGGAAGATAAAATGCAGTGGTTCGTTGTGAATGTTCATACCGGGTGCGAAGACAAGGTCGCGCGCGGTCTGCGCGAACAAATCGACAAACGTCGCTTGAACGCTTATTTTGGCGAAATTTTGGTGCCAACCCGTGAAATTACTGAAATCAAGGCGGGCAAGCGTGTCAAGACTGAAAAGAAATTCTTTCCGGGTTACATCGTTGTCCAGATGGTTATGAATAACGAAACGTTTTCGCTGGTAAAATTAATGCCCCAGGTGGTGATGTTCTTGGGCGCGAAAAATAAACCAATCGCCGTCAGTGAAGAAGAGGCACGCCGTCTGCTGAAACAAGTGGAAGAGGGCAGCGTTGTCACCGAAGACGTTACGTACGAAGTCGGGCAAGAGGTTCATGTTATCGATGGGCCATTCTCGGGCTTTAACGGCATCGTGGCCGAGGTTGATAATGTAAAACAAAAAATGACCGCCACTATTTTGGTGTTCGGTCGTGAAACCAGTGTCGAATTGGATTTCGAACAGGTAGAAAGGGTTTAATCGGGTAACCGACGGGCGTGTGCAAGGCGCGCAAAATACGTGGTAGATGCGCCACATCGTACCACGAACACTAACCAAAAATGGAGTGAATAAAATGGCAGCAAAAAAAGAAGTCAAGGGGATTGTAAAATTGGTCGTCCCCGCAAAACAGGCGAATCCTGCGCCACCGATTGGGCCGGCGTTGGGTGCGGCTGGTGTTAATATCGCAGAATTCTGCAAACAGTTTAACGACAAAACCGCTGATAAAGAACCGGGTATGCCGATTCCATGTATTATCACAGTTTATACAGACCGCAGTTTCGAATTTATCATGAAATTGCCGCCGGTGTCTTATTATATTAAAAAGGCACTGAAACTGAAAATCGGTTCGCACAAACCGGGTCGCGATTTTGTTGGTACTATTACCAAGGCACAAATTCGTGAAATTGCTGAGAACAAAATGCCGGATTTGAATTGCTCTACCATTGAATCTGCAATGAATATCGTTGCGGGTCAGTGCCGTTCAATGGGCGTCAAGGTGGAGGAATAAGATATGAAAACGACAAAAAGACAGCAAACTTGGGCTAAATTAGACCAAAATAAAGTTTATTCCGTTGCCGATGCAATCGATGCTTTGCGTGAATATGCGTCCAAAAAATTCGATGAAACATTGGAAGTCGCGGTGCGTTTGGGCGTTGATATTACCAAAGCGGATCAAAACATCCGTGGTATGGTGTCTTTGCCAAATGGCACAGGCAAAACCGTTCGCGTCGCTGTATTTACAATCAACAGCGCGGATGAAGCCAAAAAGGCCGGTGCAGACATTGTTGGTGGTGAAGATTTAATTGAACGTGTTGCCGGCGGTGAAATTAATTTCGACCGTGTTATCGCAACACCTGATATGATGCCGAAAATGTCGAAAATCGCACGCGTTTTGGGACCAAAGGGCTTGATGCCGAACCCGAAACTGGGCACAGTTACAAACAATGTTGCCGACGCGGTTGCAACCGCCAAAGCGGGGCAAATCGAATATCGTGCTGAAAAGAACGGTATTATCCACGCGGGCGTTGGTAAAATGTCGTTTGCGACGGACAAATTGGTCGAAAACGTTAATGCGTTGGTCGAACAATTGAAAAAAGTTAAACCTGCATCCGTCAAAGGTCAGTATATCTTGGGCGCGGCAGTTGCCACAACCCAGGGACCTGGATTAAAGGTTGATATAAAATAAAAATCGCGGCGGGGGATGTCAATTCCCCGCCTGCGTAAGGATTTCTGTCCAAGACTGATGGTGCCCGATAACCGGACTTAATTGCCATCATAGACAAAGAAAGTTTCTTTGGGGCAGAAAAGTGGCCCCACCCAACGGCAACGTTGGATGGAAAGTTTAACAAAAACAGGGATTTTGTGGCATTTGTCATAAAATCTTGCAGACAAGGGTAAAAAAATGAGACGCGAAGAAAAATCAGATTTGATTTCAGCGTTGCAATCATCCTTGCAGGACGCAAACGGTGTTTTCGTTGTTGAAAACCATGGTTTGACTGTGCGTGAAATGGAAATCTTGCGTAATGAATTACGTCCGTTGGTTTCTGTGTTCAAAGTTGTCAAAAACCGTTTGATGAAATTGGCATTAAAAGATACCAATTTTGAACCTGTGTCCGATATGTTGAAACGCCCGACGGCGGTTGCGGTCGCGACCGATGCGTTGGCGGTTACCAAAGTATTGGCAAAATTTGCGGAAGAACATCCGAATTTGACAATTATCGGCGGTAAAATGGACGCAGACGTTCTGGGTGTGGATGATATTTTGCAATTATCCAAACTGCCGTCACTGTTGGAAATTCGTGGCAAAATCGCGCGTATTTTGGTCGAACCTGCATCGCGCTTGGCACGTGTTTCAGCAGAGTATGGAAAAAAGAATTAATACAAACCAGAACAGCAATGTTCTGATTAAATAGGAGCAAAAAAATGGCAGACATTCAAAAATTAGTTGAAGAATTGTCAAAATTGACTGTTATGGAAGCAGTCGAATTGTCCAAAGCATTGGAAGAAACATGGGGCGTAAGTGCCGCCGCAGCCGTTGCAGTAGCAGCCGGCCCAGCCGCCGCCGCCGCCGAAGAAAAATCGGAATTCGATGTTGTTTTGTCCGATGTTGGCGCGAACAAATTGGCGGTTATCAAAGCCGTAAAAGAAATGACAGGTTTGGGACTGACAGAAGCCAAAGCATTGGTTGAATCTGCACCAAAGGCTGTGAAAGAAGGCGTTGCCAAAGATGAAGCCGAAAAAATGAAGGCTACATTAGAAGCCGCCGGTGCCAAGGTTGAATTGAAATAATTTAACCTGCGCACGTTGCGCAAAATAAAAGTCGCGGAAAATTCCGCGCCGTCCGTCACCCATCCGTGGGAAATTTCCCCGGATGGGTTTGGGGCGTATAAGATATATAAACAGTTTTGTTTGCAAAACGCACAAAAAAAAGGATTGATACCAATGGCAGTTATCCAGAAATTCAGAAAATCTTTTGGAAAAAGTTTTTTGCAAACTCCGCTTCCTGATCTTGTTGAAATTCAATATAATTCCTATAAAGATTTCTTGCAGGCCGACGTAAAGCCCGAAGACAGAAAAAATATGGGATTGCAAAACGTATTTGCATCTATGTTCCCAATTCATGACTATGCGGGCGTTGCCGATTTGGAATTTGTTGAATACAGTTTGGATAAACCAGTATATAATGTAAAAGAATGTATGCTGCGTAATCTGACATATTCCAGCAAACTGAAATTGAAGCTGAGATTGATTTTGTGGGATGTCGCCGAAGACGGCAAAAAAACTTTGCGTGATATAAAAGAACAAGAAATATTTATGGGTGACGTGCCGTTGATGACGGGCCGCGGCAGTTTTATCGCCGCCGGTGTGGAACGTGTTATCGTGTCACAAATGCACCGTGCCCAGGGTGTCGTGTTCGCAACCACCAAAGAAGCCAAAGTTGCCGGCAACCCAATTACATATACTGCACGTATCATCCCAGAACACGGTTCTTGGATTGATTTCGAAGAATCCAAGGGCGTAATCTATGTCCGTATTGACCGTCGTCGTAAAATTCCGGCCACGGTTTTATTGCGTTGCTTGCCGTGTGCCGAAGACGAGAAAAAATGGCAATCTGACCCGCGCAAACCGACAATCCGCGGCATGGATGATACAGAAATTTTAAGTGTGTTTTACAATCGTATCCCGTTGAAATTTGACGGAAATATGTGGATTGGTGAAACATCTGCATTTGATGGATTGGATAAATTCCGTCTGAATTATGATTTAATAAATCCGCGTGATAAAAAAGCGTTGGCATCCAAAGGCGATCGTATGAATGCCAAGCGTCTGGCCAAGGTCACAGCCGCGTCAAAAGAATTCGGTATTGCGGCCGATGCATTGGTTGGTGAATATTTGTTCGACCCGATTTTGGACGGGGCGGGTAATGTTCTGTATCGTGCGGGTACTGAAATCACACCGGATGTTTTGGCGGATTTGGAAAAATTAAACGTCAAAGAAATATCTTTAATCGCGATTGATAATGCAACGGTGTCAGCACACATGCGTAACACATTGATTGCCGATAAAACCGTTAATCGTGAAGAGGCTTTGATTGAAATCTATAACATCATTCGTCCGGGCGAACGTCCAACATTGGAAGCCGCGATAAACCTGTTTATGCGCCAGGGATTTGATGCAGCGTACTATGATTTGTCGGCGGTGGGTCGCTTCAAAATGAACAAGCGTTTGAAAATAGAGTCCGGTAAAAGACCCGAAGACGAACGTTTGCTGACAAAATCAGATTTCTTGGCTGTGCTGAAAACGCTGACCAATATTATCGATCACAAAGACACAATTGATGATATCGATAATTTGTCAAATCGTCGTGTGCGCACAGTTGGCGAATTGCTGGAACAAAATTTCCGCACAGGTATGGTTCGTATCGAACGTTTGGTTCGCGAAAGCCTGTCTTCGCCGAACATTGCGAATATGCAACCCCAAGACGTCGTTAATGTAAAACCATTGATGTCTTTGGTTAATGAATTTTTGGGCACGTCCCAATTGTCCCAGTTTATGGATGCGTATAATCCATTGTCTGAATTGGAACACAAACGTCGTATTTCTGCGCTGGGGCCGGGCGGTTTGAATCGTGATCGTGCGGGTATCGACGTCCGCGACGTTCATCCAACGCACTATGGCCGTTTATGCCCGATTAATACACCCGAAGGTGCAAACATCGGTCTGATTAATCATTTGGCGACGTATGCGCGCGTGAATCCGTATGGATTTATTGAAACGCCTTACTATGTTGTGAAAAACAGCAAAGTAACCGACGAAATGGTGTATTTGACGGCTGATGAAGAATTGGGTCATAAAATCGCCCAGGGTAACACCCCGACAACTGCGGCCGGTGTTTTGGCCGAAGATACGGTTACCGCGCGTGTCGATGGTGAATTTACCATGGTGCCAAAGGAAGAAGTTGATTTAATCGACGTTGAACCACGCCAAGTGGTGTCCATCGCGACTGGGTTGATTCCATTCGTTGAAAACGACGACGCGAACCGTGCTTTGATGGGTTCGAACATGCAACGCCAGGCGATTCCTTTGATGCGTGTCCAGGCGCCATTGGTTGGAACTGGTATAGAGCGCGAAGTTGCACGTGATTCCCGCACGGGCATTGTTACAAAACACAGTGGTGTTGTGGAATCTGCGGACGCAAATCGTATTGTGGTTAAATGTATGAACAGCCGCAATGTCGTGACCGGTGTGGATATTTATAATTTGGAAAAGTTCGAGCGCAGCAACAGTGAAACCTTGATTCATCAAAAACCGTTGGTCAAGACCGGCGACCGTGTATCTGCGGGCGACGTTATTGCGGACGGTTCATCAATGAATTATGGTGAATTGGCACTGGGGCGCAACGTGTTGGTGGCATTTGTGCCATGGCGTGGATATAACTATGAAGATTCCATCGTTATTTCCGAACGTATTTCACGTGATGACGTTTTCACATCTATCAAGATTGTTGAAAAAGAATTCAAAGTTCGTGATACTCAATTGGGGCCAGAAAGCCTGACACGCGATATCCCGAACGTCAGTGAAGAAGCGTTAAAGAATCTGGACGAATCTGGTATTATTTACGTTGGCGCACGCGTAAAACAGGGCGATATTTTGGTCGGTCGTGTTTCGCCAAAATCTGAAACATTATTGACCCCAGAAGAAGCATTGTTACGTAACATCTTTGGTGAAAAGGCTTTGAACGTCAAAGATACATCTTTGCGCGTTGGTCCAAACGAAGAAGGTACGGTTATCGGTGTGAATGTCTTGACCCGTCATGGTGTTAAAAAAGACGAACGCACCCAGATGATTGAATTACAGGAAATTGATAAAATCAATCGCGATCGCGAAGAAGAAACGTCCATTATGGAACGCGGATTCGCAGACCAGATTTTCCAATTGGCCGAAGGCCAGGTTATCGATGCCGGCACAGGCAGTTTGAAACCATTTGTTGGTAAAAAACTGACCCAGGAAGTGTTCGAAGGCATTCGTCCAGCGGATGTTAAAAAACTGGTCGTTCGCAACAAAGAAATTCAAACGAAAATCGATGAACTGTGCGAACAGCATGTGGCCAAGATAAAGGCTATGAATGAAAAAGCCGATGCAGAAATCGCCAAAGCCACCGAAACAAATTCGTTGGGTGCGGGTGTGTTAAAAACTGTCAAGGTTTATATTGCACACAAAATGAAACTGCAACCTGGCGATAAAATGGCTGGTCGTCACGGTAACAAAGGTATCGTGTCCAAGGTTGTTCCAATCGAAGATATGCCGTATATGGCCGATGGAACGCCGGTTGATTTGGTGCTGAACCCGTTGGGTGTGCCTTCACGTATGAACCTGGGCCAGATTTTGGAAACTCACCTGGGGATGGCGGCGCGTACATTGGGCCAGCAGATTGGTGCTGTTTTGGATGAAGTTAAACAAAAACGTGCTGTGACCGACGATTTGCGTACAACAATCGGCAAGATTTACGGCAAAGAAGTATCCGAAAAATTGGAAAAAATGACGGATACAGACGTCCGTGCCGAGGCTGCTTTACTGCGTGATGGTGTGCCGATGGCAACGCCAACATTCGACGGTGCAACATCAGAAGATATTGCGCGCATGTTGAAAATGGCGAAATTGCCTGAAACGGGCCAATTCACACTGTACGACGGTATGACGGGCGAAAAGTTTGCACGTCCCGTAACGGTTGGTGTGATGTATATGCTGAAACTGCATCACTTGGTTGATGAAAAGATTCACGCACGTTCGATTGGTAATTATTCTTTGGTAACGCAACAACCGTTGTCTGGTAAAGCCCACATGGGTGGCCAGCGTCTGGGTGAAATGGAGGTCTGGGCGTTGGAAGCGCACGGTGCCGCACATCTGTTGCGTGAAATGCTGACCGTGAAATCAGACGATATTATCGGCCGTACCAAGATGTACGAAGCGATTATATCCGGCAGCAATGATTTCCAAACAGGCACGCCCGAAGCATTTAATGTATTCGTGCGCGAACTGCGTGGTTTGGGATTAACACTGACACCAAAGAAAATGGATTAAGCGATTGATGCCCGCGTGGCGCGTCCGCGCGGGACATTAACACTCTTTTGAAAGGAGCAAAATATAATGACCAATATGTTGCAAAAGATATTCGGACAAATCGAAACCAAAGAACAGTTCGACGCGCTGCGTATTACAATTGCATCGCCCGAAGAAATTCTGTCTTGGTCCCATGGCGAGGTTAAAAAACCTGAAACGATTAATTACCACTCGCTGAAACCAGAACCGGATGGATTGTTCTGCCAACAGATTTTTGGCCCAGTCAAAGATTACGAATGCGCATGCGGAAAGTATAAAAGAATTAAATATCGCGGCGTTGTTTGCGAACGTTGCGGGGTCGAGGTCGGACCATCAACCGTTCGTCGCGAACGTATGGGACATATTAAATTGGCAATGCCGGTTGCGCATACTTGGTTCCTGCGCGAAGGTAAAATTGCAACGTTGTTGAATAATCTGCCCCAGAAAAAGTTGGAACAAGTTATCTCGTACGATGCATATATCGTTATCGAACCGGGATTGACCAGTTTGAAACAATATGATGTTATCAGCGAAGATGAATATCAAAAGGCTGTCGAAGAATTCGGCGCGGATTCATTCCGTGTCGGTATCGGTGCCGAGGGCGTTCGCAGCATCATTGCAAACCTGGATATGGGCGATGAACGTACCCGTTTGCGTGCTGAATTGGCGGAAACAAAATCAGATGCCAAACGCAAAGGTTTGATTAAACAATTAAAACTGGTTGAGGCATTTTTGGATTCCAAAACCGAGCCTGCATGGATGTTGCCGGATGTTATTCCGGTTATCCCACCAGATATGCGTCCTTTGGTAACGTTGGATGCGGGGCATGTTGCGGCGTCTGACCTGAACGATTTGTATCGTCGTGTGATTATTCGTAACAATCGTTTGAAACGCTTTATTGAAATGCATGCGCCTGAAATCATCGTGCGCAATGAAAAGCGTATGTTACAGGAAGCCGTTGATTCATTGTTTGATAACGGCCACAAAGCACGCCCGATGGTGTCGCAAAATCGTCGGCCGTTGAAATCTTTGTCGGATTCATTACGTGGTAAATCAGGTCGTTTCCGTATGAATTTGTTGGGAAAACGCGTGGATTATTCGGGCCGCAGTGTTATCGTGTCTGGTCCATCGTTGAAACTGCACCAGGTTGGTTTGCCAAAAGTAATGGCGTTGGAATTGTTCAAGCCGTTTGTGTATTCTCGTCTGATGACGGGCGGGTATGCAAACACGCTGAAAACAGCGCGCAAAATGGTTGAAAATGGCGAAGATGTTGTGTGGGAAATTTTGGAAAATGTTATCCATGAACATCCTGTTCTGCTGAACCGCCAGCCCAGTTTGCACCGTTTGTCTATGTTGGCATTTGAACCGGTGTTAATCGAAGGCAAGGCAATCCGCCTGCATCCATTAGTGTGTAAAGGATTTAACGCTGACTTTGACGGCGACCAGATGGCTGTGCATGTTCCTATTTCATTGGAAGCGCAATTGGAAGCGCGCACATTAATGCTGTCATCGAACAACGTGTTGTCACCTGCGAACGGCGAACCTATGATTGTGCCGTCCCAAGACATGGTGTTGGGTGTATATTACATTTCGTTGATTAACGGCGAACACACAGATAAATCACCGCGCTTTGCCAATATGGACGAAGTGAAAATGGCTTTGGAAAACAAATCCATCACACTGCATACACCAATTGTTGCACGTATCAATGGCAAGATTTACAAAACAACGGCCGGTCGTATGATTTTGGGCGAATTGTTGCCGAAATCTGATAATATGCCGTTTGATTTGGTAAATAAAGTTATGCCGTTGGGCGAAATCAAATCATTGTTGGCGACAACATACGAACGTTGCGGGGACAAAGCAATGATTTTGTTGGCCGACGCGTTAAAAGATACTGGATTCGAGCAGGCCGCCCGCAGTGGTATTTCAATCGGTTACGATGATATTGTTATTCCAGAAGAGAAAAAACAAATCATCGCAGATACAGAAAAAGCCGCCGAAGAAATTGAACAGCAATATCAAAACGGTTTGCTGTCTGGTGGTGAAAAGCATAATAAACTGATTGACTTGTGGCAAAATACAACCGATAAAATTGGTGATTTGTCTTATGCTGCGCTGGGTAAAACAACCGGTGACAATTGGAATTCGGTTTTGATGATGGCGCTGTCTGGTGCCCGTGGTTCAAAACGTCAGATTACCCAGGTTGCTGGTATGCGTGGTATGATGCAGAAACCAGACGGTTCGATTATCGAAGTTCCAATTATTTCGAACTTTAAAGAAGGCTTGACCATGGCGGAATACTTTACATCCACCCACGGTGCGCGTAAAGGTATGTCCGACACGGCGTTGAAGACCGCTGACGCGGGTTACCTGACACGTCGTTTGGTTGAATTGGCACAAAATACAGTTATCACAGAACACGATTGTGGAACCGAAGAATTTATCACTGCAAAGCCTGTGTATCAGGGCAGCACACTGTCCGTTCCATTGGGCGATGTTGTTCTGGGGCGCACCGCTGCACACGACATTGTGCATCCGATTACCAAAGAAGTCATTGTCCCGGCCGGCGAATTGGTTACCAAGGCCGCCGCGCGCAAGATTAATGAATCTGGATTGCCGTCTGTTGATGTGCGCAGCGTTTTGACATGCCACAGTGATGGTTTGTGTGCAAAATGCTATGGTATGGATTTGTCGCGCCAGGCATTGGTTCATGTTGGCGAAGCCGTCGGTGTTATCGCGGGTCAGTCCATTGGCGAACCCGGAACCCAGCTGACGTTGCGTACGTTCCACATTGGTGGTGTTGCATCTGGTGGTGCCGAAAGTCATTATATCGAGGTCCCAGTTGCGGGTACAATCAAACTGTCGAATGTAAGTACAATTAAAAATTCGGCGGGTCGTGTGGTTGTTCTGTCGCGCAATGGTGAATTGGCGGTTGTCGGCAAAGACGGTGAAAAGATATTTACAACCAAATTGCCGTATGCGTCTATGTTAATCGTTAATGACGGCGACGTGGTTGAAAAAGGCGCCAAGGTCGCAGAATGGGATCCTTATTCCAACACAATCATCGCGGAAAAAGACGGTATCGTTCAATTCCAAGATTTGATTGAAAATGTTTCGTACCAAGAAGAAGTTGATTCCACAACTGGTATCACATCGCGCAAGGTTATTAATTGGAAAACAAATACCAAAAAAGCCTTGAACCCTGCGATTACATTGGTTGATGACAAAGGCCAAGTGATTTCATTGGGTGGCAAAAAGATTGCTGAATACCTGTTGCCGATGTATTCTATTTTGAATGTGTCGAATGGCGCAACGGTTACAGCGGGTGATGTGCTGGCACGTATTCCTGTACAAACCAAGCGTACAGGCGATATTACCGGCGGTCTGCCACGCGTTAATGAATTGTTGGAAGTTCGCCGTCCATCCAACCCCGCTTTATTGGCCGAGGTCGATGGTACAATCGAACTGGAAGATGCGAAATCCAAAATCATTGTTCGCATTATGCCTGATGATGGTACTGCGCCGGTTGAATATGCGGTGCCAAAGGGTACGAATTTGTTGGTGCGCAGCGGCGACGTTGTGAAAAAAGCCGACAAATTGGTCGATGGCGATCCGGTCCCGCAAGATATATTGCGCATCCTGGGCCAGAAAGCATTGGCAACCTTTATGGTCGAGCAGATTCAACAGGTTTATCGTTTGCAGGGTGTGTCCATCAACGACAAACATATCGAGATTCTGATACGTGAAATGACCCGTCGTGTTGAAATCACAAATCCGGGTGATACAGGATTCTTGATGGGCGCAGTGGTCGACAGGGTTGATTTCGAAGAAGAAAACGCCCGCGTCACACACGATGGTGGCCGTCCGGCAACTGCATCCCAGGTGTTGGTTGGTTTGACACGTGCTTCATTGACATCGCGTTCGTTTATATCGAATGCATCGTTCCAACAAACAACCAAGGTTTTGGTCGATGCAGCCATCAGTGGCGCAACCGACAAATTGGTTGGTATCAACGAAAACTTGATTGTTGGTCGTTTGATTCCGGTCGGAACGGGCGCATACGTACGTCGCGTTCGTGAAATCGCGCGCGAAGAAGAACATGCCGAAAAATTGGCTCGTGAAGGCAATGCCCAGCAGCAATTGTTGGATATATAATTCACGTTCGTTAAACGTTGCCCAGTTGTTATCACGATGCAACTGGGCAATTTTGGCGAATGCAGAATAAAGTTTTTCTTGCAAATGCGTCAGATTTTAATAGAATAGAACAACTGTAAATAAAAAAGGATAATAAAATGGCTACGCCAAAAAGTAAAACCAGTAAAGCACGTTCGGCCCAACGTCGTTCGCATGACGCGTTGTCCGTGATGCCATGCACAGTGTGCAAAGTTTGCGGTGAAAAGAAACGCCCACATCACGTGTGCCCGGCCTGTGGTGCAAAATAATATAAAGCAAAATAAAAAAATGGCAGAATTTGGCGCGCTGGTTTGTGTTGTGCCGTTTCTGCTTTTTTAATGGACTGTTATGACCACAGATAAAAAAATTATAGCAATCGATGCAATGGGCGGTGACAAAGGCCCAAACGCCGTGTTGGGGGGTATGAATCAGTACCTGTACCAAAATGGCGAAAATCGGGTGTTTTTCCGCCTGTTCGGCCAGGCCCAGCAACTGGGCCCATTGTTGGCGAAATATCCACGTGTTGCCCGTAATTGTACTGTGATTGATGCACCGGGGGTTATTCGCGGCACGGACAAAGTGCGCGATGTTATTCGCCACGCCCAAGATACTTCTATGTACATGGCAATCAAAGACGTACGCGAGGGTAATTCTGCCGCCGTTGTCAGTGCGGGTAATACCGGGATTTTGATGTCTTTGTCCAAATTGGCATTAAAGACCATTGATGGTATTTCGCGGCCTGCGATAACGACTATGTTGCCGTCTGGCGGTGGTGATTCACGTGTGGTTGTGTTGGATTTGGGGGCAAACGTTCATTGTGACGAACGCGATTTGTTTGATTTTTCCATCCTGGGCAGTGTTTATGCCGAGGTTATTGGCCACATGGCGCGCCCCAAGGTTGGCGTTTTGAACATTGGTTCCGAAGAAACCAAGGGTAATGAAACACTGCAAAGATTAAATCAGGTTTTAACCGAACATCGCGATGAATTGCCGTATGAATACATCGGTTTTGTCGAGGGTAATGACATCAGTGGCGGTAATGTCCAGGTCGTGGTGACGGATGGTTTTACCGGAAACATAGTTCTGAAAACGGTCGAAGGCACGGCAAAACTGATTAAACGCGTTTTGGTTGATAACCTAAAAAAATCTGTTTTGGCGATTGTCGGGGCGTTTTTCTTGGTGCATGTATTCAAGCGACTGAAAAATAAAATCGATCCGCGTTCCTATGCGGGCGCAACGTTTTTGGGGTTAAAGGGATTTGCCGTTAAAACCCACGGCAACAGTGATGCTTTGGCGTTTGCGAATTCAATCAAATATGCGGCTGATTTAACGGGTGCGAATTTGAATGATGTTATTGCGGCGCGTGCGGCGGCTGTGTCAAAAATTCGTGATGAAATCGTAAAGCAAAGATAAATATTCGTTAATAAAAATGGGAAAACGTCCGTATTGCTATTACGGGCGTTTTTTTTGACCCTTGGAATTAACCAAAGGGGATTTTTATGAAACGCAAAACATCTTTGATTGTAATTTTGGGTATAATGGCTGTACCTGCGTATGCAGCGGACGCGCCTGATTTTGATAGTTTTTACAGTTTATATAAAACAGCAGCCACGCAAAACGATATAACCATTACATCCAATATAACATCCACGCGGCTGATAACTGCGCCTGGGGCGCAAACAACAATTATTGATGGCGGCGGATTTGATTTTAATGGCGGTGGATTTAACGGATTTACAGTGTCCAGTGGTTATAATTTCACGCTGATAAACGGTGGCGTTTCTGCATCGAATACATCCTTTAACAACTTTAATCGTCCCCAAGGCGGTGTGTTCGCAAATCTGGGCGGAAATGTAACAACAAGTAATTCTGTATTTGCAAATAACACATCCAACCATGGCGGCAGTGTTATATATCAAAACAATAACGCTACATTCAGCGCGCAAAATGTTACGTTTGACGCAAACCAAGTAACGCGCGGTGATGGCGGTGTTATATACAACGAATATGAAACAATCGCCACGTTTGATGGTGCAACATTTCAAAATAATACTGCGCCGAACGGGTATGGTGGTGTGGCATTTAACGACGGCACGTTAAATATTTCAAACAGTGTATTTACATCAAACTCGTCCAGTGGTGGCGGTGGCGCGTTATATAATTCAAACACCATGAATTTAACCAATGTGCGATTTGTTGGCAATAACGCGACCGATACAGCCGGTGCGATTTATTCGAGTGGGGCAATGAATTTAACCGGCGGCACGTTTGAAAATAATACCGGTGACACAGGCGGCGCGATTGGTAATTATGGAATTATTGGGGATACATTATATGCGACGGTGTCTGATTCTTACTTTAATGGCAACAGTGCAACATACGGTGGCGCGGTTTATAACTGGGACGATATGTACATTATCGACAGCAGTTTTGAAAATAATTCAGCCACAGACAATGGCGGTGCAATATTTAACTTGGCCCAGTTATACTTGATTGCCAACAACGCAGACATAAACTTTAACGGCAACACAGTGGCGGGGCAATCAAACGCGATTCATACCACCGATGTGCTTAACATAAACGCGGGCGCGTCGCGTAGTGTCACATTTAATGATGCAATCACAGGCGGCGGTGAAATAATCATAAATCGTCCATATATATATGATGCGCAAAATGTACCGACGGGCGGGGCGGTTGTATTAAACGCCGATATGTCGGGATTCGCAGGGAATGTCACGATTTATAATGGTAATGTGACTTTATCGGATAACGGGCAATTTTTTACAACGTCGGATTTGAATGTTTTGGGCGGCACATTGGATTTGGGCGCGGCGTCGGTTTCTGTGACCAATGCGGCATTTGCGCCGGGTGCCACATTGCAATTATCTGTGACAGATGCGACCGCGTATGGTAATGTAACCGCAAACAATTTCAGCATATCAGACGGTGCAAATCTTAGTGTTATTTTATCACCAAACGCATTGGGCGATGCAAATAATATCCGTGTCCAGTTATTACGCAGTGAAAATGAAATTGCTGATAATTTTTCGCCAAACATAAATAATAATATTTATGAATTCTTGAAATTGGGGGACGGGTGGTACGAAATCAGCGCCGGCGACAGTTTCGCAGATGTAATAGCCAATAATGGCGGCACTCAAAATAATATCCGCACAGCCGCCGCATGGCAATTGGAACCAGATACCCCCGGCAGTCTGGCGCACACATTATATCTGCGAATGAATACTTTGCTGCAAACGGATGCGATTGGATATATCCGTGCGTTAAGTGCGCTGGCGCCGTCGTCTGCGCCACTGACGCATATAGTATCAAACACGAATGTTTCGCGATTTGATGCGATGATTAGCGATGCAGCCAAGTACAATATTGGTGGATTAAATGTATGGGCGACTGGATTTGGTGGCGGCGGAAAACTGGGCGCATCGCAACAGTACGCAGATTTTGATATGTATGGATTCGGTGGCGGTGTTGGTGCAGAATATACCGATGGCAATTGGACGTTTGGCGCGGCATACGCATATCAATACGACAGATTAAAAAGTTGGGCACGCACAATACACGTGCCAACCCATGGTGGTGGGGTATATGCAAAATACTCGCCTGATAATTTTGTAATTCGCATGGCGGGCGCGGCGTTTTTTTCAGACTGGGGCGAAACAAAAAATGTTGCGGGATTGCAATTGGACAGTTCGTTGAATATGACCACATTCAGCGCATGGGGTGATGTCGGATATGATTTTGCACGCGCGTCTTGGCATTTGTTGCCACGCGCAGGTGTGCGATATATGGCTGTTCATCGCGACGATACGGCTGATGATGCAGGACAAAGTATCGCGGCCGCGGATTTGGATTTTTTAACAGCATACGCCAATATGTCTGTAACGCGCGGCAATTGGTATTTGGCGGGTGTGGAACTTACGCCATCTGTTACGATTGGCGCGTCGTATGACATGCGCACGAAAGCAGACGATTTATACGTAAATGTAAATGATGCATCGTACGTAATAATTGGCACGACTTTACCGCGTTTTGCATTTGATACAGAATTAAAATTGGGCGCGCAATTCAATGAATTTACGCAAATCGACTTCGGAATTTCCGCCCATTTTCGTGTGGATTACATAAATTACACAGGTCGCATTCGTGCGCGATTACGTTTCTGATAAAAACCACCGGCAATTACTTGCCGGTGATTTCTCCCCTCCTTCTGGATTAACCAGAAACTTTTATTTGCCCAAAACGGACCGCGGGCCGTGTCGGGATTATGCTGCGCGTGCAACAGATGCTTTATCTGCGCCGTCGGCGGCATCCATAATTTTCTTGGCTTCGGTAAATACCATTTCTTTTACTCGCAATGCCAAATTTTTAGTGTCCAACGTTTCGGCCGCAACATCGAAATTATCTGTGCGAATTTGCAGCGACACATACGCACCAACCAATGATGGACGTGGTAAATCTTCGATTGAACGTGGGGCGTTGTTGTGACCGATTTGTAATTCGTCGGCCAAAGATACGATTTGTCTGTCTTCATTCACCCAAACTGTTGTTGTTAAAACTTGGTTCAGGGCGATCATGATTTCTTTTATTGATTTTGCCATTGTGCGGTCCCTCCTTTCGGGCGTTTTTTGGGAAAATTCAACAAGATTTTGTATGTACAACGTGTATTTACAAAAAACAGATTTGAATTTTCGGTTAAACTTTTGTTTTTGCCAGAAAACCGGATTTTTCGCGGAATTCTGGGGCTTTTTGGTCTTTTCTCCTTGTCTATACAAATATGTTAGAACAAAAACGAATCGCAGGTCAAGCATAAAATATAAATATTTGAAAAATATTTTTAATTTATGCGATTTTACTTATAAAACCATAAAATCCCATAAAATAATTATAAAATGTCATTGACAACCATAAAATGGCGTGCTAGATTTTGGATGAAGTCACGGGAAGGGGAACGGGCGGATGCCCATAAAAAGACAAGGACCGAAATGTCATTGTTTCTCTCATCTTATGAAAATCGTTTGGATACCAAGGGGCGCATATCTGTGCCGGCCGCTTTCCGGGCTTCGGTTGCGACTGAAAATTTCCCTGGTGTTGTTTTATATCGTTCTTTTACCCACAATTGTATCGAGGGTCTGTCCATGTCCCGGATGGAGCAACTGGCCACCGCCACCGATAAAATGGGCGTGTTCGACAGTGAATTGGACGATTTATCCGCAATGTTATTTGCAGACGCACGTCCATTGGCATTTGACGTGACGGGGCGCATAATAATTCCGGCTGATTTATTAAAGCACGCGGGCATTACCGATCGCGCGGTTTTTGTCGGCCGTGGGACAAGTTTTCAAATCTGGAATCCAGACGCATTCCGCGCGGCCCAGGCCAAATCCATGGACAACCTGCGCGCGGCGCGCCCGAATTTAATTATTGGATAAAATTATTCCCCAAACACAGTATTTAATTGTGTATTCACGCGATAAAAAGTGGTGCATTTCGACACGTCTTTTAATCTGCGTGCGCCGATGTATGTCATATACGACCGCAGTCCGCCCAAAATATCTTGGTTTAATTTATCGATGGAATCCTTTAACGGAATTTCGACAACGCGACCTTCGCTGGCGCGATATTTTGGCATGCCGTGATAGTGTTTGTTTTGTGCGTATTCAGACGACATTCCGTAAAATATCTTGAATTTTTTAGTCTCGATTATCTGCTTTCCGTTTTCATCGACTTGATTTGTGACGAATTGTTTTTCGATTACATCGCCCGCGGCCTGGGGGCATCCGGCATAAAATCCGCCCATCATAACAAAGTCTGCGCCTGCGCCAAATGCTTTGCATACATCACCGATATACACAACACCGCCGTCACTGCAAATCATGCCTCCGATACCGTGCGCAGTATCTGCGCATTCGAAAATAGTTGATAATTGTGGCCGTCCGACGCCTGTGATGCGGCGTGTGATGCAAGCACTGCCGGAACCGATACCGCATTTAACGATGTCTGCGCCGGACAAAATTAAATCTTCAACCAATTCAGCCGTGACCGCATTGCCGACCATCAGCAATATGTCAGGAAATTTTTCACGCATTTTGACAACTAAATCTTTGACGCGCGGGATGTACGCATTGGGCACGTCGATACAAATGTTGCGGCACTTGTCGGGATATTGGGTTAATATGGTTTCGATTTTTTCATAATCTTCGTCGCGCAGCCCCATGGATAAAAACACATAATCGCGGCAATCGTTTTCAGTTATGAACTTGATTAAATCATCCGCTGGATAATGTTTATGCAGACAACAAAACATTTTGCTTTGAATCATGTGGCGCGCGATTTCAAAAGTCCCGACCGTTGCCATATTGGCGGCAATGATGCCGGTTCCCACAATACGTCGCGGACACCATTTGAATTTGTATTCGCGGGTAACTTCTACCTCGGATCTGGAGTTTATGAACGAACGTTTTGGTTTAACCAACACGTCTTTGAAGTCCAATTCGGTCTGCTCGTATATTTTCATGATTAAATCCTTTGATATTTCATACTCATATTATTACTGAAAATGCAGGCATGCAATAAATAAAAAGACCGGTATTGTACGGGCAAAATATTCCTAATTTATTAATTTTTTTAATGAATTTGACATCTGGGGCTTTTACGATTATATTATATCCAAAATTGGTGAAAAAATTGTCGGTATTGAAAAAAGTATCTTTATTTATTTTCTCTTTACCATTTATGGGATGCACGACCATACCCACAACGACTGCGGACGAACGGTTGGCAAATTATTCGCCAAAGGTTACCGCGGCTGATTTTGATTATAATCCTATGCAGACGCCCATTGCGCAATGCTATGCGACGGAATTGGCGCGTGATGATGGTATAAGTGGCGCGACACTTATAGAAGACGGATTGTCTGCGTTTGTAATTCGTGCGGCTTTTGCGCGCATGGCGACCAAGACAATTGATTTGCAAACATATATTTACAGTAATGATTTTTCGTCCAAGGTTTTAATTGGCGAATTAAAAAATGCCGCAGACCGTGGGGTCAAGGTTCGAATTTTATTGGACGATTATGGGACTAAATCCGACATTGCCTATGTTATGTTGCTGAACCAGCATCCTAATATCGAGGTCAAGGTATTCAACCCCGTTGCAAATCGGACGCGTTTATTGTATTACCCGCAATTTTTGCTGGATTTCAATCGGTTAAATTCCCGTATGCATAACAAGTTATTTATTGTTGATAACGTTGCATACATAACCGGCGGCCGCAACGTGGGCAGCAATTATTTTTATCCCGAAACCGCATCGAATTTTTCGGATACAGACGTGTTGTTCATTGGCGATATGACGAAATATGCCACCGCCAGTTTTGATGAATATTGGAATTATCATTTATCGATACCTGCATCAGTATTTCCGAATTCCAAATCCCAGCGTGCCACCCGCCGACTGGAAAAAAAGTTTGACGAAATTGAACGCAAAAGTGCCGACGCGATAAGCGAGTATAATAAAATAATCTCGTTGGCGATGGATGAATATAAAAACAAAAAATTTGATTTCAGTTGGGGCCGCGGTAAATTCTTGGCCGATCCCCCGTCCAAGGTTGAAATGACGATGTCTGAAAAAGAAAAATATCGTGGCGATATTATTTGCGCGTTACAACGCCTTTGGACACAAACAAAAGATTCAGTATATATGTCTGCGGCATATTTTGTCCCGGGCCAGGGCGGTTTGGAACACATGCTGAACGAAGAAAAATCCGGTGTTCATATGACGATTGTTACAAATTCGTTGGCATCGACAAACGCGCCGACCGTATATGTGAAATGGGAAAAGTATCGTGGCCGTCTGATTGAATCCGGGGCGGATGTATATGAATTTATGTTGTCTGCGGAAAATCTGCGTGGCCAAGAACACGACCGCGAACGCAAACAATCCAGTTTTTCTGTTATGCACAGTAAAACAATCGTTTTTGACGATGATATTTCATGGATAGGCAGTTTTAACCTGGATCCGCGCAGCGCGTATTATAACACCGAAAACGTTGCGATTTTCGAAAGCCGTGATTTTGCGGATAAACTGCGCGAAATGATAATTCGCGATACAAAAACATCGTGGCATGTGACGCTGGATGATGATGGTGATGCTGTTTGGACTGGGCGGCGCCCGGGTGATAAAAAGCCGCGCGTGTATCATCACAGCCCCGACACATCCATATTCAGACGTATATGGAAATCATTGACCAATTTGGTTCCTGAAAAATTTGTATAACATCCGCGGCGACCGATGCATGGTATGCGCCTGTGAATAATCAATAACACGTAAAAACATTAACTTTTTCGTTTGCTATAATTTGCATATTGTGATAAAATCGTATGTAATAGGAAGGATTTTTCGCATGAAAAGATTATTCGCCGTCATTGCTGGATTGCTGGTTTTGCCCGCATTTGCCGAGGTTGCACCCGCATATTATTACGAAGAATTAATGGCGCAGTATGCCGACCAAATGCCGGACACAGAATTTGTCGATGAAACTGTTGTCGATGAACCGGCGGCTGAAACACCTGAATCAAAGCCTGTTACGCCGGTGACGCCAACAACGCCCAGTCCCCGCAACAGCAGCGGCCGTGCGACTGCATCCCGTTCAATGGTGAATTCAAATACAGTTTCTTCGCGTGGTGTTGCATCACGCAATGTTGTAAATGCCAATACTGCACGTACCGTTTCAACGCGCGCCGCAACTACATCAGGGCGCAGTGGTACTGTTTCGCGTGCCGCGGCTCAAACCACATCCCGCGCGGGAACAACTCGTGGCAGTGCGACAAACACGGTTGCAAGTCGTGCGGTATCAAATGTTCGTTCGGCCCCCACAAGTTCAACACGTCAGACATCTGGGGTGACAACACGTACATCTACACGTACAACAACAAATCCGGCACGTGCGTCAATCGTTCAAACGGATACTGTAAATACACCGCTGTATATCAGTGGGCGCGTCGGGGTCAGTACGAATAACGTAACAACACGTGTTCCGACTGTTCGTGTTGGGTCCAGTTCCACTGCAACATCATCGGTTTCTTCATCGGGTACAACGGTGTCATCAACCACGTCAATCGACGAATTGGCGCAATTGACCGATTATTGCAAGGCCCAGTATGTTGCATGTATGGATAATTTCTGTAACGTTTTGGATGATAATCAGGGCCGTTGCAGTTGCAGCGCGAACCTGGATAATTATGCCGAAACCGAAGCCGCATTAAAGGACGCGACCGAGTCTTTACAAGAAGTCGCAATGCAGATTCAATATATCGGCCTGACCACGGAAGAGGTTGAAACCCTGTTCACTCAAACCGCGGCTGAATTGGAATTAAGTTCGTCCAGCGATAACAGCGCGTTAAAGAACGATTTGGACAAAATCAAAAGTTTAATCGTGGATGTAAAATCGGGAAAAGCGTCCAGTTCGTCCAGTGGCCTGAATTTCGATATGTCCGGATTGTTGGATTTCACGATTGACAGTACCGGATTCGATTTGTCGTCTTTGTTGGGCGGATTTTCCAACAGTAACGACAGCATCAGCAACCAACGTGGCAAACAATTGTATGAAACCGCGTCCGCACGATGCAAAGCGGCCGTGTTGAACAACTGCGCCGCCCAGGGTGTTGATACTGCAATTATCACAAACGCATACGATTTGGAAATTGACAAGGCGTGTATTGCATACGAACGCAGTTTAACCGAATCGAATGATCAAATGTCATCGACTGTGCGGAATGCAAAATCTGTGTTACAGCGTGCGCGTTTAATGGTGGCACAACAAAAGAATCAATATGACCTGCGCGGATGCATAAACGCGTTGGATGATTGTATGCAGGATGATTTTGTATGCGGTGACAATTATGAAAATTGCTTGGATCCGACCGGCAAATACATCGTTAATGGCGAAATCGTCGTGGGCAGCAAACCTGGTGTCCCGGGCGACATCGAAAAAGCCGCTATATATGATATGTGGGACTATGACACCGGCAAGAATGCTTGGGATCCCGCCAGTACAGACGGTACAAGTGGTACGTTAAGTGGTTATATAAATTCAGAATTATGGCCAAACGCACCAACTGATGCCGATGGTGAAAATTCAACCAGTATAGCAGAATTCCTGCAAAGCAAGATTGGTTACCACAATGACGCCGATGGCAAGAATTATGGTATGTGCATGTCTGTACTGAACCGTTGCCAGGATGTAACATACAGCGGTACAGGCCAGAATTTGAAATATACATTCAATAACCCTGTGGTAAAAGAATACCTGAACCGCACTTTGGTCCAGATTAAATCGGCCCAGGATACAATTCTGTCCGATTATGCCGAAGAATGTATAACAGATATCTCAACATGTCTGGCACAAAATAATTATGATCCGGACAACGAAGGAAGCACCGCGAACAAAATCGCGATTCGTGCATGCCAATCCATGATTGATACGTGTCAAAGTGTGAATGGGATTAAAGATGGTGATGGATTGGATTCGGATACTCTGGACGTCAATGAATGGGTATGCGAAATTATGGGCGGTAGTAACTGCAAAGGAAGCGGTAACTAATAAGTTGCATAATACAATAAAAACGGGGCATTGCCCCGTTTTTTAGTTACTGGTTACTCGTTACTAGTAACTCGTGTTTCCGCTCGTCATAGGCCAAGTCCCCACCGCAGCCAAAGTTCCTCATCTAGCGGAGGGGTGGCACGATACCGGGCCCCGCGCAAACAAAGTTTGCGTGGGTGGATTCTGGGGCAGGGTGGTTTAATCCCCACCGCCCCACACCATAAAAAAACGACCGCAAGGGTCGTTATTTATCTTGGCAGCCCCATCTGTACAATTCACGAACAAATATTATCCACGATTTATTACAGTTTGGGAAAGATGTTAAGGTGTTTTTGAATACAGTTTTAAGTTTATAATATTCTTGAAAAAAATACTGTGTTGGAATATTATCATAAAAACTGTGTTTAACAAAAAGGCAAAATCAATGGCGTTAGTGTGTATGATTGTTTTTTTAGTTATTTGTTGCGGGATAATGCTGTACAATATTTGTGGAGCAGTTTACACTTGGGCTGACCATTGTGGTTGGGAGGAAAATTCACAACCTGATAAAAATGCAAAAATTCAAAATATTACTTCTGAGCGCGTTCAGTATACGAGGAATGGTGCAAAATTAAAAACCAAAATAACTTTTTCAGATGGTTTTTATTTTATTACGTATAAAACTGATAGAGATGACGGGGTTATTTCATACAAAATTTACCTTTCAGATGAACTTAGAGAAAAGATTATAAATTTGGCTATTGAAAAACATAATTTATCTGTTGAGCAATTTATAAATGACCAACAATACACAGGTCGTGCTGTTCGTACAGTTGATGCAAAAGTTAAAAAGGATATGACTCAAATTAAAATAGAAATTGTAAATGATGAAAAATATATAAATCTAAAAAAAGACGATAGAATTGCATATCTTTATACTCTAAAAAAACAAACCGTATCCGAATTAAACAAATTAAACGATGCTTTTATTGCAGAAAACAATAAAATACGAGATATTCCGGTTGATATCGCTAAATACATAAAGCCAGGCAATATTCCTTATTTAAAAAATAACGTAAAACAATTAGAAAACAAAATGTGTGTTATTGACGAATTAATTGCATTAGAACTCGTTGATAAGGAACAAAAAAAAGAATATGAAAAATTGACTAAAAAGTTAACGACCAAAGCGCAAGACGACAAAGCTGAAAAGGTTTCTGTGTCTTCTGTTGATACAGAAAGTGAGCAAATTTATATAGAGGAAGATGATGACGAGTGGTGATGTTGGTGTGTAGTTTATTATCATTACATCGCAATTATTTTAAACAAAGGAAAAAGGTTAGATTTCTAACCTTTTCTTTTTAAAAGTTCGTAAATTGACGAAACAGGCTATGTTTTAACCCCACTATTTACGAACTCGTAAAAGTATTGGAAAACAAAGAAAAATCGGGCATAAAACCCGATTTGTTTATTCTGGCAGCCCCAACCAGATTCGAACTGGTGTTCTCGCCTTGAAAGGGCGGTGTCCTGGGCCTCTAGACGATGGGGCCAAAACTGCCGCGTTTGGATAAAAATATTCCCAAAACGCCGCAGAATTATAAACGGATTACACGCAATTGTCAAGACTTAAATAATCATCATAAAAAACTGTGGATTTATTTTGATTTATTGCGTAATCTGCCAAAAGCAAATGGTGACGAATATGGATGATAAAAAATTGCATAACATTATGCGCACGTTAATTGTGGCCACCACCGCAGCCAGCGGCGCGGCAATGGTTGGCTGTGGCGCAAGTCATACGAATTTGATCTCGGGCACGCCGAATACGCATACGGCTTTGTCCGGGTTGGGGCTGGCGATGTTGGTGATATTGGCGACGTATCTTGTTGCAACCAGCACGCGGCATAAAAACATATTTAATAATCGCAATCAAAAGCACAGATAAAAAACGGCGCACATTATGTGCGCCATTTTTGTTTTATATGCAAATAAATTATTTTGCATCCGCCGCAGGTTCAGCCGCAACCGGGATTGCAACCGCATCTGCCGGTACGGATTCAACGGTTTCTGTTTCTTCGACTGTTTCGGATTCGACTGATTCAACCTGTTGGAAAACGATTTCTTTGCCGTCTGCATTGCGCAGAGTCAAACGTCCATCGGACAAATCGTATGTTTCAACGGTTGTCATGAATTGGAAATAATCTTGTTCAGTCTGCATCGCGTCCATTGGTCCCATCATCATGGTTGATGCGAATGGGCTGAATTTGATGTTGCCCCCATCAGCCTCGTACGAACCGTTGTACAGATTAACAACCTGGCCATTTACGCGCATTTCATTTGCGTCAAAAGACAGGGTGATATCCGCCCCTTCGCCCGCGGCGACAAAGTTTGCGCCCTTTAACATATCGGGATTTGGAGTGTTATCGCCGCATGCAGCCAACGCCAAAACGCCCGCAATTATTGCAAAAGATTTGATGTTCATATTTTCCCCTTTGTTTATGGTTGGGTTAAGTATAGCAATTCGGGCAAAATTATCAACAGAATATTATTCCGCATGAAAAATAAAAAACGTCGCGATTGCGACGTAGAATTACTGGCGGGATTGACGGGGCTCGAACCCGCGACCTTCTGCGTGACAGGCAGACGCTCTAAACCAGCTGAGCTACAACCCCTGTAAAGCAACGCATATATTATACTGTTCTTTGCATAAATGCAAGTGATTTTTTCCATAAATTTTCTTTTGTTAAAAAATACTATAAATGCTGGTCGCATTTTTATGCAAAAACGGGCATCGATTCAAAACTGGTACAACGCCCGACGCAAAAATTTACACCAAATCCATTTTGGATTTAATTGCTTGGGCGGTTTGTTCGTAACCAGACCTGCCCATCAAGGCATAGGTATAATTTTTTGCTTGCTCGACCCCCGGTTGATTAAACGCGTCTATGTTATACAGCGCGCCCGCTATTGCCGTTTGAACTTCGAACATATACAGCAACTGTGCAACATTATAGCCATCTGATGCATCAAGTGTGATTGTAACATTTGGTCTTTGCAAATCGGCCAGAACGATTCTTGTTGAATATCCAACCCATTTTCATGACCGATAACGCTTTGATCCACATTCCGGTAATCCAGATTTACTATCAATTTTCACCTTTGTATATAAATTTGAAATATTTGTTAAATCTGTCAGGCAACACAGTATTTTCCAGAGATTTTTGTGCAAACAGATAGCGGCCATCACATACGAATCCAAGTTCTTGCCAATCCACGTTATTAAAATCATCCGCTATTTGCAAAATTAATTTTTCGTCGCAATCAAATTTTGGAAATATTGCCAAAACAGAACCATCGTATGCCTTGCATTTATTAAAAAAGAATGGTGATTTATTCCGAGTTTTCTGATTAACGTATAAGCGCAATTTATCAGATTTATAATAATCGCGCCCCCATTTATACCAATTGGAATCGTCGAATCGTTTAATTTGCCGGTTGATTAAAATATCTTTGAATTGACGCAGGTATGGCACATCGACATTATAAAACATCTTTCTTAATTCACCATTTTTTCTTGTTTTCGAACAAACGAATTCAAGGTTGCCATTATCATTTGTAAATATCTTATCTGCACCGCTGACAGCACCAACTTTTACGAAAAACAGATCGCTGAATTTTATGTCATAGTTATTCGATGTAAAAAGAATTTGTCCATTAACAACGGTGAATTTTTTACTGACGTTACATATTCGGGAAAAATTGCCCTTTTCAAATCTGAAAATAACGCAATTTGGGCATGCGTCATCAAAGATACAACTATCGCCCAGGTCAATGATGTTGGTTATAGTCCCATTTGAATACAAAAAATTATTTAATTTTATGGCCGATGTAGCTTTCAAAAAATCTCTGGGAACTATAAAGATCAATTCGCCGTGTTCATTCAGATGTAATACAGATTTATAAATGAAAAATAAATACAGATTGGTTCGTTCGTCAAAAAGACGCATATCCAGTTTTAATTTTGTTGAAGGTATTATATCTTGGAATCGCACATAGGGTGGATTACCAATAATGGTATCGAATTTATTTTCTGTGCCGTAATCAAAAAAATCCATATTAACAGCGTGTTTTGGGGCTATCTTTTCATCCAATTCAATTGCCACGCATCCAGGTAAATTTTTTGAAAAGGCACCATTGCCGCAGGATGGTTCCAATACGCGACCATGATTACGTACCAGCCCCAACATTTCTGATACTGTAAATTGGGGTGTAAATACCTGGCCTAAATTTTTAACATTCAGCGTCATGCCAAATTACCCATATTGTTTTTATAATCCTGCAAGCATGGTTCTATATACTCGTCAAAAAGCTCTTTTATCGCAGCCCTTTTATACACAGATTCTTTGAAACAATTTAATATAAAGTACCCTGCTTGGTCGTGGGTGCGTGGGGTTCTGACCCTGTTTTGACGCCAGTTAGTTTGGAATGGCAAATTATTTCCGTTGGGTACCAATGATTGCAAACCCTTCAAACTGTTCCAGAAAAAATCTGTGTTATCCGCTTTATTCGCAACCAAGAAATAATAATCTTTATCGTTAAACGTATTTATATGCTGCTTTAACATACAAAACAATTGCTCCCAATTTATTTCATTTGAAAGTTCGGTTGGATATAGCCCAGTTAATGCGAAATAAATCCCCAATTTGCAATTCAAATTATCAGTACTGAGTCTAGTGACTTTTATATTTACTGGAACAAAATATTCTGGTTTATCTTTATTAACTATACCAAAATCATACCAATCACGTATCCCGGGCACCTTGATGTCGAAACCATTTGCCATCAAATACCGATCCGTGTTGAATAAAGTGCGTAATTTGTCCAATATCTGAACTTCGTGCATAGCAGAATTAACGCGACCATCACGATTTGCATTCGTATATTTTATATCACAGTGTTTCAAATGTTCTACAATCACATCTAACGGTTTTTCTGTATTGTTTTTACTCATAATTGCCCACCATGTTAATACCTGCTTTTTAAATTATACACATTAATGAATTATCAATTCAATACTTTCGTCACACCTGTGACGTTTTTATTCTGTTGTATCAGTCGCAATTTATGCAAACCATCTTTTATCTGGTTTTATATAATGCTGCGATTTTTGCGAGACACAGTGATTTTATTTGTACGCATTCGCGCATATAATCATCCCAGATAAACGGAACGTCTGATTTACGACCGTGCGACAAAGTCCAATACACGGTGTGCCCATGTGCATCTTGGCATGTTAATCGATAACAGGCATCTGCCCAATCATTAAAGCAACATTTTTTACAACCGCCACGGCGTGTTTTATGTGCAACCAATAAATCATTTATATTTTCAACAGACTGATACTTCATTTTACTTTTTCCTTTTTGAATGCGAACGCAAATACAGCGGCGCCAACCATAAACATGATGATTGATAACAATTGCCCCATCGTCAAACCCCAATCAGTTAAAAATCCAATCTGGACATCAGGCGCGCGGAATTGTTCGCAAAATATTCTGAACACGGCATACAGCATCGCCAAAATTCCACCCAATGCCCCAGGCCGCCGCCGCAGGCCGGTAAATCTGTACAGGCAATACATGATGATGAATAACAATATGCCTTCGGTTGCGGCCTCGTACAAAGGGCTGGGGTGGCGGGGAATGGGCGTGCCGCCGGCAAACACAACCGCCCAAGACACATCTGTTGGGCGACCCATAACCTCCATATTAATAAAATTGGCGATACGACCGAAAAACAATCCAATCGGTGTGATAACAGACAATATATCCAAAATTCTGAACGCGTTGTTATATACACCACCACTGATTTTTTTGCGACGTTTTTGGTTCCAAGCGAATAAAAATACAGCCGCGATTACACCAACCAGCCCGCCATGAAAACTCATCCCACCGTGCCATACAGCGAATATTTCCAGCGGATGCGCCAAAAAGAACACTGGGTTATATATCAACACATATCCCAATCGCCCACCGATTATAACACCCAATATGATGGCGGTCAGCAAGTCATCCAACTGTTTTTTATCCAGTTTAATTTGACTGTCATTGTGGCGCGTAAATGCGCGTAACATAAAATACCCGATAACAAACGCCGCCACATAGGCCAACGCATACCAACGTATATCCAGTCCGAAAACTGAAAAAGCCACCGGTGAAATTGGGTTAATGGTTATCGCCATATTATTTTCCGATATTCATACGACGGATAGTATTTTCGATTAAAGCGATTTTTTCATCTGCGCGAATGATGCCGCGTTCGTCTTTGTATTTTTTATATTCTTGCTTTTTTTCTTCGATTTTCGAAATTTCGGCACGCAATTTTGCGATTTTCGCCTGGACATCAGGTTTTTCATAAATATCCATGCGATCTTTTGCAAGTTTTAATTCAGATGGTTTTTTTCTGTACATTTTTATCCCCCTGTTTTACTTGAATTGATGACCGAATTGTATTATATATTACGATAACTAACAAGGAGAAAAACAAAATGGCTGTAAAAAATATTGCGATCAAGACCAAGCCTGATGCGGCACAACGTGTGCAGTCTGGTGGCGGGGTTGAATTGTATTTGAAACGGATTTTTGCACTGATGTTTGGTGCGGTGGCGGTTACGGCTTTGGCGTCATTTGTGACGATGGCAACACCGTTATGGACCGTATTATTTACAGCAACGGGATTGTCGGCTGTGTATTACATATTGCTGTTCGGCGGGTTGGCACTGTCCATCTGGGCCCAGGTGCGCGCGTTCAGTTTCAAACCATCAACGGGTGCGCTGATGTTGTTTTTATATGCAATTTTGACCGGCGTTGTAATAACACCGCTGTTGTTGGTTGCGGTAACGAATAATCCGCTGACCATACTGTCTGCGTTTGTAATTGCGGCGGTGATGTTTGCATGTATGGCTTTGTTTGGATATAAAACAGTCAAAGATTTATCGTTTATGGGCATATTCTTGTTCATGGGCATGATTGGTTTAATCTTGGTTGGATTGGCGTCGTTTATATGGCCTGCGATTATGGGGGGCACATTTGGCACAATTGTATGCTTTATTGGTGTATTGATATTTGCGCTTTTCACCGCGTACGATATGCAGAATTTGAAGCGTGCATATTCAGTACTGGGCGACGGCACGCAAAAAAATCAGTTGGCTGTGTTGGGTGCGTTACACCTGTACATATCCTTTATAGCGATGTTCCAATATCTGTTAAGTTTGCTGAACAGAGATTAATATAAATCACAAAGATGGAGTAAATAAAATGGCTTATAAAATAGATCCACAAAAATGTATCGGATGCCATACTTGTATGGGTGCATGCCCGGTTGGCGCGATTTCAGTTGGTGCGGATGGCAAATGCGTTATTGACCCGTCCAAATGCGTATCATGCGGTACGTGTGCGGCGGTATGTCCTGTAAATGCGATTGCGGCGGCCGCAAAGTAAAAATGTTATAAATATGAAACGGGGGCACGCGTCCCCGTTTTTTTATTGCAAATATGCAAATTCTGTATAACAATAAATCGGTAAAAAATTCGGGGGTATAAAATGCCAGCAAAAACAGTTAATGATATAGTCGCATTATGCAAACGTCGCGGTTTTATTTTCACAGGTTCTGAAATTTATGGTGGTATGGGCGGAACATACGATTATGGTCCGTATGGCGTGGAATTGATGAAGAACATCCGCAACGCTTGGTGGAACGCCATGGTGTATTCCCGCAACGATATCGAAGGTCTGGATGCGGCCGTTATTACAAATCGTTTGCTTTGGAAATATTCCGGGCACGAGGCCAGTTTTTCCGACCCATTGGTTGAATGCAAAAAATGTGGCGCCCGCATGCGCCAAGATAAAATGCGCGACCAAACAAAGTGCGACAATTGTGGCAGTACTGATTTAACCCCCCCGCGTGAGTACAAATTAATGATGGGGCTGTCAATCGGTGCAACGGCCGACGGGGAAATTAACGCGTATTTGCGGCCTGAAACTGCAACCACAACATATACCAACTTTAAAAATGTTTTGGATGCATGCCCGCATAAGTTGCCGTTTGGAATTGTCCAGATTGGAAAATCATTCCGTAACGAAATTTCGCCCCGCGGGTTTGTTTTCCGTATGCGCGAATTCGAGCAAGCCGAAATGCAATACTTTGTGCGTCCGGACGAAGATGAAAAATATTTTGAAATGTGGAAAAAAATCCGCATGGCTTGGTGGATTGAAGTTCTGGGGATACCGGCGGAAAAATTACGCTTTACCCCGCATGAAAAATTGGCGCACTATGCCAAGGCCGCGGGCGACATTGAATACGAATTCCCAGACGGCTTTGATGAAGTCGAAGGTATCCATAATCGCCAAGATTTCGATTTGGGTTCGCATACTAAATCCCAGAACGAGTTCAAAATTCATGCGTCTGTTTTGGAAAACCACGACAGTACCGCCAAATTGGCGTACAGTGACCCACAAACCGGCGAAAGTTTTATCCCGTACGTTATTGAAACGGCCATGGGGACAAATCGCGCAATGTTCGCAGTTATGCTGGATGCATATACCGAAGAACAATTGCCGGATGGTAAATCGCGCGTGGTGTTAAAATTAAAGCCTGCGCTGGCACCGGTCAAGGCCGCGGTTATTCCATTGGCGCGTAATGTGCCTGAATTGGTAACGATTGCGAACAATATCGAAAACGATTTGCGTAAATTGAATATTGGCCGTATTGAATTGGAAAATTCAGGCAACATCGGTAAAAATTACCGTCGCCATGACGAGATTGGCACACCTGTATGCATAACGGTTGATCATCAAACAATGGAAGATAACACCGTAACACTGCGCCACCGTGATTCAATGGCCCAGGAACGCGTGGCCATTGCGGATGTTCCGCGCCGAGTGATGGAAATAATCAATGGTTAAAAAATGCCGGTACAAACCGGCATTTTTTATTTGCCTGCAACACGTTTGCGAAATTCACTGCTGGGACGGAAAGACACAACGCGTCGCGCAGAAATTATCGCGGGCGCGCCTGTTTTCGGATTGCGTCCCATACGTTGTGCTTTTTCCAGTATTTTGAAACTGCCGAATCCTGCGAATTTAACTTCTTCGCCATTGATTAAAGATTCGCGGATTTCATTAAATATAATATCCACCAATTTGAACGCATCTGACGAAGTCACGCCAAAGCGTTCGCGCAAACGATTTGCAAAATCATTTCTGGTAATAGTTGCCATTTGTTTACACCCTGATTAATGCCGCACCCCATGTCAGGCCACTGCCGAACGCAGGATACAGAACAAGTTGTCCCCGTTTAATTATATTATTATCAAAAGCATACGATAATGCAAGTACGCCCGACGCGCCACTGGTATTTGCGTGTTTATCCACCGTCACCAGAATTTTTTCCAACGGAAATCCCAAACGTTGCGCACCGCTTTGAATGATGCGCAAATTTGCCTGGTGCGGGACAATCCAATCGACATTATCCGCCGTAATACCCGCATGATCCATAATATATTGTGCTGCATCTGGCATTAATGTCACAGCCTTTTTGTATGTTTCAGGCCCGTTCATTATGATTCTGTGATCGGGTGACCCATGCAGCATATCGAATTCGCGCCCGTCCGACATCACAACAGTGTCAATGATACCGGAATAACTGGACGACGAATGTTCGAATATCAACGCGCCCGCACCATCACCAAACAATACAGCCGTACTGCGATCGGACCAGTCAATAAACCGCGACATTTTTTCCGCGCCGATTAACATAATTCTGTGATGCATGCCGGCTGTGAAAAACGCGCGCGCGCAGTGCAGGGCATAAATATATCCCGTGCATGCACCGCGAACATCAAATGCCGGTGCGTTATTTGTCGCACCCAGCCGCCCCAGAACCTGGACCCCGACGGACGGGAAATCCAATTCAGGCGTTGTTGTTGCGACAATCACCATGTCTATATCATTAATTGTGATACCCGCATTATCCAAGGCACGCCGGGCCGCAACCACAGCCATATCCACAACAGTTTCATCATCGCGTGCGAAATGGCGTTCCTGCATACCGGTGCGCTGGGTAATCCATTCGTCGGTTGTATCCATAATTTTTTCAAAATCTTGATTGGTCATAACCCGTTCGGGCAAATAAGAACCGTATCCAATCAGTCTGCTTCCCATATATCCCTTTCCTTTTTATTTTTTTTGCCACGGCATTATAGCCGTGATGATTACAACTTGCAATATTAAAATCTGTGAATAAAATATAGTGCGTTGTCCCCATAGTTCAACTGGATAGAACGAGGGTTTCCTAAACCCTTGATACAGGTTCGATTCCTGTTGGGGATACCAACAGGAAGCGAACCTGTGGCAAAGGTTCGAACCGCAGCAAAAAGGCGGACGGGAGTACGCCGGTTGCGCCCAGGTGCAATTTTGCAAGGTGGCGAAGCATTCCTGTTGGGGATACCAGAAAGGATTTTATATTATGAAAAACAAAGCCGTTAAAATCGGAATAATTGCCAGTATTTTGCCGCATCTGTTTTGTTGCGTGTTGCCAATTGTTTTATCATTGGTTGGTTTGTTTGCGCCTGAATTTGCGCATTCTGAAATTGTGCCACATTGGGTTGAACCGTGGTTGTTTGTGTTTTCAGGCCTGATGTTATGCGTGTCGTGGTATTTGGTGCTGCGCGATTGCAAATGCGAATGCGAACATTGTCACGACGACCACGGCCACAGCCACCGGACTCAAAAAATAATCGTCGCCGTTATCACGGTAATATTTATTATCAGTTTAATTTTACACTTCGTCGCACATCATTAAAGTTACGAGTAACTACCTACCACAACTTTACGCGTTTTTCGGGTGCCAGGTACAGTTTGTCGTCTGGCTGGATGCCAAACGCATCGTACCAAGCGTCGATATGCGGTAATATTCCATTCACGCGCCAACGCGCCAACGAATGTTCGTCCATTTTGGTTAAACGCAGTGCCTCGGCTTCGCGGATGTTTTGTGCCCATACACCTGCATACGCGATAAAGAAACGCATGTTGGCGGTCAATCCATTAAATTCAGGACTGGGCGTGCCAAAATTTTTATATGCCGTGTATGCAACCGTTATGCCGCCATAATCAGCCAAGTTTTCACCCAATGTAAATTCGCCATTGGCTTTAACACCGGGGGCAATTTCAATATTGTTAAAATAATCACGCATAACATTGGCGCGCGCGGTAAATCCGTCTGCGTCCGACGCACCCCACCAATCGCGCAGGTTGCCATCCGCGTCAAATTGACGACCTGAATCATCAAAACCGTGTGTCATTTCGTGACCGATAACTGCGCCGATTGCGCCATAGTTAAACGCATCATCTGCATCCATATCAAAAAACGGATATTGCAGAATCCCAGCCGGGAAACAAACTTCATTTGTTGATGGATCGTAATAAGCATTAACCTCGTGCGCGTTCATATACCAGATGGTTGGGTCTTTTTTCTGGCCAATTTTTGCCAACCAAAACGCGTCTTCGAATTTGGACACATTCATCATATTTTCCCACAGCGACGCATTTGCATCTATGTTCAATCCAGAATAATCGCGCCATTTGTCTGGGTATCCGATTTTTGCAGTAAATGAATTTAATTTTTTCATTGCGCTGGATTTGGTTTCATCCGACATCCATTCCAAATTTTCAATTCGCATTCCCAACGCGCGTTGCAGATTTTTCACCAATTCCTGCATGCGTTTTTTTGCAGCCGCCGGGAAATATTTTTCAACATACAGCCGGCCGATTTCTTCGCCCAGTGCGCCGTCCAGCATAGATACCGCGCGTTTCCAACGTGGCTTTTTTTCAATTTGTCCGGCCAAAGTGCGATTGTAAAAATCAAACGCAATATCGTACGTTGTGTCATCCAAAACGCCCGTGCCTGAATTTATAACGCGATATTTCAAATAATCACGAATCAGTTTTATATCAGTGTCATTCATAATCGCAATGGATTCAGCAATTGCCTGGGGCTGATTTATGTTTATATCACCTGCGGCCGCCGCGCCACGCGCCACCAGATATTTATCCCAATTGAAATTCGGAAATTCTGATTTAATCGTATGAATTGACATTTTGTGGTAATTTGCGGCCGGATCACGCAGTTTTTCTTTTGGATAAAATGCGCGCGCCATGCGTTCTTCGACGGCATATATCGCATCGGCATCTGCATCAATACCAAAGTTTTTTAATTGTTTGGCGATGTATTCGCGATATTTTTCGCGAACCTGGACGGATTTTTCGTCTGTATCGAAATAGTAATCGCGCGACATACCAATTCCGCCCTGGCCAATGTTATACAGATAATATTCGCTGTTTTTTTCATCCAACGCCACACCGTCGGCCCAAAAAGCAGATGAAAATCTGTGCATTTTTCCCAGGTATGTCGGCAAATCATCGATTGATTTAATATTGTCGATTTCATCCAGATATGGTTTTAATGGATTTACACCGTCGGCGTTTAATTTATCCACATCCATTGCGATTTTGTACAAAGTACCAATTTTGCCGTTATCATTTTCAGCAATTTCACGAACGCGTGTTAAATTTGTGTCGTGTAAAACTTCGAACGCGCCAAAGCGCGCATAGTCGTCTGGAATTGGAT
Source organism: uncultured Alphaproteobacteria bacterium (assembly GCA_944392595.1). Taxonomy (GTDB): domain Bacteria; phylum Pseudomonadota; class Alphaproteobacteria; order Rs-D84; family Rs-D84; genus Enterousia. Next base: position 96,600 of record CALXXD010000003.1, read on the forward strand.
TTGCGCGTTGCCATGCGCGCGTGGCGTAATCATAAAAATCATCGCCTGGTTTAACTGACAAATCCATATTTTCAACTTTTATCCCCGCGTTCATAGTAATTTCCCCCTTTGGTTTTGTAACTATATAAGCCACCACGACGGCGATTGCAACCGCCACAATACCGATTAAGTTCAAAAATTTATGCTGCATTTGGTGCCTCTTTAATCATATCACAAATTACATCGTCCAAAATTAACATCCCATCCCGCGTTGCAGAAATGCGGTTGTCCGACGTGCAACGCAGTAAATCTGGATGTGAATTTACGTAATCCATATTTATTACTTTTTTTGTATCTGTGTCAAGCGCAACCCCACGGATGGTTCGCATGCCTGTTATAACGCGTTCAACGGCGCGTGCCTCGTTTGATATTTTTTCAAATCGTGCGCCCGCGCCCAATTGCTCATACCACGCCCCGTCAATCAATACGCGCCCCGCCGCACCGCGCCCAATTCCAATATATGGCGCACCATCCCAGATATAAAGATTATGCAGGCATTCGTTGCCGGATGTGGCATAGTTTGAAACCTCGTACCGGTGAATGTTCAGATTATCTGAAATTGCGTTATACATATTGGCCATTTCGTCGTTTGTTGGCATTTGTAAATTCATGGTTGCGAATGGGGTGCTGGGTTCGATACTTAATTCATACAAAGAACAATGTTGCAATCCGATTGAATTTATATCGCGACATAATTGCACAACATCGCGCACGTCTTCACCCGGCAAACCGTAAATAAAATCAGCCGACACACGCACGCCACGCGCCATCGCCAAATCCAAGAATTTCCGTGCGGTTGCTGCATTGTGCCGTCGCCCCAAAAATTTTAATTTTTCATCATCAAATGATTGTACGCCGATTGAAATTCTGGTTACGCCAGATTGAATAAATTCATCCAGTTTTGTGGCGTCAATGGTGCCTGGGTTTGATTCCAAGGTAATCTCGCATCTTGAATCCAGATTAAACGCGCTGCACAATGCGTTCATGATTTTTTGAAAAATCCCCACCGGCATCAAAGACGGCGTTCCGCCACCAAAAAATACAGTTGGCACATTTATGCGCCCCAATATTTCCGCCCAGTGTTTAATTTCACGAATAATCCCATCGGCATACGCATCCCAGTCTGGCGCGGCGCATGCACGCGAAAAAAAAGCGCAATAATTACACTTAGATGCGCAAAAGGGTACATGTATATATATGTTGTGTGGTGCAATCATACGTAAATCTTATAACAAAAACGCACAAAATCCAGTATTTGATTAAATCGGATAAAAAATTGCTTTTCATACATCGAATTTTTATGATAGAATAAACTTAACAATGTAGGCATGAAGAAAGGAAGTTTTGCTTTTTTGTTGGGAATGCTGATACCCACCGTGGCTTTTGCGTCGAACGAGGGGGTGCCATCATATTATCAAAACAACAATACCACCACGGTTAATCGCGCCGCATACGGCAATTATGCGAACCAGGGATACACCCAATACGTCGGGCAATCTGGAAACAAACAAATCGTGGGCAGTACATCTTATTCATACCAGGTTCCACGCCCAACTTTGCCGACGAATACGGGGACTATTACTGCGAATGGCATCGCGATGCCGATTGATGACGGCACGTCAATATATGCGTCGTACAGTCGCCGTTTTGCAGATTTTGAATTCAAAACGGGCGTAAATTCAGTTCTGGAATGGGACGATATGGTTTATGACGAAATCACGTTGGGGGTCCGTCATAATTTCAGCGTTCGTGATTTTGATATGTTCGCATACGGTGAATACAGTATGGGATTTATGAATCACGGCGGTCTGTCCATGGACTATGATTTGGAGCCGTACGATGCGTCTGACCCACATTATGGTATATTTACCGTTTCGGTTGGTGGGCAAACGGGGCGCACAAATCATTTCAAGGTTGGCATCGGCGCGCATCATGTGTGGGACTTGGGTGGCTGGAAATTATCGCCGTCCATCGGGTATGAAATATTTAATCATAACCTGGAAATGTACGATCATTACTATCCGAACCAGGGAATATATCTGCCTTTGATGACCAGTAATGGCGATTATGTTTATGGCGACGTTGATGGTAATTATTATTCAGTTCCAATTAATATGACGCCGGCCGACGATTGGTACCAAGTATGTATGTCGCCCGAGGATATTAAACTGGTCCAAACCACAAATTCCGGCGGTATATTGGGATTGGGTACATCACTGGTTACGGGTGATTACGATCCGAATATGGGATATGTTCCATGGGGCGTTGATGCGGGCGAATGTGTGGTTATTGGTGGCGATGGCCCCATTATTGTCGAAGGCACAACCCACATTTACAACACGACATGGTCTGGTTTTTATGTGGGGTTGGAACTTGAAAAACAAATGACCCTGAAAGATAAACTGCGCTTTTATGTCCAGGTTGGTTTGCCGAACTATTCATCCGAAGGTATTTGGCCGAATCGTACTGATTGGCAACAAAACCCCAGTTTTATTGACGAAGGTAACAATGGCGCATATTCGTATGCCGCGGAAATGGAGTATAACTATCGCATTTCCGACCGTATGCAATTGGCAATAAAGGTTGATACAAATTATTTCCACGTGGGCGAAATCGGCGGTGAATTGTATTTGGCTGAATATACCCAGTGGTTGGTTGATGAAAACGGATATTACATTTTGGACGAGAATGGCTTGCCGATTTTGGAAACTGTCCCGGCCAGCACTGAATACATCAGTGATCAATTGGATCATGCAAATTGGCAATCATTCGGATTGCATGTCGGATTAAAATACTCGTTTTAAAGGGGTGTGATTATGAAGTGTCGTAATTGTGTCGCACGCCTGGTGGGCGTTGCGTTGATGTTGTCTTTACCCTGTGCGGCAAATGCAACGCGTGGCGCGTTTGATGTGGAACGCTGGTACAGTATTTTGGATAATGTTCGTGACCGTGCGGCAAGTAATGGAATATCAAACGATGTAATTGATGCAACGTTAAAATATCCGGCGTTTATACCATCCATTGTTAAAAGCGATAAAAATCAGGCCGAATTCAAATTAACACTGGATGATTATTTGGCGCGGACTGTGAATTCTGTGCGCATAAAAAACGGCAAAAAAATGCGTAACACTTACCCCACAATGTTAAACCGTGTTTATCAAACTTATGGTGTTCAACCGCATGTAATTTTGGCGTTTTGGGGGTTGGAATCGAACTATGGGCAATATCGCGCTGCGCATAAATTAACAGACGCATTTTTAACATTGATGTATGATGGTCGGCGTGAAACTTTTTTTGGCAATCAGTTATTGGCATTGATGAAATTGGCCGATGAAAACAGTTTGGATATAAACGACATTCGTGGCAGTTGGGCGGGTGCAATGGGGCATTTCCAGTTTATTCCAACAACGCTGCAACAATATGGCGCAGATGGCAATGGCGACGGGAAAATAGATATTATTCACAGCGTTGGCGATGCGATGTTCAGTGCGGGAAATTATCTGGCTCGGTTGGGATGGAATCCGAACGAAAGGATTGTTCGTCGTGTTATGTTGCCGGCTGATTTTGATGTATCGTTATTGGATGGAAAAACGAAAAAAACACTGGTTGAATGGGCGAATATGGGGGTTATGAATCCAGACGGTTCGCAAATTCCGATTGTTGATATGACTGCCGGCCTGGTTGCGGATGTGAATCAGATTAACGCGCAACGTGCGGCTGCAATTGCGGCTGCGGCAAGTGCGACACCAAATTCAAACGCCGTCGATACAGATATTGCGCCGATGCCCGTGGTTTATGCATATTTAACATACCCGAACTTTTATCGGATTAAAAAGTGGAACAGTTCGAATTGGTATGCAATTGCGATTGCGACATTGGCCGATGAATTAAAATAATAAAATAATTGAAAACAGCGGTTTGCTTTGGTATTCTTTCCGATATAAACAGATTATAAAAGGGATTTTTATATGGCTATCAAGGTTCGTGATTACGAAGTACGATTGACACGAAACAAAGATGAACGTCGCCAAGTGCGACAATTACGGTACGAGGTTTTTGTTATGGAAGAGGGCGCATCAGCCACCGAAGAACAAAAATCTTTACGCGAAGAATATGATGAATATGACAGATATGCAGAATATCTGGCGGTGTTTCATGGGGATAAAATTGTTGGCACGTATCGTATAATCGACCGCAACAATGCTGAAAAAATGGGCGGTTTTTATACAGAAAACGAATTTAATATTTCAAAAATCAAAAATACAAATGGTAATATCGCAGAAATGTCCCGTGCGTGCGTTGCGCGTGAATATCGCGATAATGCGCTGGTTATGCGCCTGTTGTGGGCGGGGTTGGGCGAATATGTAATGCGCCGTAAAATTACGATTTTGTTTGGTGTGGCGTCTTGGGTTGGTACAAAGCCCGCTGATTCCGCCCAGGCGATTTCATACCTGTATTACAATCATTTGTCGCCGTTGGGATTGCGCGCGACTGTATTAAGTGAAAATTTTGCGCCGGGTGTAAATCCAAAACTGTCGCGTATGAATATTTTGCCGCGTGAATTTGTTGATGAATCAGATGCGCGCAAACAAATGACACCACTGATCAAGGGATATTTGCGTCTGGGGGCAACGTTTGGTCGTGGCGTGTTTATTGACAAGCCTTTTAATTCGTACGACGTATTTGTAATGATGCAGACCAAAAAGATAGATGCCACATATCAAAAGCATTTCTTGGGTCGTGCGAATGCGCTGGAACATTTGGATGTTCGTGATAACGCATTAAAAACGGTTGGCAAAATAATGTTGTTGCCTGTGACGGGGTCTTTCCGTGTGGTGCGTGCGTTCGTCGAATTTTTACTGCGCGAAGATGCCGCAGATGCTGAATATATCGAAGATGACAATGACTCAGACGGGGATGAAAAATAATGTCAGGCGTCAGAAAGCAAAACATTTTTAACACAACCGGCGCGGCGATTAAGTTCATAACTTTCTGGATTTTGGTTATGATTCAATTGCCGATAATTTTCATATTGCCACGCAGTGCGGCATCTGTGAAATATATGTCGTTTTTTATGCGAATATTGTTGTGGTTGGCGGGGATAAAAATCCGCGTGCATGGAAAAATATCGTCAAAACGGCCGCTGTTGGTAATATCCAATCATATATCCATTTTTGAAATTGCGACGTTCCCGGTTGCTCTGGGGGGCAGTTTCATTGCCAAAAAAGAAATGGAGCATTGGCCACTGGTTGGATGGGTGTCGCGTAAATTCGGTGTGGTGTTTATCGACCGTCGTCCGTCACATGCGCTGGACGCATTGGCCCAGGTTCGCGATACATTGAATTCTGTGTCGTATCCAGTGTTTTTATTCCCCGAAGGTACAACAACAAACGGCGCGTATGTAAAGCCGTTCAAAAGCACGTTGTTTAACTTTGTTGAAAATTCAGATGTGACGGTGCAACCGTTGGTAATGAATTATCGTTTTCGTGATGGCGCGCCAATATCTGACGCGGACATGGCGGAACATTTCGCATACTTTAATAATTCAGACCAAGACACAGGCCCCAAATGTTCGCGCGAACGCAGCGCATTCGGCCAGGTGTTTCACATCATGATGTTGGGTGGATTTATGGTTGAATTAACTGTGTTGCCGCCACCGCCATTGGCGGGTATGGACAGAAAGCAGATTGCGGAAACGCTGCATAAAATTGTTTCCGATAAATATATGGAATTAAAAGATAAACATGCAAATTAAAGAGATTTGAAAATGAAAACAGCAATCACACCGACACGTTCGGAAAATTTCAGTGAATGGTATCAAAATCTGATAGCCGCGGCGGATTTGGCGGAAAATGCACCTGTGCGTGGGTGTATGACGATAAAACCGTATGGTTGGGCAATTTGGGAACTGATGCGCGACACGTTGGACAAACGCATAAAAAAATGCGGCGTGCAAAATGCACAATTTCCATTATTGATACCCATCAACTTTTTTAATCGCGAGGCTGAACATGTCGCCGGTTTCGCCAAAGAGGCCGCCGTTGTCACGCATTACAGATTGAAAATGATTGACGGCACGTTGCAACCCGATCCGGACGCCAAATTAACCGAACCGTATGTTATTCGTCCGACGTCTGAGACAATTATCGGCGAAGCAATGTCCCGTTGGGTACAATCGTATCGCGATTTGCCAATGAAATTGAATCAGTGGGTAAATGTTATGCGTTGGGAAATGCGGCCACGTTTGTTCCTGCGCACGTCGGAATTTTATTGGCAGGAAGGTCACAATGTATTCGCCACACATGAAGAGGCAAACGCAGACGCGCGTAAAATGCACCGCGTGTATGGCGACTATATGCGCGAAATGTTGGCAATCCCGTCAATCATGGGCGAAAAAACGCCCGAGGAAAGATTCGCCGGTGCCGATCACACATATACACTGGAACACATTATGCAGGACGGGCGCGCTTTACAGGCCGGAACATCGCATGACCTGGGCCAGCATTTTGCAAAATCGTTCGGTATTCAATATTTGGGCCCAGATGGCGCATTAAAACATGCCTGGACAACATCGTGGGGTGTTACCACCCGCATGATGGGCAGTGTGTTTATGACGCATTCCGACGACGATGGCCTGGTTTTGCCGCCCGCCATCGCCCCGTACCAGGTTGTGATTATCCCAATTACACGCGAAGATACGGCCGACGCATTAAACGCATTTGCACAAAAATTGGGCGAACAATTGGAAAATATCGACGTGCGTGTATTGGTTGATACATCTGATATGCGTGCGCCCGATAAAATGTGGAAATGGATTAAGCGCGGCGTGCCGCTGCGCGCAGAAATTGGCGCGCGTGAAATGGATGAAAACAACATAACCGTCACACGTCGTGATTTGGGCAAATCGTCGCGGCAAACAATGACGATTGACGCATTTGTGGCGGACGTTAAAAATATGTTGGCGCAAATCCAGCACGATATGTATGACGCGGTTGTTCGTCGTAATGAAACAATGATTCACAATGTCGCGGATTTAAGCGCACTGGAATCAGCCTTGGCGAACGGCAAGATTGGATTTTTCCGTATCAAATATGATTTGACAACAAATGAAAAATTTGATGCGTTGATGGAAAAATACAAAATATCGCGCCGGTGTTTGGATGATAATGACCCAACATACGTATATGTTGCAAAATCGTATTAAAAAAACCGCCGTCTGGCGGGATTTTTTTGCAACCATTAACGATTTGTGATATAATACCGGCGGCAGGAGAGAACATAAAATGAAGATAGCAATTATTGGTGTTGGTACGGTTGGATCTGCGGTTGCGACCGCGGTAAAAAATACGGGTTTTGTTCATGAAATAGTTTTATTTGATCGCGATGGTGTTCGCGCACGTGCCGCGGCCGATGATTTGGGACACGCCGCAAGTTTTGGTTTCGATGTTAAAATCACCGCGGTCAGTAATTATCGCGCCATCCGCGGCAGTGATATTGTCATCGTTGCCGCCGGTGCAAATCAAAAGCCCGGCGAAACACGCATGGATTTGTTAAATAAAAATGCAATGGTAATTGCGGATATTATTCCGCGTGTTATGGCGAACGTTGATTCAAAAAATGTAAAGATAATAATTTTAACCAACCCATTGGATGTAATGGTTATGTTGGCGCAAAAATTATCGCGCCTGAACCCTGGGCGTGTGATTGGCACAGGGACTATGCTGGATTCAGCGCGCCTGCGTACGATATTATCGCGCCAATTGGGCGTATCAACACAATCCATAAACGCCTATGTTTTGGGCGAACATGGCGACAGCAGTGTCATAGATTGGTCATCCGCCGCGGTTGGTGCGTTCAAGTTGGATGATTTTTGCAAACAGATGAAAATATCTTTGCCGCAAAGCACGCGCAACACAATTGCGCACCGTGTGCGTAATGCCGCGTACGAGATTATTCGTGGCCGTGGCGCAACATGGGATGGAATCGGTGCGGCTGCGGCTGATTTGTTGCGATGCATCATAAACGACGAACACAGAATTTTAACGGTCAGCACAGTTTCAGGCACAGGCGCGGATATGGTTGCGATGTCTTTGCCACGCGTTGTTGGTGCAAATGGCGTCATTGCGACTTTGCGTCCGAAACTGCCTGCGTCTGATGCGGCTGCATTGCGGCGCAGTGCGAAAATCATTCGCAAAAATTTTGACACGATATAATTTTTATCCGGCCATATTATCCGATTTCAATCCGATTAAAACCGCCACTGCCACGTGTTATAATGGTTGTACGGGGGGCGGGTGATATGGCAGATAAAAAAATTACTTATGATATTTTTCCAAATGGCACAGGTTTTTATGCGAATTGTGATGGCCAGCATGTTGGCGAAATAACATTCGTTCGTGTGGGGGCTGATAAAATGATAATTGATTATACCGCCGTCACCGAACAGTATCGTCGCGCCAGTGTTGGATTAAATCTTGTACGATGCGCGGCGAATCTTGCCCGAAAACAGCACCGTAAAATAATCGCCATGTGTCCGTTCGCGTCCGCTATGTTCAGCAAATATTCAGAATTCGACGACGTTCGATTATTGCATACGCGATAAAATTTCCCACTTGAACAATTTTATATTTTGGCTTAACATTCCCGCATTCAGGAAAAGGGGAATTTATGTCACGTAAATTGCGTTTTTGGTTGATATTTTTAATATTTTTGAATGGGTATGTAAGTTTATCATTTGAATTGGTCGTTCTGCGCCAGTTATCATTCTGGGTCGGATCCAGTGCGGTTATCACCAGTATTATTATGGGGATATTTTTGGGATTTATGTCACTGGGGTATTTCTTGGGCGAATCAGAACGTATTAAAACAAAATATATAAAAAATATTTTGGCGTGCAGTTTCATCGTAATATCGCTGTTTGCGTTTTTGGCGTCCAGTTTCCCATTGGTTACCGAATATTTTGTTCGGATGTATTCTTGGGGAATTATGTCCAGTGTCGTGCAAACATTTTTATTTTCGTTTGTATTTTTATCAATTGGGCCGTTCTTGTTTGGATTTAATACCACGTTATTGTCGCGTTGCCTGCATCGATATAACACAAATTACACAGGCAACATTATGGCGTGGGATACGATTGGTTCAGTAATGGGGTCGTTGCTTACCACGTTATTGTTAATGCCATTTGTTGGTGTAAATCATACAGTAATGTTAATTGTTGTATTGGCTTCGTTTGCTGCAATTGTAACGCGCCCGAAATGGTGGGTGGCGTTATTAAGTATCGCTGTATTGGTACCGACATTTTTAATCAACAGTGATTCTGTCCAGCGATCCAAATATGGGATTTTGGTAAATAATGCGAATTCAACCATTATGGTCAAAGAATATCCAGGCGATATGCGCGTGTTGGAAATGAATGGTTTGCCAATGTCCATATACAATCCAAAAACTGGTAACACTGCCGAGTATATGAATTATATAAACAATAATTTTATATACAGTATGCCACGCGATCGCGTTCGTAACATTTTGGTATTGGGTGCGGGCGGATTTACCGCGGGGCTGAAAGATGATTTTAATTTTTATACCTTTGTTGATATAGAGCGCACATTGCGTGATGTGTCTGAAAAATATTTTCTTGGGCGTGAATTGCCGGCCAGCAAACGTTTCATCGTCCAAGACGCCAGTCAATATTTGAAAAACAGTACTGAAAAATACGATATGATTATTGTTGATGTTTATTCCAATTCATATCAAATTCCCGAAGGCTTTATAACCGCCGAATTTATGCAGCGCGTAAAATCGCACGTTGCCGATGACGGGATATTGATTATGAACGTAATCGCCAGCCCTTCGTTCCAAGATAAATATTCCCAGGTTTTTGATAATACATTCCGTGCGGTTTTTCCGCAAAACACCACGCGCCAGATGATAGGCTGGGCAAATCCGCACGATAAAAATCATTCAGCCAATATTTTATATATTTGGTATAATCACCCCAGTGATGACCGTATATATACAATTAATAAAACGCCTGTCATTTACGACAGATTTGTAAAATAAATATATGATAAAAATGCCTTGCACGGTGGGCGGGGCATTTTCTATAATATCAACCAACACAAAGGAGAAATTATGAAAAAATTGTCATTTGTATTTGCGCTGTTTGGATTTTTATTTATTGGTGCGGCGTCTGCGGCGGATGTGACTTTGTATTATTCGCCATCTTGCCCGCATTGCCACCATGCGCGCGATTTTTTTATAAATCGTGTGGTTTATGAATATCCAGATTTGCGCGTTGTCCAGGTTAATGTTATGGATCAATCTAACTTGCCAAAATTCCGTGAAGTTCTGGAAAAATGCGATTACAGCAGTGGCGGTGTGCCGGTTATTACAGTTGGCGATAAATGTTTCCAGGGCTATGCAGATTTTATGCAGCAAGAATTGCGTGACGCGGTCGAGGCTGATATGACCGATGCCCAGCGTGCGGCTGCGGCTGAAAACAAGCGTGCATTGGATGAAAATGCGGATGAATTCCGTGCCAAACATCCCGCGCGTGCCGGCGCTGTGACAGAATTTAACCAGGCGGCTTTGGATGCCGCCGCGCGCGAGGCTGAAAAAAAAACTGACGCTGCGGCTGGATCGCCGGTGTATTTTTACGCACTGCTGATTGTATTGGTTGCGGCATTGGCGTTTGTGTTGGTACGCAAAGACAGAAAGAAAAAATAAAATTTTTAACCTGAAAAATACTGGGGAACGCCAATGTTTGATTTAACAACTTTGGATTATGTTTATGTTGCGGTACTGGTGTTATCCACGGTTTGGGCAACCATTCGTGGTGGCATATTTGAAACGGTCGCAACGCTGTCTTGGGTTATTGCCGCGTTTGCAGCGCGTTTCATTTCACCATTGTTGGATAAACTTTTGCAAAGTTGGTTTGATTTATCTGCATCAACCGTTGGCACGTTGGTCGCGTCGTATTTTGTTGTATTTTTCGTCATATTGATGTTGGTTGGTTTTTTCAATCAACGTCTGCGCGAAAAAATCCAAAACAGCATAATGAACGTCACAGACCGCACGTTGGGGATTATATTCGGTTTGATTCGCGGTATTGTTATTATGGGCGTCGTGTATTGGTGTGCGCTGTGGTATTATTCAGACGCGCCGCGCCCCGCGCCGTGGGTTGAAAACGCGCGTACCCGCCCGATTATGCAATTGACTGCGGTAAAGTTGGATGAATGGTTCTTTCCCGGCCCGGGCAGTAAATTGTTGGCGCGCGATGTTCGTGGTTCCCAAGAAGCCCAGGAAATATTCGAAAACTTGATTAATCCGGCTGTATCAGACGGCGAAAAATCAGGCGATGCAACAGAAACCGAAACGGGTTATAAATCGTCTGAACGTTCTGCGTTGGAAAAACAATTATTGCAAATTGAAAATGCCGCCCGCGCAGAAGAAGAACGCGCCGCTGCAACCGCGGACACCCCCGCCGCCGATGCCACCGATGCAACCGCGGCCACAACGGCGGAAATGGAAAACTCGGCCGACGAAGTTGATGATGGACGCCCACAATATGGCACGGCGGACGCGCCGGTTACGTCTGATTAAACCAATTTATCCCGTCGCGATTGCGACGGGTTTTTGTTCCTGGTGATTTTTTTATTCCATCCTGTCACAATGTATTTTGTAACAGGGGAGAGTTTATATGAAAAAAACACTACTTACCATTTTAACAGTCGCGTTGATTGCGCCAAACGTTTGGGCGGCCGAAGATTCGGATGCTGCGCGTGGCGTAAATCCAGCCGATAATTTAACCAAGTTAGAATTTTTGCCACAACTGCGTGCGTTTGGCGATTCTTCTATTACTTCATTAACATTCAAATACGACCATGCGATAAAGCGCGTGTTCGGCATTAACGCAGAATTACCTATTTTGCGTTACAGCGGCCGCGGTCGTTCCGACAACGGCATTGGTGATATGACCGTGCGCGGCCGCGCCCAGCATACTTGGGGCCGTCATACTTTGATTGGCGCAGCCGAGTTTTTATTGCCGACCGCAACCGAAGATACCCTGGGTGCCCAGCAATTTACATTCGACCCAATTTTGGGATACGTTTATTCGTTTGGTCACAACGTGTTCGGCGCTTTGGTCGCCAAGCAGTTCATATCATTGCATAACACCGATCCAGACATCGCGCCCGACATAAACCAAGGTCAATATCGCGTATTATTGGGGTATGCGTCAAACAAAGGCTGGTGGTTTATGGCCGATCCCCAGGTTTGGGTAAATTACGAAACAGGTCGCCAAGAATTTTCCGCTGAATTCGAATTGGGAACCATGTTGAACAAAACAACGGGTGCGTGGATTCGTGCAGGCCATCGCCTGGGCGGCAATTGGCATCGTAATGATTGGATGGTGATGATGGGCATCAGATTTATAAACTTTTAACAATTCATAAAAAATCACAGGAGTAAAAAATGTTTTTGAAATCAAAAATTGCATTAACAATTTTATCATTATATGAAATCGTGGCGATATTATTGCTGCATTGTCCGAATACTTGCAACGCAATGTTTGGCATGTCGTTCTGTGCGGATTCTGTATTAAAGTACTTTGTTTGGTGCGTGGCGATTCCGTTGTTGGTTTTGCTGGTTGCGATGTGGATTATGGAATTGGTGGAAAGCATCCGCCGCCGGCATTCATTGCTGTACAAAGCCAAACATGCAGTCAAACACATGGCGGGCGGCATTCGTGACCGCGTGGCCAGATCAGTATCCAGTGCAGATATGGAAAAAATGATAACGGCTGCATTGGTTATCGGATTAAAGAAATATTCATCCCGCAATCCTCGTGCGCGCCGTATGCTGAATGAAATAACCGCCGGTGAATATGGCAATTGGGATGTGGAATATGATGAATACGAAATGGATGATGACGAAAACGAAAATCCGCAACCAAAAAAATCCAAAACCCAAAAGCGGAAAAAATAAAAAATTATCGTTAAATGCCACGTAATCCCAACCAATTTTTACCAATTGGTTGGGAAAAATTTATAAATATTTTATCGGCGGTTTGTTTTGCACCTAAAAAAGTGATATAATTGTACTGAACCCAACGGGGGACCTGCGGGCTCGGGCTGTGGTAAGCCCAATATATTCGGTGCAAAAGCATCGTTAAATCTGATGTTTTCGGTGTCTTTTTTGCACCGTTATCATCCCTGGCACTAATGTCGGGGGGCTGTTGTCATATAACAGGGGTAACCCGAAAGCAACAGAATCACTAATATATTGATTTACCAACTCCCCGACCGTCAATTCCCTTTGACGGTTTTTGTGTTATGGGAGAAGGGGAGAATGGCAATCACATTGATTCAGCAAATGCGTGCCGCACGGCGCGAAGAAGAAGTCAAAGATATTTTCCAAAACTATTTTAATTTGGGAAATGTCGGTTTGGGTGCTATTGATTTATCACTGCCGTATATTTATTTCGAGGCCAAACATGAAGAAACCGATATTTATCGTATGTTGGCGCAATTAATATTAACGATTCACCGCGATTCTGACAAAATAGATTTTCCGGAATACATCGGCGGATTTGATAATGTTAAATGCGGTTTTACAGAATTTGATCCATTGTACCAAGCGTTAAGTACAGCCAGTGATATGAATTGGTTACAAACGCCCAGTGCCGTAGATATAAGAACTGTCGATTTGGTACGTAAATTTGCCGAAGGCAAAGTATCTTTATATCAATATGAAACGGATGCGCGTGAATTAAAATCTGCATTGTCTAAAATTATTGCTGGGCGCGGTTTACGGGGACAAATTTTACAAAAAAAGATAAACGCCAATAATTTTGTGTCTGTGTTTATGAAATGGCAAAAAGAACTGGGGGGAAACATTCGCGACATAAACAGCGATTATAATAAAAAAGTCGGCATAACACCAGGTGATTTTTATTTGGCGGATTTATTATCAGAAGATAACGAATCCATCCCAGAACTGGATAAATTAAAAATTTTGCGCAGTGGCAACGGGTATAAATCAAATGTCAAAATTAACGGAGAATTATTTACAAAAGATTATGCAATTATCAATCCAGATAAACATAATTTATTTTGGAATAAATATCGTCGCCCACCCAAACGGGAATATTGGCGTATAATCCAGGAACGGCGCGATTTATTGGTGCCACAGAAAGTTCGTGAAACAACAGGTGCATTTTTTACACCACAAATTTGGGTAGAAAAATCCCAAGAATACATGGCGGCCGCATTTGGTGATAATTTTAAAGATATGTATATTTGGGATTGTGCGGCGGGTACGGGGAATATGTTGGTTGGTCTGCCCCAGGAAAGACGTAATATATTTGCCAGCACCCTGATGGAACCAGATGTTGAAATAATACGGCAAAACAGCAATTTGTTTGAAAATCAGATTTTTCAGTTTGATTTCTTGAATGATGATTTTAAACCCGTACGTGATGGCGGTAAAATGCCGGATCGTTTGTATGATATTATTCAGAATCCGGAAGAACAACAGAAATTGATAATTTATATCAATCCACCGTACGCAGAAGGAGATACTCATACTAAAAATAGAAATATTCGTAGCGGTGTAGCGGCAACAAAATTTCATAATCAAAGTATGGAGTTGATTGGAAAGGCTGCCATGGAGGTTTTTGCACAGTTTATTACTCGCATTTATTTGCAAATTCCGCATTCGGTGCTGACACTATTTTCAAAGTTGAAAATAGTGTCAGCACCGAATTTTACGGTATTTCGCGAGTTTTTTCGTGCGGAATACATTGGTGGATTTGTTGTTCGTGCAAATACATTTGATAATGTAAAGGGCAATTTTCCAATCGCCTTTACAATGTGGAATCTAGACAATAAACAACCGATTACAAACATATCGTGCAATGTATTGGAAAATGACGGCGAAATGAATGGCCGTAAAAAGTTCTTTGCTTATAATACAGGAACACGTTTTTTGAATGATTGGCAAAATGAATGGCGAAATTCACAGAATAAAATTGCGGTCATGGGTTATGTTGGAAACGATTTTCAAAACCAAAATTATGTGTTCTTATCAACAAATGGTCGGGGACATCATGAAACAACCGTATCAGAATCAAATGTTATAAATGCGGCGATATATTTTGCTGTTCGTCATGCTATTCCGGCAACTTGGTTAAATGACCGTGATCAGTTTTTGTATCCTGTATCACGTCCCGTAAATGATACCGATAATTTATTGGAAGCGCGCCAGGAATTTTTATACGAATCCGATGACGAATTTAAGAATAATTGTTTGATTTATACACTGTTCCATACCCAAAATCGTATCAGCAGTAATGATGGTGTAAATCACTGGATTCCATTTAACGAGGATATGGTTGGTTGCGCGTCTTCGTTCGACAGTAATTTTATGTCACAATTTTTGGCTGGTCGCCATATACCGGAATCATTATCACCTGCTGCGCTGGGGGTGTATAATGCAGGGTTGGAAATATGGCGGTATTATCATACCCGTGGTGCGAACCCAAATGCATCGCTGTATGATATCAAGGAATTTTTCAAAGGCCGTAAAGATAACGGCAAAATGAATAACAAATCTGATGATGCCGAATTCAATCGTCTGGAATCTGAATTAACCGCTGCGATGCGCGAACTGGCGACCGAAATCGAACCTAAAATATATGAATACGGATTTTTACGGAAATAGAATCTTAAAACAAAAAATCCCGCGGATGCGGGGTTATTCTGGTGCCGGATGTCGGACTTGAACCAACGACCTACTGATTACAAATCAGCCGCTCTACCAACTGAGCTAATCCGGCGACGTGCATACACTATACATGGTGCGCGTATGAATTTCAAGCCAAAAAATTCATAATTTGCTTGCAAAGTATAATTTTGTGCGGAAAATATAAATACTATGACAAAATTACCTGAATTATTGGCGCCGGCGGGTACGCTGGACGCGTTCAAAACCGCCATTTTATATGGTGCAGATGCAATTTATGCGGGACTGCCGGGGTTTTCCATGCGTGCGCGCGCAAAAATCACCGCGGACCAGGTTCGCGCCGGCATCGAACTGGCACACGCTGCGGGGCGCAAAGTATATTTGGCGTTTAATTTATTTGCGCACGAACGCGATTTTGAAAATATGCCACGCGTGGCGGACATGATTAAGTACCTGAAACCCGATGCGCTGATTATATCCGACCCAGGCGTTATGATGTGGGTGCGCGAAAATTTCCCAGATATGCCGATACATATATCGACCCAGGCGAATATATGTTCGGCCGCGTCCGTTAAATTTTGGCAGGCCGCCGGCGCGCGTCTGTGTGTTTTGGCGCGCGAGGTTTCACACCCTGAATTTCGACAGATTCGTGAAAAATGCCCAGACGTTGGTCTGGAAATCTTTGTCCATGGCGCGATGTGCATGTCTTATTCAGGCCGTTGTTTATTATCGAATTTTATCACGGGCCGACCCGCCAACCGCGGCGCATGTGCGCAATTATGCCGGTGGAAATACGATGTGATTTTGCGCGAACATGAATCGGGCATCGAAATGCCAATCGAAGAAGATGACCGTGGCGCATACATTATGAACGCGCGTGATTTGTGTTTGATGCCGCGCCTGCGCGAGGTTATTGAATCCCGCCCTGATTCATTAAAGATAGAAGGCCGCAATCGCAGCGAATATTACGTTGGTGCGGTTGTGCATGCATACCGTGCTGCATTGGATGCGTATGCGAGGAATCCGGCGGCATTTGACCCCGCACCATACATGGCTGAATTGGAACGGCTGGAAACGCGCGGATATACAACTGCGTTTTTTGATGGGCCGGCCGGGCCGGATGCACATAATTATGAAACAGGACGTTCTGTATCGCAATATCACGCGGCGGGTGTTGTGACCGCAACGGATGCGGAAAAAATCACACTGGAATTGCGTAATGAAATAAAGTGTGGCGATACAATAAACTTTATCATTCCGCACAGCGACGCGAATATATCGGTAAAACTGGAACGCATTATAAACGCAGCAAACGGTGAATGCTTGCCAAAAATGTCCGCGGGCCAGCGTAACAGTTTAATTATTCCGCGTGAATGGTTTAATGGTGTGTCTGATGCGCTGGTGCCGTATGTGTTGGCGTACGCGCATAAATAAAATTCCGCCCCGCCGCCAACCTATACCAAGATATAAATAACTAAATGCTTTTATCGCGGATGTTTTTATGATATAATGGTGGCAAAGGAAAATGGAAAGGAATGAAAAAAGTCGGCTTTTTTGCGGCATTGACGGGTGTTCTGTTCGGTGCGAATATCGCGGCTGATGCGGCGACTTATCCTGTTTATACCGGGTACCAGGGCACAAATGCCACGGGCAATGTTGTTATGTTGCCGACTGCGGGCGGTGTTGTTATGCCGACGACGAACCCAAATGTGGCGACGCCCACGCGCATAACGGGATCTTTGCCGCGTGTTGGTTCGAATTCCAATCAAACAACAACTGTTGCAGGACGCCAGTATTATCAGCCGGCTGATTTTGATCGTTTGGCGGACAGTGGTCTGTACGTTGGGCTGTCTGTCGGTTATTCGGCCAGTATCAGTGGCGGTATGATTGCAGATTATATGAATGAAGATGGTGGTCAATTCGTTCCTGGCGCTTTTCAAGAGGCCAGTTTTAACACAGATACAGTAATCCCGCTGCAATTGTCTGTTGGTGCGTCCATCAATAATGATTTGCGCGTTGATTTTGGATATTTGCGTTATTCTGGTTTGGCATACCCCAGCATGGTTCAGTCTGCGGACGGTATTGGCGGATATGTGGATGCCACGGTGGATGGTGGTGCAATTACGTCCAATGCGACGATGCTGAATTTGTATTATAATATCGATGCTTATACAGGATATTTGGCGGGCGGTATGTTGCGCCCGTATGTCGGTGTTGGTGTTGGTATTGCGCTGAACACGATTGCGGATTATGTTGTGTATGACGGCACGTTTTATTCTGAAATGGAACCCAGCGTGGCCGGTCCCGGTGATATAACCGGAATATCGGACGTATATGCGTATCACAACGGCGGCACGACCGAGCAGTTGGCATTTATGTTCGAAGGTGGTTTGACAACTGAATTGGATGGCGGGATAAAGATAGATTTCTTTGTCAGATACAGCAACCTGGGCAAGGTTAAAACATCGGGCAGTATTGTGTTGTCCCAAACACAATGGTTGGGCGACGGTGCTGGTGGCGAATATCCAAATCCGTACGACAGTGTGTATCACTATACCAATTGGTATGAAAGCGGACGTTTAAGCACTATTGATTTGGGGTTGCGTTTAAGATTGCAGTTCTGATGTTTTTCGGTGTATGCATCACGTCCCCAGGGGGAGAGAATTAATCAGATGAAATCAAAGCGTTCAATTGTTCATTATTCTTTGTTGGCGGCATTATTGGTTGGTGTGCCTTGTGTTGCGGATGCCGCGCTGCGGATTGATAATCATTCGCGCGGATATGCGGCGGGCAACGCACAAACTGCGCCATCTGTACGCAGTCAAATGACGCCCGGTATTTCGAACGCGGTTATGGGGACTGTTGCGGCTGTGCCCGCGGATACGGTGCAAAATACCGCGCCCGCCCAGACGAACAATATCGCAACTGTCCCGGCAAATGAAAACAGTTTATCGGCCACTGCATCGCACGAATGCCCATTGATTTATCCAAACGGCGAAATTATGTGGGGAACACCGACAATTGGTGCGGGCATCGGTGGCGCGGATACATGTGTCGCGGTTGTGGAACTGGTCGGGTACCAGGCCGCCAAAGACGGCAGAGATTTGGTGCTGGCACGCGCAAATATGGCATTGGGTGATACGATTAAGTGTAATATCTCGTCTTTTCCCGAGGCCACTATGTACGCAAACGCTGTGGAAAGTTTTTATTTTCCATCCGATAATCCGCCAAGTATGGACGACGTGGTTGCACAAATGAACCGCGAACAAAAACAAAATGCAGGCCTGAAAATTGCGGCCGGCGCGGTAATTGGCGGCTTGGGCGGTAATATGGCGGGCGATGGCAACGGCGACAGTTTATTGGGCACAGACAAAGGAAAAATCCAGGGCACTGTTATTGGTGCGTTGTCTGGGGCGGCGTTAATGGCGGGCAATGCCTATGCGGGCAAGGTCGCGGGCGATGTTATTTTATCCACCGGTGTAAATGCGGCGGCCGGCGGGGTCGTTGGCAATATGGTGCAAACGGGCGATTCTGTATTACGTATCGAAGATTGCGTTATCCCCGATCAAGATGCTGAAAATGGCGAACGTAAAACAACATGTTTGTGGGGTGCGTTGGCAATAACGGATAACGGACTTGGCAGTGGTGAAACTGCTTATTACCGTATTGATGACACGTCCGGCGCGACGTATGTGTGTTCTGTGACGGGTGAAAAAACAACATGCGAAAGCGAACGGTTGGTGAATATTATAATAGACGGCAGAGACGTCTCGGACACAGATGCATCGGAATTGGCACAAATGTCTCGTACGGTATATTATATGCACAGGGACGAGAATACCGACGAAATCACTTTTGATCAAAATCAAGATATAACCAATGGTACATGGGTAAAGATATACAGCGCAAAACGTATAACAAGCGAAATCCCCGCAATGATTGAAATGCGTGACAAAGCGTTCGGTTTTACAGATGGCGATTGGGAAGAATGGAAGGACGCCAACGGTGCCGAGACTGTATATGGACGCGGCAATAACGGCATCGGATATACTTTGGATGACGCAGATAATGCCAAAGTTCAAAACTTTTACCCGATGGAGGTCAGCGCATCCGACGGTGGGGTTATTGATTTTGGTAACAAAGCACGTTTGAAAAATACTTTAATTGGTGCGGGCGTTAGCGGTGCATTGGGTGGTTTTACCGCATACCAGGGCGCACAATTGGACGTGCAAAACAGATGGACAACCGCCATGCGTGAATACGAAGATTCATTAAGTACTGTATTTTGCCGCACTGGTTCGCGTTGGTTAAGTCGATATAATGATTCTGTGTTTATACCGTCATCATTGGCGACAGTGGAATAAAAAACGGGGCGCTTGCCCCGTTTTATTTTATGCCGCCATGCCACCATTTTGTTTTTGACGCATTTGCAGAATCATTAACATCTGCATCTTTTGCGCGGCGGCGCGGAAAGCATCCTGGGTGGCGGTTTTGTTTTTCGACGTCTCGTCTTTTTCAACCGCCTGATATTTTTTCACCATTGCAATCATGGATTCGCGTGCCGCGTTCATTTCCTGGGCGGTGCGCGCATTCCATTTGGCACGTGTTTTTTCATCCACATCCAAAACAGATTCACGATTTGGATTTGTCATCATAACTTTTGACCATTCGGCACTGTGCGATGCGAATATTTGACGCATGTACATTGCGGCCGGACTGGCCGTGCCATTGGATTGAATAAATTGTTTCATTTGTGATAATGTTTTATACCAAGCATTCCCCAACGTTCCCCCACGCAGCCAATTATTATACGTCAAATTCGCAAATAATTTCTGGTACGCCACCGCGATGGATTTTTTATCATCCGCCGATAATTGCGGGTCTTGCTTGACAGATTTTCCCATAATCATCTGGATATTTTTATCAAATTCGTCAGCCATGGTTACACCCCTTTGTTACCCGTTCATCTTTATATAGTGTTCAAAATACACTTTTCAAGTTTTTGTCCATGCCTGAAAATAGCCTTTGACTTTATTCCCATAATATAGCACCCTGTACAACGGTTATGCCACAAACAACACACTGTTGCCAATAATGGGCGGTGTGGGTATGACCCGCAGTCTTGCCAATAATGGGGGCTGTGTGATTCATTTCATCGACAACAACGAAGGAGTTACAAGATGAAAAAAAGTTTGAAATTAGCGGTGGCGGCGTCTGTTTTGGCAACGCCTGCGATGGCTGCTAATTTGGAAAATCCGTTGTACATGCCGACATCAGGCGAATTTTATTCAAAAACAACGGCTGGTTTAATGTTAAAGGTCGCAGACAGTTCCGATGCGCATATCGCCAAGGGACACAATGGCGCGACTGAATTTCCGATTTGGCGTGTCCAGGAAGATTTGGGCATCGGTATCACAGACCGTATTGCCATCCGTGGCGCATTCCAATATACATACGACGGCGATATTGACCGCCAGGGCATGAATCATGGCCGTTTGGGCTTGATTTGGCGCGCGATTGAAACATCCGACGATATCGTTTTGGATGTCTATGCAGATGCGCACTTGGGCGGCATAAACAAAATGCGCGGTTCGTTTGATGTTACCAACCAGGTATTTAATTACGACAATTATTCCAATGGTCGTTGGGGTGTGGATGCCGGTGTTCGTTTCGGTAAAACTTGGAGCAAATTAACCACATCCGCATTCGTGGAAGTCCTGCAAACATTCGGTAACAGCAGCAATGTTATCGATGTGACAAGTTTGCAAACGGCGATGCCGGGGCTGCCGTCTGAAATTTCGGTTAATCTGAAATCCACGACCGAGGTTAATTTCGGCCTGAACGCGTTTTACCAATTGGATGACCGTTGGTCGTTTGGCGCAGGATTCAAATACAATCATCATGCCGACAATGGTGTAAAAGGCTTGGCAACAGAATTGCCAGACGATTTGCTGCCGGCTGTAAATACTATTATTGGTAAATTTGCGAACATGGACGATGGTTTTGATGAATATATCATTACATTGTCTGCCGCGAACCAGATTACCGACAATGTCCAGGTTGCGGTCTATGGCGAATACACGTTTGACGATGCGCATGCGCAGTCTCAAAACGGTACAGACGTCAAAGCCGAAGTTGGCGTTCGTTTGAATCTGCGTTTTTAATAAATAAAAACGATAAATTTAACTTATATTGGACAATTGCCCCGCCCCCGCGGGGCTTTTTTTATTCATAAAAATTTCAATAGATGGTAACTCATCCCGCACCGCCACGGAACAAAGTTCCCAATCCGGCGGCGTGGAATTTAGGCCGTACCGTTATAAAGTTCCCCTCTGCGGAGGGGGGCGCAGGGCGGGGTGGTCTAATGCCCCCCGCCTCCGGGCCCCGCGCAAACAAAGTTTGCGTGGGTGGAACCTGGGCGGGGGGTGTCGCGCCCTGCGCGACGGGGGGTGGGGCTTGTCACCCGAAGCCTCGGCGAAGGGTGAAGCACGAGTAACGAGTTACGAGTAACCAGTAACTAGCCCCGCTGTCATTGCGAAGGAGTGCGATCAACGTTGAAAACGTTGGCGTACGACTGTGGCAATCCAGTGCAATTTGTCTGCGGGCGAACGCCCGCAGTGCTTTTTTTATTCACTGGATCGCCACGGTCGTTTCACTCCCTCGCGATGACAAAGGGAACTAAGTAACTAATCCCGCACTCTCTTACCACCCGAAGCCTCGGCGAAGGGTGACACGAGTAACTAGTAACAAGTAACTACCTTGTCATTGCGAAGGAGTACGATCAACGTTGAAAACGTTGTCGTACGACTGTGGCAATCCAGTTATAATATGTCTGCGGGCGAACGCCCGCAGTGCTTTTTTTATTCACTGGATCGCCACGGTCGTTTCACTCCCTCGCAATGACAAGAGAGTAAGTGGCTAATTACGCACTCTCTTACCACCCCGGCGGTCACCAGACCGCCGGGGTGGTCTATCACCCGAAGCCTCGGCGAAGGGTGACACGAGTCACGAGTAACTAGTAACTACCGCCGCTGTCACGCAGCGGTGGCGGTGCCGTTCTGTTGGGCCAAGTCGTGTTCGGCTTCGCTGATTATGCGACCAAATTCTTCTGGGGAAAGATGCGCAAATAACATTACTTTGGATACAGTTATACAAGATGGCCAATGCGGCTTGCCATACTTATCAAATCTTTTGCTTTTGTTAAAGGCGGTTGCGTCCATGCCACAATGTCGCGCCAAGCCAGAACGAGTCATCCGCAGCCTGATGGCCACACGGTCTATGGCCGCCCATATAGTCGCATGATTCATCTCTCTCCCCTTTTGGTTGTGATTATATTCATATTAAATTCAATATACGGTTGTATTATACAGCAATAATCAAGTAAATGTATAGTGCTTTCTTTTCCTATTTTTTATATTCATTATTGCATTTAATAAAAAAATGTGTAAAATACAGCGTCACGGTTTGAAAGACCGTCGGTAAAAACAGTTTAGGATGGGTGGCAGAGCGGTCGATTGCGACGGTCTTGAAAACCGTTGTGGGGGCAACTCCACCGGGGGTTCGAATCCCTCCCCATCCGCCATAAAATAAAACACGCCCAACGGGGCGTTTTTTATTTTATGGATCGGTGGGGCGGATAAGAAGCCCCAGGTTCGACAACAAGTAGATTTGACCAGTGCAACGCAGTCAAATCGTCACGGTTGCCCCGCAGCCGATGCGTAAGCATCGTGCGAGGGAATCCCTCCCCATCCGCCAGGAATACAAAAAAATCCAAAAGTTTATATAAAGTCCCACAAACCCGCCGGTTTCTGGGACTTTTTTAGTGCATTATTGCTCTGGTATGTCTTTACTTTCCCCAAAACTCCCATTTTACCCACTCTGACATACTTTGCCAAAAAATGGGGGGTCAAAAACAGAAGAAAAACATTGTTATAATGAATATTGTTTAGAGTCATTTAAAAGATTTTTATATGTGCAAATGATGGTGCCGTCAAGTATTTGATTCACTCTTTTCGGATTCATATAAGCTATATCAAGGTATTTGTAAATTGTACGTGGTGTGGAACCAACTTTCCTTGCAACTGTATCCACATCACCGCATTCTTCGTACATTTCACGATATCGCCACGCAGTTGCAAAGGCCTTGACGATAAGGTTATTGTTTTCCGTAATTGTAAGCAGGCTTGATTTTGCCTTGCTAAATTTAGTGTTTGCATACCTGCGGAAAACTACGGGAACGTTTATTGTGACAGTGTATTCATTTGTAATAAATTCCATTGGTGAGCTTGATTGATTTACATAGACATCTGTAATAAATGGTCGCACAGAATTTGGCGATATATCTAAATAGATAATCAGTTGATTGTTTGAGAAAATAGCTTTATCAACTATTGCTTGTATAAAGTCCCGTTTTTTTATGCCAGATAGTGCCGCCCAATTTACTGACTTTAATGCACTTGCTGAATCTGGGGGCAGATGGGACAGGTCGGCATTTAGAAACTCTGAAATAGTATTTGATACAACTTCGTCAACCGGTGCCGCTGGTATAAAAAGTCCCTTTTGCGCATAGTAATGTATTTTAGTATG
Source organism: uncultured Alphaproteobacteria bacterium (assembly GCA_944392595.1). Classification (GTDB taxonomy): domain Bacteria; phylum Pseudomonadota; class Alphaproteobacteria; order Rs-D84; family Rs-D84; genus Enterousia. The sequence continues at coordinate 120,966 of CALXXD010000003.1, forward strand.
ATTTTTGTTGGTTTTGACTTGGTTGATAAAACGTTCGCCTTGACTGTTAAACAGTTTGCCTGACAACAAGTTTGGTGAACGGTGTGATTCTGTTTTGTTATTAGAATTGTTTTTTAGCGCCTGTTGAACTTGGTTAAACAGGTCTTTTGAAATAATCGCGTCTTGTTCGCCCTTGGCAAAGGTGTTTGCTTTTTTATGTGCGATTTGACCGATATAAGTCATATCACGCAACAAGCGATGCATTCCCATCAGTGATATTTTATTGCCACCTTTTTGATTACCTTTTTTGGAAATCCATTTCTTGGAATATATACCCTGTGCTTCAGCATATTGAACCAAGCGTTTTACAGATTGCAACTCCAAATACTTTTCAAACAGTTGTTTTACTTGTTGGGCCTCCATCTCGTTTACAACCAACTTTTTGTCTTTTATATCGTATCCTAATGGCGGATTACCGCCCATCCATAGACCTTTGGCTTTGCTAGCGCGTATTTTATCACGCACACGTTCGCTGGCAACTTCCCGCTCAAACTGTGCAAATGATAATAACATATTCAGGGTTAGCTTACCCATAGAAGTACTGGTATCGAATGCCTGGGTGATGGACACAAAGTTGCAGTTATATTTATCAAAGTACTTCATCATATTGTGAAAGTCCAAGATAGAGCGAGACAATCGATCAACCTTGTACACAACAACAGTGTTTATCAACCCTTTGGATATATCTTCCAACATTTGCTTTAATGCAGGTCGGTCCATGGTTCCACCAGAAATCGCCGCATCAGTATAAGTGCGAACATATTCCCAGTTATTAAATGCCTGGGACGCAATGTATGCTTTGCAAGATTCTTCCTGATTTAACAGGGAATTAAACTCTTGTTCCAACCCATGTTCTGTTGACTTACGGACATAAACAGCACATTTAATCACCGGCATTTACTTTCCTTTTATCCAGTTCAAAAAAATGTGGGCCTGAGGTCTTCGCACCACAAATATCGGACGCAATTGCGGATAATGAACGATACTGTTTTCCGTTATATAAAAACGTGTTGTCATAATTGACCAAGACTTTATGTTCTATATTCCGAAAGTGCCTAATGATAGTTGTACCAGGCGCAATATTATACCTGTGCTTTAATACACGATTTACGCATTCGGCGGGGTTGTCTTTATACTTTTTGATTTTCTTGATGAACTTTGGCTCAATCCGCAGGTTTAAGCGTTCGCATTGAATATAGTACCACAGAGGTCGCATTTGTCGCTTAAAAGGGTGGGGCGAATACCGTGCCCATAAATGCGCACGCTCATCTTGTGATAACGCTTTCAACTCTTCAAATGTCTTGGGCAAAATATCTTTAACTTTCCGTTGCATTACTGGTTCCTTTTTGTCGCAGTTGTTGCATAGCAATATCGATTATTGTACGTAGAATACGCAGGTTGTGATACAGGTCTTTGTTGGTAATTTCCGGCATACGCCCGAACGGATTGCCGGACGTACCACAGCGAAAACGATTATTCTTAGGCGGATTTTTGTATGGCATTATTCAACCTCAAACCATTTCATAACAGTGACAAGCAAGTGCGGATAATCGGCACTGGTAGCCTCAGTCAAAAATTCGGACCATTTATCTTCTTTCCCTGCTAAGACCAGGGCATTTTTACACCGCGAAAGGATAGCGAAAGCGTTACCATCACGATTTGTTAAATAAACCTTTATATCAGGGTATTTAGGCATATTGGACTCCTTTGTTTTTACTATGTTTTTAAGTTTGTCCAATTACTGCTTGGAAAGCGCCGAAAGTCAAGTTAAATAGATTTATTTTTATATATTGTATCTTGTTTTGTTAAAATGCTTGCGAATTTTTGTTTTATAACTTAATCTCATTGCATATGGATAAAATTTTTTAAGAAATATTTAGTGTTATAATTTTTAATTTGTATCAATAAGGGACTTATTATGTTATACAGAACAGCGATAAGATATGCACTTAACCGTTTTATTAAAGAAGATTATTATTTAATAGAACATGATGTAAATGAGCGATCACAAACTCATAAAATAGCTGAGTATTTGCAAGTTTTTTTCTCATGTCACAATATTGATTGTGAGTATAACAAAAATTTGGATAAGTGTAAGGAATTAGATTTCTCTGATATAGTCGCTTCTATTAGAGATTTTATAGAAAATCGTAGAGGTGATGGTCTATCGATTGGTTATGATAATTTATATGAAGCCTTCACAGATTTGGAACGTGAGATGCGAGAAGCAGTTCCTGTCGGGACAGGTGTTGAAGGGAAGAACGAATATCTCTTGGTTGTAAGGCAAGGGACATCGCAGAAAAAATATATTAGAAGAGTTTTTCCAGACATAATTGTACACTGTCGCGGAACGAATATTTATAATAAAATAGTTATAGAAGCAAAAAAACACTCGAATAAAGATGCCGTAGCACGCTTATTTGATAGAATAAAATTAGGTTTATTTACAAAAAAAGACGGAATTTATAAATATGAAATTGGTTTTTTTATAGATATTCCAGATAAAGTTTCGTCAAAGGCAAAAATTAGGTTAAAAAAAGATACTTTAGTACAGGGAAGTAACGTATTTCTTGTAACAATGAGTTAAGTTTTATGCTTTTTTTGAGGGTGCCCCTATATAAGGAAGTGCACATTTGTTTGGGGTAGTGTATCAAATACGTATATTTGGGTTTTTCTTATTTTTATATACTGCGGTCAGTTGAGTAATTTTGCGATGCAGACGGCGCAATAATATTCTGTCGCGACAGGACAGGTAGTCGCCATTACGGCGTCTAATACGATACTTCATTTTGTTCAAAATGCGACAAGCGCAATAATAAAGCATACTGCAAGTGGAACCCTTGTTTGGTTTGATATCTTGTAAGATTTGTACTTCATGCGACACCCTTTTTTCAGTTGCCGCTAGTGTCTTAAAGGCAAGTTAGCGATATGAATATTGTCAAATGCTTAGGTGTTGCTTTTATCGTTTTTCTTGATATGATTCTTTTCAATAAAGAAAGGAGTTTATTCATGCAAGAAATAAAATGTCCAAAGTGCGGTACAGTTTTTACAGTCGATGAATCAGGTTATTCTGCGATTGTTGCCCAGGTTCGTGATGAGCAGTTTCATAAAGACTTGCATGAACGTCTGGCACAATTCGAAAAAGAAAAGCAGACGGAAATAAAACTTGCAGAATCAAAAGCAGAGCAAGAAAAAGAAAAAACAGTTGCACAATTAAATCAGGAAATTGCTGAGTTAAAATCAAAAATAGATGCTGCAAACAAAAGCAAAGACGCAGAAATTAAACTACAGGTTGCAACGGTTCAGAATAACAAAGACAAAGAAATTGCAGAGTTAACCAAACAAATAGAAGCGTTTAAGGCTCGTGTTGAAGCCAGTGAAAAGGACAAAGAAATTGCTGTGAAAGACGCTGTTAATAGGTCCAAGGAAGCACTGTTTGAAAAAGAAAAACTTATTGCGCAGTTACAAAACGATGTAAAGGACAAAGAAAAAGACAACGAATTAGCGCAACAAAAGTTAAAAAGCGACTATGATGCGCAGTTAAAAACCAAAGATGCAGAAATAGCCCTGTATAAAGATTTAAAAGCCAGACAGTCAACAAAGATGATTGGTGAAACATTGGAGCAGCATTGCGATACAGAATTTAATAGATTGCGTGCTACTGCATTCCCAAGGGCGTATTTTGAAAAAGATAATGATGCAAGAACAGGCAGCAAGGGGGATTTTATCTTTCGTGATTATGCCGAAGACGGTACGGAGTTTATATCCATAATGTTTGAAATGAAAAACGAAATGGATACAACGGCAAGCAAGCATAAAAACGAAGACTTTTTCAAAGAGTTGGACAAAGACCGTAATGAAAAGAATTGCGAATATGCGGTATTGGTTTCTTTACTGGAATCAGACAGTGAACTGTACAATGCGGGTATCGTAGATGTGTCGCACAGATATCAAAAAATGTACGTTATTCGTCCACAGTTTTTTATTCCGATAATAACTTTGTTGCGTAATGCGGCATTGAATTCTGTTAAATATAAGCAACAGATTGCGGAATACAAACAGACGAATATAGACATATCTAATTTTGAAGCAGAAATGAACGAATTTAAAGAAAAGTTCGGTCAAAATTATTTACGCGCCAGTGAACGTTTTAAAAAGGCCATAGATGAAATAGATAAAACCATAGATCATTTGCAAAAGACCAAAGAAGCGTTGCTGAGTTCTGAAAATAATTTGCGTTTGGCGAATAACAAGGCGCAAGATTTGACGATAAAAAAACTGACCAAGAATAACCCGACAATGACCAAAGCATTTGAAGATTTGAAAAAGGAATAAACGTTATGTATTTATATTCTTTAAAAATACGTGGTTTTAGAAAGATATCTAACGCAGAAATAATATTTTCACCAAATACTACTTTTTTAATAGGTGCTAATAATGTTGGAAAAAGTAGTGTTTTTGCAGCATTAGAATTATTCTTATCAGCTAAAGATAAAACCGAAGTAGATAATTTTTATAAGAAATCTAATGATGCTTTGGCTGATGATTACATAGAGCTAATAGGGGAGTTTAGAGGAGTTAATCCTGATATAATAAAAGATCCCGATTGGAAGGGATTTAATGCCAGGCGTGTTTTGCCAATAAAAAACGATGCAGGAGATATTATAGATTATAAATTCACTTATAAGAGAATATTTTATAGAAGTATGGAGAAGGGCGGCTTCTATATGCTTGGGGTACATGCTAATCCAAAAGCACAATTTTTAGATGGTACGGTGATTACATGGCAAGATTTGGTTAATTCAGGCATTCCACGAGATAAAGTACTTGTCCCAAATGAAGATTTGATAAAAAAACTTCCAAAAAATCTTTTAGAGCTTATGGAAGATGTTGATGAATTTTGGGATTGTGTGCCAGGCGATGAAGAATGGCAACAAAACCCTGGAGGAATATCTGCAAATGTTATAACAAGACTTCCGCAGTTATTATTAATCGAGCCATATGATAAAATAGAAGAATATGGAGAAAAAAAAGGGACTTTAGTAAATATACTTTCAGAACTTTTTCATGAAAGCACAATAGGATCTAAAAATTATGCTATAGCAAAACGTGCTTTGATGGCACTTGAAAATGAGATCGGACCAAATAACCCAGGCTCTGGTATCCAACAGATGGTGGCAGAATTGAATTCTACAGTGTCAGCAATATTTCCTGGAGCTTCTATTACAGCCAGTGCAAGTTTATCGTGCGATGATGTTCTATTACCTCAATATAAAATAGAACTTGGAAGTAATATTCAAACAAAAGTTTCTTATCAGGGAACGGGACAAATCCGTTCAGCAGTCCTGGCATTGTTGCAATATAAAGCTGAACGAGACCGAAAACTTGGCAAAGTCAATAAAGATTTAATAATAGCATTCGAGGAACCAGAATTATATCTCCACCCCCATATTGCTTATTTAATGAAAGAAGTTATATATAAACTATCGTCGCATAATCAGATGGTTTGCTCCACTCATTCTCCATATATGATAGATTTATCCAAGGATAAACCACAGGTATTAAATAAGTTGTATATTGATCGCGATGAAGAAGCAGAAGTTACTCGATCAAAAGCTTTTAATATTTTACCGGATTATGCGACTTTAGTAGAAGATCAAAAAAACTATATAAAAATGTTATTAAAGCTAGATGCAGAAGTGGCAAAGATATTTTTTGGGAAAAGAATACTTATTGTTGAAGGAGATACAGAAGAAATAGTATTAAAACAAATTATAAATTTATTGGAAGAGCCACAAAAAAACAGAATAATGGCAGATTGGACAATTTTAAAAGCTAGAGGTAAACCAGTAATAATTTCTGTTATTAAATATCTACGTGCGCTGGGTTTTGATGATATTAAGGTAATGCACGATGCTGATATTGGTAAGCCTAAAGCGGAAATCTTTAATGAACCCATAAAACTAGAGCTTAATAAGGATGACAATCTATTTGTATTAAAAAATTGTATAGAGGATGTCTTGGGTTATGAGGCTGAAACTAAAGATAAGCCATTTAAAGCATATAAACAAACCGAGAATTGGAAAACATATAATGATGTCCCAGAAGGTTTCAGAAATATATGCAATAGGATATTTGAGCTTTAAGCAATTTGCTTATACGAATAATTATTGCGAACAAATTTATGAAAGAACTTTCCCTTGGATGAAGCGTTCATAAAAAGATGGTACACTTCTGTTGGAACATCAAAGTATTGATAAATACCGCCAGAAATGAATTCTATTTCTAATGTATTACTATCAAAGCCGACACTTTTTATGTTAGAAGATTCTACGGGGGTTCTATACATAACTATCACCTTATTACTATTACTGTGCGATGGTATTATACTTTTTTAGTATTTTCAAGCGGATAAAATTCCAAAAATAGTTGGTCAGATTAGGTTGGATTTTCTGTTTTTTTATGTTAAACTGAAATGCGAATCCAGTGGGAATTGGGTTCGGGGCCGTAGCTGGCTTGTTTAAATCCGGTGCAGAAGCATCGATCTGGTGTTTTTTTGGTGTTTTTGCACCGTTAAATACCCCTGACTGATGGTCGGGGAGCTGATTGTTATACAATAGAATTAAATTCGAAGGCAATCAGGAGCAACATTGATTTAAACTGCTCAGCTAACTTTCCCGACCGCCTTTCCTTTGGCGGTTATTTTTATGCCGTTCCCGCAGGATTTGATAAAAGAGCAAAGGGAAAAATAATGCCGGGAAAATCATTGATAGAAGAATTGCCAGAAATTGTTAAACGGGGTAAGCGAGAATACGAGAAATTTATTCAAAGGCTGCAATCTGACAACAAAATGTCATTGCAAACAAATGAATATGTGTTGCCATCGCGGGATAAATCCGGATTGTTTCGTGGTAAAATTCGTCAATGTTGCCCGCCAGATACCACAAATGATACAACCTGTGATATTGATAATTGGTTTAATCGCCTGGTATATGGCGATAATATATTTGTTATGCAGGCATTATTAAACGGTGATGAAAAGACGGGGTTGCCGTCTATGCGGGGGGCAATAGATTTAATTTATATAGACCCACCATTTGATTCCAAGGCAGATTACAGAACAAAAATAACATTGCCAACGGGTGATATAGAAGCCCGCCCCGCGGTAATAGACCAATTTGCATATTCAGATACTTGGAAAAACGGAACTGTCAGTTATTTGGAAATGCTGTATCCGCGATTAATGCTAATGCGGGATTTGTTGTCAGAAAAGGGTTCTATTTATGTACATATTGGAAGTCAAACTTCACATTATGTCAAAATTATAATGGATGATATTTTTGGCAAAAATCAAATGGTTTCTGAAATTGTGTGGAATTACGGAACACCATCAGGTGGCAGAGCTGCGGGAACAAAAATGGTAAAAACCCATGAATACATATTACACTATACAAAAAATTACTCTAATAGAATAGAACATAAAATTTATCTACCATATTCTGAAAAATATATTCAAGATAGGTTTACAAATATAGACGAAAATGGTAGGGCTTATCAAACAAGAAAGCGAAATGATGGAACAATAGAAAAACAATATTTGGATGAAAGTCTTGGTGTTCCATTATCAACAGTATGGGTAGATATAAAGCCAACTTATGCTATGCATCTTGTAAAAAGGGCCAAAGAAGAAACAGGTTATGCCACCCAAAAACCAGAAGCTTTATTAGAAAGAATTATTAAAGCCAGTTCCAACGAAAATTCCATTGTTGCGGATTTTTTTGGTGGTTCTGGGACAACTGCCGCGGTCGCTGAAAAACTTGGTCGTCGTTGGATTACTTCGGATATTGGCAAACCGTCTGTTATGATTATGCGAAAACGGTTAATTGATAATGAAGCCAAGCCATTTTTATATCATTCAATTGGTGATTATCAAAGGGAAGCCTTTGTTGCCACAAATGAAATAAAAAGAGTTTCAGATTTGGCAAGGGTTGTTATGAATCTGTACGGTGCAAAACCCTTCATTGGCGATGATATTCCTGCAAATTATGGTCAAATGGGACGGACTTTGGTTATTGTTGATTCCCCAAATAAAATTACCAGTGCGGCGACAATAAATAATGCCATTAAAGCCCGTGAATCTTTTATGGGGGGGTGGTCAAAAGTTATCGTATTGGGTTGGAATTTCAGTTTTGATATTGCTGAAAAATTGCAACATATGGATAAATCACAGATAGAAGTTTTGGTTATTCCGCCAGATTTAATGGATTTATTAAAAAAGAAAGATTACAAGGAATTGGTTGAATCTGGTCGGGTACGATTTTCTTCGTTGCAATATCTGACAGTTAAAAAGCCAATTGTTAAACAATCTGTTACAGAACCAGATAAGCAAGATATAACTATAGAATTAGATAATTATGTTTTATTGTCGCCAGATGTATTGCCATTGGATGACAAAAACAAAGAATTGGTTCAAAAAGTTATCGCGGAAAATCCATTGGATTTAATTGAATATTGGTCAATAGATCCCGAATATGATGGAACAACTTTCCGCAGTGTATGGCAAGATTATCGCGAAAATACCGCCAATGATGGCGATGGGTTGCGGGTAACACGGTCTGTTACATTGACAGTTAAACATAATCCACATCGTAAAATATGTGTCAAGGCAGTGGATGTATTTGGATTTGAATCTCAAACGGTGGTGGATTTGAAATAAACAAAGGTCAGGGTTATGGTTAACAGAATTAATACAGGTACAGGTGACTATCCATTAATTTTTGCCAAGGAATTAACAAAAATAGTTAATCGCGAATGGGAAAATGGCAATATGTTGCGACAGGTAACACCCGTTACCGCGGATTTATTGCGGTGGTGGTTTGAAGAAACCTTTACCACAGAAAGAGACAGAAATTTTCATATTGGACAAAGACAAGCAATTTTGAATGCAATCTATGTTCACGAAGTGTTAAAATCCGGTAATATTGCTGAAACCTATGCCGCGATTGCCCAAGATACCACAGAAACTATCACCAATTCTGGATTAATAACTGAAATCCAAAAATCCAAATACAATACACCGAAAATGTGTATAAAAATGGCGACTGGTACTGGGAAAACTTGGGTGCTGAATGCTTTGCTGATATGGCAATACTTAAATGCAAAGTATTATGAACCCGCCTTTGCACCAGTGAAATATACTAAAAATTTCTTGATAATTGCCCCCGGATTGATTGTTTATGAAAGATTGCTGGATGCATTCCTTGGAAAACAGAATACAGATGGCAGTCGTGATTTTAATACAAGTGATATAAAACAGAATGAAGATTTGTTTTTACCTGACAGATACAGGGACGATATCTATTCCTTTGTCAGAAATTCGGTTGCAGATAAAACAGAAATAAAAGATAAAATAACCGCGGATGGTATAATTGCAATAACTAATTGGCATACATTAAACGAAGAAATTGAAGAAGAGCAGTCAGAGATAGAATTGGCAGGAACAGACTTAGACGATTCAAAGGCTATTGTAAAAGATTTATTGCCGGTAACACCTGGGACTGCCGCGGGTAATTCACTAGAAACACTGGATAATCGTTATTTAAGGGGCGGAATATTAGAATATCTGGCAGGAATGTCCGATATATGTGTGTTTAATGACGAAGCACATCATATACACGAAAGCAAATTAAATGGTCGTGTTAATGAAGTAAAATGGCAAGAAGCATTGGATAAAATATCCGCGGGTAAAGGCAGAAGTTTTATTCAGATTGATTTTTCAGCCACACCGTATGATGTAACAGGCAGTGGCAAGAACAGAACAAAGAATCATTTTCCGCATATTATCGTTGATTTTGATTTATCTGTTGCTATGCGAAAGGGATTGGTTAAATCATGGGTTATGGATAAACGAAAAGAAGTTGCCAGTCTTTCTGAACAGGAAGGTCTAGATTTTAAAGCCGTTCGTGATGAAACAAATAAAGTTTTGGGAATATCCGAAGGACAAAGAGTTTTATTACGGGCAGGGCTTGCAAAATTAAAGATACTTGAAGAAGCCTTTGCAAAACTTCCAAAGCCTAAGTACCCAAAGATGCTGGTTATTTGTGAAGACACAAATGTATCACCAGAAGTTGTGAAATTCTTGATGCAAGAAGGTTTGTCCGCGGACGAAATAATGAATATAGATTCAGGAAAAAAGGCTGAATTAGGTGAGGCAGAATGGGCAAAATATAAACAAACCTTGTTCGCTTTGGATAAAAGTATAAAGCCAAAGGTTGTTGTTTCTGTTTTAATGCTTCGTGAAGGTTTTGATGTGAACAATATTTGTGTAATTGTTCCGCTTCGTTCCAGTCAAGCCCCTATCTTATTAGAACAAGTATTGGGTCGTGGTTTAAGATTAATGTTTCGTGAACCAGAATTCCAAGATTCCAAAGCAGAAAATCGCAAGAACATGTACGATTTGCACAAGGAGCCAATAAATTATCTGGATACTTTATTTGTGGTTGAACACCCAGCTTTCTTACAATTCTATGACAAGATGTCAGAAGGATTAATGGTAGTAGACCCAGATCCAGAGAAACCGAGAAAGCCACTGGGCGATATGATAACAGTTGGATTGAAACCTAACTATAAAGATTATGATATGTTTTTCCCGCTCATAATCAAAGATAAGGAAGAAACCTTGAACGGAACAGGAATTTCAATTGATAAACTGCATCCGTTGGAAAGATATAATTTGGAACAATTAAAGAATATGTTGCCAAAAGATAATGCTGAAAGATTTTATTCAGAAGAAATAAAAGTTGGCACAAGATTTGGCGAATATAAGGTTACTGGTGATATATTCACTGCAAAATCTTATAACGAATTTTTGCAAAAGATATTAAATGCAATGACAGTGAATATAGTAAAGGCAACTGTCAACGGTCATACAAGAGACTTACCAACTATGCAGATAGATAATGTCGCTTTGGTAAGTGCTATAGACGAATATATTCGCACAAAATTGTTTGATAGATACTTTGACCCATTTGAAGGCAATAATTGGCGGGTTTTGTTGGTGTTAAAGGGCGACATAATATCTCATATAATCAAAGAATTTTCCATTGCAATACACAATATGCAAATGGATGTAGATGTGTCGGAAGCAGTTGTCGAAAAGCAATGGTTTAGTTCAATAGATACTATGATGGGTCGCGAAGACTTTGCTTTGAATATAGTTAAATCTATTTATGAAAAGACCTTTTATCCGTCAAACAAAGGCGGTCTAGAAAGAGATTTTCTTGAATTTGCAGATACTGACTCCGCGGTAGAAAAGATAATAAAAATAAATGAATTTAAGCATTCTTTTGCACGGTTTAGATATATAAGGTCAGACGGTATGCTGGCGACTTATTATCCTGATTTTATGATAAAGATAGGCGATAAGATATATATCGTTGAAACCAAAGGCAATGATAAAATGAGCAATCCAGATGTTCAAAGCAAACAAAGGGGGGCTTTGGATTGGATAGGTAAGATAAACGAATTAAAACCAGAAGACAGAATGAATTGCGAATGGTCTTATGCTTTGTTGTCTGATACTCAATTTTATGCATGGAAATCCAAAGGTGCAAATACGTCAGAGATATTAGAATACTGCAAGCTTACCAACGCAAACGTGGAAGGACAGTTGTTATAAGCATTATAGGAACCTTTCAATCATCACCGCACATGGTGGCGATGATTGGAAAGATTATACATATCAATATTTTTTTGAGCGTTTTTTATCTTTTTATTATTTCGTGAAAAATATATTTGTGTATTAGAGGTACATAAGTTATACGCTTGTTTTGTCTTAGAACTCAACTAAGTTTTTTTATGGATTCAATAGCCAATCAAGCGCATTTACGATTTTTATGCCATTATACTCATTTCTGAAAGGTGTATCCATTGTTATCAAGAATTTTGGATTATGGTCGTCTATTTTATCCAAAGAACGCAATTCTCGTTCAAGTGTATCAGGATTCAAAACTGTTTGTGATACTTGATAATATTCTGTTGTTCCGTTTTTTTGGGCAACAAAGTCTATTTCATAAGAATCCAGTTTACCAACATATACCTGATAGCCACGACGCAATAATTCCAAATAAACTATATTTTCCAATACATGACCGTCATCACCTTCACGACCCAATAACATATATCGCAAGCCCATATCTGCAACATAGTATTTAGAGTTTGTTTTTAACAGTTGTTTGCCTTTTATATCGTATCTGTCCGCTTTATACATGACAAAAGTATCCAGCAAAGATTCTACATAGCTATCTATTGTTGCAGAATCTATTTTTATTCCGGCATCAGTTTCCAAAGACGTTTTTATTTTAAGTAAAGACGTTTCGCGTCCTATATTGTCAAACATAAACTTTATTACTCTTTTTAGTCTGGCTACATCTTTGATTTTTTTGCGTTCAACTATGTCTTTCAGCACGATTGTATCCAATATTCCAGATAGAAACTGACGTACTTGTTCGCTTGCTATTGGTTCGTTATAAGGTATGTTTGTTCGTGCAAACTTTAATAGTTGCACCGTGTACGGAAAACTGCTGTTGTGCAAGTAATCTTGAAACATAGAATTTATATTATTGTGTCTTGGGTTTAAAAATTCTTCGCGTGTTGTGGCCGTCCACATCCCGACTTGGTGTACGTTATATGCCATTACATATTCAGAAAAAGATAAAGGTTGCATATGTATGGTGATATAACGTCCAGAAAGAAGCGTTGCTAGTTCGCCAGAAAGCATTTTTGAATTAGATCCTGTTATATATATGTCTATGTTTTCGCGTAATCTAAGACTGTTTATGGTCTTTTCAAAATGTTCAACATTTTGTATTTCGTCCAGGAACACATAATTCATCTTACCAGGAACAACATTCTTCAATATGTGATCATGCAGTTTTTTCCAATCTAATAAGTCTGAAAAATTTGCGTCTTCAAAATTTATCTGTTGTACCTGAGCATCAGATACCCCATAATCCAAGAATAAGTCTGTTTGAAACAGTTGGAACAGCGTGGATTTACCACAGCGCCTTATTCCGGTTATTACTTTTATAACATCTGACTTATCGCGCCAAGCTTCAAGTTGTTTGATATATTGTGGGCGCGGTATCAATGTTTGTATAGCAGACATTTATAATCCTTTTTTTGGATTATAGTCAAAAAAAATCATTTTTCAAGAAGTTTTTATGGTTGTATTCCAAAAACTTTATAAAATTGCATATTTTTTTAGAATACAGACCGAAAAAGTTTTATCTGCCGCTTCTGCCGTATACTACTTTGAAGTTCCAACGCTTTTTGTCGCGAATTGAAAAGTGGGGCTTGTCAGAATCTATTATCAGGACTTTTTTACCAATCCAAATACGAAAATAGCGGGCTTGGATGTGATTTATTTTAACTCTTTTGTTAGTCCTGCTTTCAGTGCCGTCGGTATATTCTATTTCGCTGCTTTGGCCAATACCATATTTGTTGTTATCAAAGTCCAGACCATATTCGTTAAATATTTTTTTAATTTCAGCCATAGCTAGTCCCTTGGTTGTATATAAACTATCACAGGCATACCACAATGTCAAAGTTGGGTAATATTGGCGCATTTTGGTTTGTTTTGTGTGGAATGGGGGCTGAAATAAAGTTCCCTGTTATTCGCAGATAATTCCCTGATATAGTCCAAAAAATTCCCTGTTATTTTTGTAGGGAATTTTTGTGCAGAGCAGTGTAAAAATCCCGAAAATATGCGGGCGTGTTCTAATCTAGGTTGTGTAAAAATTGCCCAGAAATGCCGTTTTTTGCAGAAATTCCCTGTTTTTCCCTGTTTTTAACCCTTTCGTTCGTATTGTCGGACGCAGGTCTTTCATAAGCCAAAGGTAAAAGATTCCTTGCACCGCCAGGAATAATCAAAACCCCGACAAAATCTGTCGGGGCTTTGTTTTTAGGCAGATTCTAGCCACATTCCCACCACGAAGTTACCAGTATGTATAATTAAAACCCCAAATAACCCAATTTTATCACCGCTTACATACAACGGCCAAAACCACCGTGGCAATTTTATTGATTAGATTGTGTTTTTTGCCATTCTGCAAAATCGGGATTTGGAATGTCTTTGTTTTCAAATTTGATTTTTGGAACTGTTCTAGTATCACCACGATTTGTTGTATAGCGATAAACATCAGCATAGATTATGCACTTATCAGTTGATGGTTCGACAATCATGTCGTCATAATATATTTTACCTTTTTCTTTTGGAATAAACACAGTTAAGCCCATACATGATTCAATGCCATATGTGTTTTCGCAAGCCATGGCCAATGAACCATTATCAATAACTTGAAAAATTCTATATTTTTGAATCTCTGCACACTTTTCGTTGTGGATTGTTTCTGATGGTGCACTTATCTTCTGTATAAAAGATTGTTCCGCACAGGCAACAAGAAATAAAGGAAAAATCAAAAATGCTATTTTCATATCAACCTCACTTTATATGATTATAAAAAGCGAAGTAATAAAATGCAATTATAAATGGGCGGCAAATAACTTTTTCTGCTCGGCAAAGTCATTGCTGTGTGATGCCCTGTCCAATATATCACGAACAGATATTTGACATTGATTACTCAATATATGATTTACGACTTCTGGGTTCAGATATGCCAGCGACAGGTGTTTATAAATATGGCGCAGGGCTACGTGTTCGCTCTTCGCGATTGTATCCACATCGCCACATTCTTCGTACATTTCACGATAGCACCACGCGGTTGCAAAGGCCTTGACGATAAGGTTGTTGTTTTCCGCAATTGTAAGCAGGCTTGTTTTTGCTTCGCTAAATTTAGTGTTTGCATACCTGCGGAAAACTATTGGCGTGGTTATTGTGACACTGTATTCATTTGTAATAAATTCCATTGGTAAATTTGATTGATTTACATATACATCTGTAATAAATGGTCGCACAGAATTTGGCGATATATCTAAATAGATAATCGGTTGCCGCATTTACGCTTACCTTTCCCCGAAAGTCAAGTTAAATAGATTTGTTTATTTATCTGTGATATAATCGGAATCAAAGGGAAATATTATGAATAAAATTATTCAGGAATTTATAAATAACTCTCATTCAGAAGATGTCCTGCAAGAGATTTACGGAATTTCTTCAAAAGAACACTTTGATTGTGTGTTTGTAGCACCTTCATGGCCAATAGAAAAAATTTTCGGTACAGGACAAGATAATATTTCTGAATTATATCAAGGTAGATTCTCAAGGTCTTTCAGGATAAAAAATGGTTCAAAAACATATTTGTATATTCAATTACAAGTGGGGGCTCCAAATATAGCCGACTTCTGTTTGTCTTGTTATCGTTTAAATTGTGATAAGTATATCTTTATAGGTTCTGCTGGTTCGTTGGTTCCAGAAATAAACATAGGGGATATCGTGATTCCAGAAACAGCAATATCAGGTACTGGTGCAACACTATATTTACACGAACAATTAGATAAAGAAAACCTGTTTGAAAAAACACATTCTTCGCCAGAATTGAATACGGTTCTAAGAAATATATGTAATGATTTAGAATTGACTGTAAAACAGGCTGTTCCTATTTCTGCAGACAGTATATTGTGTGAATATCAACATTTAGACGAGTTCAGAAGTATGGGTGCTAGTTTGATAGAAATGGAGTGCGCAACGTTTTTCAAAGCAATCCAAATGATAGAAAAACAGGCGTCTGCAATATTATTGGTATCTGATAATTCTGCATCTGGGCAGCATCTGGTCGGTCAATCACCAGAATTGCGCACGAAATATCATTCTGTTAGATCGCAACTGCAGAATATTTTATTAAGTATTTAGTTGCTTGTAACTTGACAAAAATATTTGTGTCTGTAAAAATAAAAAGGAAATGAGTTTATTAAAAACAAATTTTTTCTGTGATTTTAATAAAGCACGTTTTTGTGTTCGTGGTTTTTATTACGCCTATTAACCCCTTAAGGTGTTATGGGTTTAATCGGCTTTGGCACCTTAAGGGTTATTTCTGCCAAAGCCGATTTTTATTTACCATAAACACAAAAAGGGCATATTATGAAAACAAAAGAACAGATAATAGATGAAATTTTAGACAGAGGAATTATTGTTGAGATAATCCCTTCAAAAGCAGAATTTAAACAGCGTTTATTAAATGAAAAATTAAGATTTTTTATAGGTGCAGATCCAACTAATACATCGCTGCACTTGTCACATGCAAAGAACTTTATGCTATTGGAAGAATTTCGTAAACTTGGGCATGAAGTAATAGTTTTGTTTGGCGATTTTACGGCATGTATTGGTGACCCATCAGACCGTAATTCTGCACGCGCCAGATTGACACCAGAGCAAGTTAGGGAATTTTCAACTGATTGGATAAGGCAAATTTCTCCACTTATAGATTTTAATGATAAAGTAAATCCTGCAAGGGTTGTATTTAATGGGCAGTGGTTAAATAAATTATCTATGCGTGATTTGATAGAACTTGCATCTAATACAACAGTACAGCATTTACTAGAACGTGATATGTTTCAAAAAAGAATCAGCGAGAATAGACCAATTCATTTACATGAATTCCTGTACCCGTTGTTTCAAGGCTTTGATTCTGTGGCTTTAGATGCGGATGTAGAAATGTGTGGTATAGACCAGACGTTTAATGCACTAATGGGACGCACTTTATTAAAGAAACTAAAAAACAAAGATAAGTTCATTGTTTGCAATAATTTAATGGAAAATCCTATAACGGGCGAGTTAATGTCTAAATCTCGTGGAACTGGGGTTTTCTTGGATACAGATGCGAATACTATGTTCGGTCAGATTATGTCATTGCCGGACGAAATGATACGTATTTTGCTGATAAATAATACTCGTGTACCTTTGGCAGAAATAGAAGCACTGGATATAGAACACAAGCCAATGGACGCAAAATTATTTACGGCAAAAACCATCGTTGGTATTTTGCACGGGCAACAGCAAGCAGAACAGGCCTTGCAAGATTTTAAAGATACTTTTTCTAATAAAGTATTCCCAGAAAACGCCCCAGAAATTATTACAGACCAAGAAATTTTGTATGTGTTTGATGTCTTAAAGTTGGGACTGTCTTCACAATCAAATAGCGAGATTCGCAGGTTGATAGCACAAGGGGGAGTGATAATAAATGACATTCGTCAAAATGATGAAAAGGCCGTTTTTGAAACAAAACTTGCTTTGAAAGTAAAAGTCGGAAAGAAGACATTTTTCAAAGTACTTTGTAAATAAAGCCCGTTGGGGCTTTATTTGTTTTTATAGATAGCCACAAATTGCGTAATTTTGCGGTGCAGACGACGTAATAATATTCTGTCGCGACAGGGCAAGTAGCCACCATTACGGCGTCTGATACGATGCTCCATTTTATTCAAAATACGACAGGCACAATAATACAGCATATTGCAGGTAGAAACATTGTTTGGCTTGATATCCTCATAAGATTTATACTTCATGGGGCACCCTTTTAATCAGTTGCCGCATTTACGCTTACCTTTCCCAGAAAGTCAAGATAAATAGATTTTTATTTTACTTCTGATATAATGTATACAAAGTGATAAAAGATGAATGTAAATATTTTAATATTTAGGATAAGAAAGTCTAGGTTGAAAGCAAGAGAATTGGCTTTGAAAGAGGTTGAGGCTTTCTTGAATGATATCCCGGGGGTAGAGGTTGTTATAGGTGGACCTTTGTCAACAGAGAAGGGGATAGTTGCCGCATATTTACCAAAAAGTTTTGATATTGATTTATTGGCCCCAGCATACCATAAATTGGGTTATATAGATAGTGTTTATATAATGCTTCCAGAAAAAAAAGGTTCTAAAAAAAATATAAAATGGAAAGGTGATTTTTATTCCTTGCATCAAGTGTACGAGGAAGATAAAGAGTTAACTAGAAATCAGGCCCCAGATAAAAGGACTTTTTTATTACCAGATAAAACGGGCGGGTTAAGATACGTAACAGGTTATCGTGGTAATGGCACGGATACCGGGAAAAGAGCATTACCGATAGAAGATTGTAAATTTATGCTTAATATTTCCAATATAAATCCGGGTCAACGTGTGTTGGATGTTTTTGCAGGTGCTGGCGGAATAGTTTATGTTGCTGTGCAATTTGGCTTAGATGTATATAGTACAGATATTGATGAAGAAATGCAGTATGGCTTGCGTAATTTAGGGTCTAAACATTATGTTGTGGATGTAATTAATTTACCTTTTGACAATAATTTTTTTGATTCAATTGTGACCGAAGCACCATTTGATATAAAATCAACTACAAGTATTGTAAACGGTTTAGGTGAAATGAAAAGAGTGTTAAAAACTGGTGGGTATATAGTTTTGATGGTGGCAAATTATCAAACAGAAAAAATAAGAGAAAGAGCTGTTGAATTAGGCTTAACTTTATTTATTGATATGCCTTTAGATAGAAAAGGAACATCAGTTCATATTTTTAAAATGAAAAAAAATTAATCTTTATAAAAAGCTATTTGTTAGATATGTAAATTTATTTCAAATAAATGGAAAATATTTCTTGTAATGAGTTGATAATTGGTGTTGTTTGTATTATATATAACAATATGAAAAAACTAAGGTTTTTATTTGTTATGGTTTGGGTGCCAATGTCGTGCTTGGCAGGTGTCAGTTGTAATACTATTGGTGATACTGTTTACTGTTCTGGGCGTGATTCTGATGGAAACTATGTCAGTACTACAACGAATAAAATTGGTAATACGACGTATACCACCGGTCGTATCGGTGATGAAAGGGTAAATACCAGTTCTAATAGAATAGGCGGAACGGTTTATACTAGCGGTTCTATTGGTAACAGGCGTGTAAACGTAAGTGAAAACAGAATTGGAAATACTGTTTATCATTCGGGCAGTTTCGGTGACAGCCGTGTTAATACGACTACGAATAGAATAGGTACAACAACATATACAGCGGGAAATATTGGTAATCGCCGTGTATCATCCAGCACAAATAAAATCGGTGGCACAACGTATTATAACTTTTAAGGTTTATATAATTTCCTTAAACTTAGAAAGTGCTGATATAAATTCTCTGCGTTTAGTATTTATAACCGAGAAATCCAAACGGTAGAACTTGTTCATAACTTTGTATGGATTTTGACCTTTTATTAAAAAGTCTTTCAGGATTTCTAATAAATATGACAGGGCAGGTTTGGCTTTCGGGCCTTTTAATGTTGCCTGCAATTTTGATGGTGTAAACCATATGCTGTCTGTTGATATTTGAAATAAAGACACTACGCCCG